>NZ_CATZBU010000009.1:0-194583 GCF_958405935.1 Ralstonia psammae
GCGATCCAGCATTCCGCCTCCGAACACTTGCCCTTGTCGGCGCCAGCATACGGAATGTGGAGATTCGGCCCACGGAATTCTTCGAAGAACCGAAAAAAAGCCGACGTTTGCGCGTCGGCTTTTTTTCATTGCGGCGATCTCTGTGTCAGACGATGCCAGTGGCGTAGAACACGGCAATCACGAAGAACACAGCCAGCGTCTTGACGATGGTCACGCAGAACACATCACGATACGCCTCTCGGTGCGTCAGGCCTGTGACGGCCAGCAGCGTGATCACTGCGCCATTGTGCGGCAGCGTGTCCATGCCGCCCGACGCCATCGACGCCACGCGGTGCAGCACCTCCATCGGAATGCCCGTCGCCTGCGCGGCCTGCACGAACTGATCGGCCATGGCCGCCAGTGCAATGCTCATGCCGCCCGATGCGGAACCGGTGATACCCGCAAGCGTGCTCACCGTTACTGCTTCGTTGACGAGCGGATTCGGAATCGCGCGCAGGCCATCGGCCAGCACCAGGAAACCCGGCAGCGCGGCAATCACGCCACCGAAGCCGTATTCCGAAGCCGTGTTCATCGCGGCCAGCAGCGCGCCCGACACTGCCGCCTTGCTGCCTTCGGCAAAGCGGCCCTTTACTGCACGGAAGCCAAACGCGAGCACCACGACGATGCCGATCAACAGCGCGGCTTCCACGGCCCAGATCGCGGTCAGCTTGTCGGCTTCGACCGTCAGCGGCTTGGGCAGGCCCGGCAACGCCACGGTGACGACCTTGCCGTACCACGTCGGAATCCAGCGCGTGAACAGCAGGTTCATCACGCCCACCAGCACCAGCGGCGACAGCGCGACGAGCGGATGCGCGAGCGTGCCGGTCTCGGCCGTTTCAGGCTCGTTTACCAGCCTGGTCAGCCCGTGGTCGTAGCCGTGGCCATTGCGCAGCGCTACGCGGCGACGCCATTCCAGGTACGACATGCCCACCACGATGATGAACAGCGCACCAATGGTGCCGAGCCACGGCGCGGCCCACGAGGTGGTGTGGAAGAACGTGGTCGGGATGATGTTCTGGATCTGCGGCGTGCCCGGCAGCGAATCCATCGTGAACGAGAACGCGCCCAGCGCGATCGTGCCCGGGATCAGACGCTTGGGGATATTGCCCTGACGGAACATCTCCGCGGCAAACGGGTACACCGCAAACACCACCACAAACAGCGACACGCCGCCGTAAGTCAGCAGCGCGCACACCAGCACGATGGAAAGCATCGCCCGCTTGGCCCCCACCACGCGGATGACCGACGCGACGATCGCGCGCGAGAAGCCCGACAGCTCGATCACCTTGCCGAAGACAGCACCGAGCAGGAACACCGGGAAATACAGTTTGACGAAGCCGACCATCTTCTCCATGAAGATGCCCGAGAACACCGGCGCCACGGCCGATGGATCGGTCAGCAGCACCGCGCCCAGGGCGGCCAGCGGCGCAAACAGGATGACGCTGTAGCCGCGATACGCGGCGAACATCAGGAATGCCAGCGCAGCCAGCACGATGATGACGGACATCGACAATCTCCTCGCATGCTTTTCTTTTTAAGAGCGAAGGATTGTATGTCGCGATGCAACAGATTCCGTTACGCAATCACGCGTATTGAACTGGCGGCGGAACTGGCGTTCAGCCGCGCTGGATGGGCATCTTCGTCACGTCGGCGATGACGATGACGATGACGATTCAGTGACGATGCCCCCAGCCGCCTCCATGACCCCAGCCGCGACCACCCCACCCGCGGCCGCCCCAGCCGCGATGGCAGCCCCAGCAGCCGCCCCCGCCAATCCACACACTGCCGAAGACGGGCGCCGGGTAATAGGCCGGCCCATAGTAGTAATAGGGATCGTACGGATAGGCCGGATACGCTGCCACAGGGGCGGGCGCCACGGCTGCGGGGGCGATCGGGTTGCCGTAGGCGTCGTAGTACGGTGCGACCACGCAGCCGCCGAGCAGGACGACCGCGCACGCGGCCACCGCGCCCGGCAGGATGGCGGCAACACGACGGCCAGGTTGCGATGTCCGGTTCATGATGTGCTCCGTTGGATGCATGTGCATATGCGTTCGACAGTGTTTGGCGGGTTCAATTCCAAGGACTTCGTATACCGCCGCAGCGAATCGCTGCCGGATCACTTACCATGACCGCTTCGCCGCCCGTGCTGGGGAGAGATCGAGGCAGGCGATGCCCATAAACACTGGAGGAAACATCCATGCAAGCCACGGCAGCGCCCACCCACGGCGATCGGGCACCGGCACCCGCCATCACTGCAGCCACCCGACGCAAGGCCATCATCGCCGCCACCATCGGCAACGGCCTCGAATGGTTCGACTTTACGGTCTACAGCTTCTTCGCCGTCATCATCGCCAAGCTGTTCTTCCCCACCGGCAACGACTTCACCTCGTTCATGCTGACGGTCGCCACGTTTGGCGTGGGGTTCTTCATGCGACCCGTTGGCGCCGTCGTGCTCGGCATCTACGCCGACCGCGTTGGCCGCAAGGCTGCACTCACGCTCACCATCATGCTGATGGCGATCGGCACGGCCATCATCGGCCTCGCACCGACGTACTCGCAAATCGGTATCGGTGCGCCCATCCTCATCGTGATCGCCCGGCTCATCCAGGGCTTCTCAGCCGGCGGTGAAGTCGGTGGCGCCACGGCGTTCCTGATCGAGTATTCGCCGGACGAGAAGCGCGGCTACTTCGCAAGCTGGCAGCAGGCGAGCCAGGGCATCTCGTTCATTCTGGGTGCTGCCATGGGTGCAATCGTCACGAATAGCCTGTCGCCCGAGCAGATCGATGCGTGGGGCTGGCGCATTCCGTTCCTGTTCGGTCTGTTGATCGGGCCGGTCGGCATGTACATCCGCTCGCACCTGCACGAGCCGCCCGCGTTCGAAGCGCAGAAGGCGAAGGCCGCGAAGGAGCCGCGTCTGGCACCGCTGTCGCAAGTGCTGCGCGATCATCCGCGCGAAGTGCTCGGCGGTCTGGGCGTGACCATCCTCTGGACGGTCTGCACCTACACGCTGGTGTTCTACATGCCGACGTATGCCAAGCAGCAGCTTGGTCTGCCGCTGGGCGCGACGTTCCAGTCGACGGCGCTTTGCGGTGCGATCATCTTCGTGCTGTGCCCGCTCATGGGCGCGCTGTCCGACCGCATCGGCCGCAAGCGCATGCTGGGCACGGTGGCGCTCGTCATCGCAGCTGCAGCCTATCCGCTTTTCCACTGGCTCAATGTGAGCCCGACGGTGCAGACGCTGCTGCAGGTGCAGGTGATCCTGGGTGTGTTGCTGGCGGCGTTCACGGGCCCGGCGCCGGCCGTGCTGGCCGAGCAGTTTCCGACGGCGGTGCGCTCCACCGGCCTGTCGATTTCGTACAACCTGGCGGTCACGATCTTCGGTGGTTTTGCCCCGCTGATCGTGACGTGGTTGATTGCCAGCTCCGGCAGCAAGCTGGCACCGTCGTACTACGTGATGGTCGCTGCGATCATCAGCGTGTTTGCGCTGTCGCTCATGCATGACCGCACGGGCAAGCCGATCGAAAAGTAATCGCTCGAATTAGGCCCCGCCGAAACAAGAGCGAAACACGGCCGGTGGTTCACCCCACCGGCCGTTCGTCTCTTGCGGCCAGCAACGCTGCGTTTTCCAGCACCCGCACACCCGGCGCATCCACCCGCGCTGCCGTGACGAGCGCCGCCGCCACCGATTCCGCCGAGACCGGTCGCCACGTCTTGGGTACCAACCATCCGATTGCGCGCGACAGGTCTTGCGCAATGCGTTCACCGAGCCGAAATTCTGCGCGCCTGCCGAGCAGCAACGAAGGCCGAACCACCGTCACCGATGGAAAGCCGACCGACAGGATTTCGGCCTCCACCTCGCCCTTGCAGCGGTTGTAGAAAACACGCGAACGCGTATCGGCGCCCAACGCACTCACCAGCAGAAAATGATGCGCACCGGCAGCAAACGCGCACCGCGCCAGTTCAGCCGGATACTCGACATCCACCCGCCGGAATGCCGCCTGGGAACCCGCCTGCCGGATCGTCGTGCCAAGCGCGCAGATGACGATATCGGCGGCAAACGCTGACTGGGTTTCGGGCGCATCCAGGCGATCGAAATTGACCACGCATTCGCGCAATCGACCGGGCGCCGCCTGCCCTGCTGTCAAGGCCCCGCGCCGGCGTACAAGCGCCGTGACACTGCCCGCCCAGGGCTGCGCGACGAGACGACGCACCACCGCGCAGCCCACCAAGCCGTTGGCGCCGGCCACCAGAACGGCCGGTCCGCGCGGTTGCTCCGGCGCTTCGCCGACGGCCGCAAAACCTTGTCCGATAGGCATTTGCGAACTCGACATGATGTTCTCCATGAAGATTGCACGGGCCCAAAAACACAGTGTACGGCGTCTGGCGAACCGGTTTGCTGCAGTGCCGCCTGCGCGCTTTCGGTGCGTTTCCGGCGTGAAGAACGCTGGCGGAAATGCAAACAAACCCCGTCGATATCAGGTGTTTCCCGGATACCCGCCCGCAAACCTAGACGGGACAAGTGTCGGCTGCAAGCAACGGCCCGCAAACCCTTGCAGTTAGGGGATGTGCAACCCTTCGCAACGGTGATATAAAACGGGTCGCAGTACAACGCTGTCCAACAAACCTGAAGTGGGGAACTGACATGACGACCAAATCCGAACTCGTAGCCGCCATTGCCAAAGACGCTGAACTGAGCAACGCCGCCGCAGAGCGCGCGCTGAACTCCGCGCTGGAAAACATCAAGAAGACCGTCGCCAAGGGCGGCACCATCACGCTGGTTGGCTTCGGTTCGTTCTCGTCGGGCAAGCGTGCAGCACGCACCGGCCGCAACCCGCGCACCGGCGAAGCCATCAAGATCCCGGCAACCAAGACCGTGAAGTTCACGGCTGGCAAGGGCTTCAAGGACGCTGTGAACAAGAAGAAGTAAGAGTCTTCTGCCGAGCCCGGCATGCGTGCCGGACCGGGAGACTTGCAAGGGACCCTACGGGGTCCCTTTTCTTTTGGTGCGTTTGACCTGCCGCAACGTCAGGCGACCGGCCACAATCCCACCAGATAACCGACCGAACCGACGCGCGCGACAAGCATGTCCGGATCACCCTCTGCATCGAGCCATACGGCAGCCCCCTGCGGTACATCGTCGGCACCGATCGACAGCGCGCCGTGTACGCAATAGACCAGCCATTGCATGCCCGGATGCACGCGCGGCAGAGAGCGGCGCTCGCCGGCTGCCAGGGCAATCGCCTCGGCGTGATGCGCCCAGGCGTCGCGCCGCGTCATCACGTTGAAATCCGACAGCGGCGCATCGAGCGTGGCATGCACCTGCGCTTCACCGGGAAAGCGCACGGGCGCTTCACCGGGCGCGAGCATCACGGCGTCGGCGTCGGCGCGATGCATTGTCAGCCGGCCGCCCGCAATCACCGCCAGCGAACGATCCATGCCGACAAAGCGCGAGAACGGCCCTGCCGCATCCACCTGCGCGGTGCTCACGCGCCAGTCGAAAGTGTCCAGGGTGGCACCGGCCGGTGCGATGGCGATTTCGGTCGTGACACCGCCGCCGTTCTTCCACGGCATGCGGCGCATTGCATCTGCAGGAATCAGCTTCATGAACGGCGCAACAAGTGATACGCCAGACGCGCCGCCACGCGCACGGTGCGACGGTCCTGGTCGTATTCGGGGTTGGTCTCGGCGATGTCCGCCACGCGCACCTTGCCCGTCGCGCAGACGTGCTGCACCAGGGCTTCGAGCACCGGCAGCGTGATGCCGTAGGCCGCGGGCGCGGACACGCCCGGTGCCACCGCGGCGGCCAGCACATCCATGTCGATGGTCAGGTAGACGTGATCGGCATCGGCCAGCCACGCGTCCAGATCGGCCATGCGCGCATCGAGGTGGCGCTCCTGCAGGTCGGTGTCTTCCACGTAGTGTGCGTGCAGTGCCTCGGCACGGTCGAACAGCGCGGGCGTGTTCGACAGGCGGCTCACACCCAGGCAGCAATACGTGAGGTCGATGCCGTGTGCGGCGCAGTCTTCGGCGATCTGGTCAAACGGCGTGCCGGAGTTGCCAGGGCGGCTCGTGCGCAGGTCGAAATGCGCATCGAAATTGACGACCGCCAACCGTCCGCACCAACCGTGTTTCTGCCAATGCTGACGCAGGCCCTGATAGGTGCCGAACGCCACCTCGTGGCCGCCGCCGAGCACGAGCGGACGCGCGCCGGCATCGAGCAGTTCGCACACGGTTTCGCCGAGTGCAGCTTGCGCGCCTTCCAGATCGCCGTCGTCACACGTGACATCCCCCGCGTCGGCAAGCACCGACAGGCCATGCGCAGGCACGTTGGCCAGCGCACGGCGTATTTCGCGGGGCCCCTGTGCGGCACCGGCGCGGCCGTGGTTGCGCACCACGCCTGCATCGCACGCAAAACCCAGCAGCGCAGGCACGCCGGACAACGTGGCTGCATCGGCCGACTGCGCGACCCGGAACAGGCGCGTCACGTCACCGCGTTCGCCTGTGTCGTCACGCCCCTGCCAGATGGAGGCATCAAACGTCGTCCTCATGCGCGTGTCAGCACCGCTTGCAGGAACGAACGCGTGCGCGCTTCCTTGGGCTCGCCAAAGATGACCGACGGCGGCCCGGCTTCGACGATGCCGCCGCCGTCCATCACCACCACCACGTCGGCCACTTCGCGTGCGAAACCCATCTCGTGCGTCACGACCAACATCGTCATGCCTTCCTTGGCGAGCAGCTTCATCACTTGAAGCACTTCACCGACGAGTTCGGGGTCAAGCGCAGACGTCGG
The DNA here is from genome assembly GCF_958405935.1 of Ralstonia psammae. NCBI lineage: Bacteria > Pseudomonadati > Pseudomonadota > Betaproteobacteria > Burkholderiales > Burkholderiaceae > Ralstonia > Ralstonia psammae. Next base: position 6,830 of record NZ_CATZBU010000009.1, read on the forward strand.
CTCGTCGAACAGCATCACCTTGGGCCGCATCGCCAACGCACGGGCAATGGCCACACGCTGCTTCTGGCCGCCGGAGAGGCTTGCGGGCATCGCGTCGGCCTTGTGTGCCAGGCCCACTTTCTGCAGCAGTTCGCGCGCTTGCGCTTCAGCTTCGTGCTTCGACTGGCCACGCAGCATGCGCGGGCCAACAGTGACGTTGTGCAGCACCGAAAGATGCGGGAACAGGTTGAACGACTGGAACACCATGCCGACCTGCTGCCGCAGTTGGTTCAACTCGCCCTCGGGCAGCAGCTTGCCGTTGTCGATGAGGCGCTTGCCGCAGATGTCGATGGTGCCGCCTTCGGCCGTTTCGAGCCCGTTGCAGCAGCGCAGGAACGTGCTCTTGCCCGAGCCGCTGGGGCCGATGACGACCAGCACCTGCGAGGCATCGACTTCGAAGTCGATGCCCTTGAGCACGGTGTGATCGCCATACGATTTGGTCAGGCCGCGAATCTGGATCATGGGGACATCCAGCGCGGATTTAAGCGTTTGCGGGTGAGCCGCATTTGTCATGCTCATTGCACCATGCCTCCCGCACGGATGTTGCGCTCAAGCCGATGCAGCAGATAGCTGGCGGCGCTGGTCAGCACCAGGTACACCAGCGCAATCGCCAGATACACCTCCAGCGAGCGATACGACACGCTGATGATCTTCTGCCCTTCGTGCATCAGGTCATGGATCGTGAGCAGCGACACGAGCGCCGAGTTCTTGATCAGCGCGATGAACTCGTTGCCCAGCGGCGGAATCATCCGCACCACGGCCTGCGGCAGGATGATCGCGCGCATGGACTGCGCCGACGACATGCCGATCGAGCGTGCCGCCTCCATCTGCCCGCGATCCACCGACTGGATCGCACCACGCACGATTTCCGACACATAGGCACCCGAATACACGCCCAGCCCCAGCACGCCGCACACGAAAGCCGGCAGCAGGATGTCGAACTGCGGCAGCCCGAAGAACAGCAGGAAGAGCTGCACCAGCAGCGGCGTGCCACGAATGAACGTCACGTACACCGTGCAGATGCCGTAGACGAATCGGCGGCGCGGGTTCAACCGCCCGATGCCGATCAGCAAGCCCAGCACGCAGCCGAGCACCAGCGCGGCGGCCGTCACCTCAACGGTGACGAGCGCACCCCGCAGGATGTCGTGCCAGCCGGCCCAGACGGGAGAGAAATCCAGTTCCATCAGCGTGTCCGTCGATTGTTACTTGGCAGCGGCGCCAAACCACTTCTTGACGATCTGGTCGTACGTGCCGTCGGCCTTGATCTTCTCCAATGCAGCGTTCAATGCCTTGGTCAGCTCCGGCTGGTCGCGGCGCACAGCGATGCCGTATTCCTCGGTGGTCAGCGCCGGCTCAACCAGGCGCAGGCCCGGACGCGCCTTCACGTAGTACGCGGCAGCGGGGCGGCCCGTGACAGCGGCATCGGCGCGGCCGATCTCGACGAGGTTGAACATCTCGTTGTTCTTCTCGACTTCCACGCGCTCGACCTTCGGGTAGTTCTCGCGCAGGTAGTTGACCGACTTGGTGCCCACCTGCACGCTCACCTTCTTGCCGTTCAGGTCAGCCGGCGTCTTGATGGCCGTGTTGCCTTGCTTGACCATCGCGACCAGGCCGCCGTGGTAGTACGGCACCGTGAAGTCCACCACCTTCTTGCGCTCTTCCGTGATGTAGATGCCCGAGATGGCCACGTCGAAGCGGCGCGAGATCAGACCCGGCACAAGGCCCTTGAAGTCGATGTCGGTCCACTCGACCGGACGGCCCATGGTGCGGGCCAGCGCTTCGATCAGGTCCACGTCAAAGCCGGTGCGCTTGCCGTTTTCGACAAACTCCATCGGCGCGAACGTGGCGTCGGTCGCCACGCGCAGCGGCTCGCCGGCAGCGTGCGCAGCGGTTGCGAAGGACGCCGCAGCGGACAACGCCACGGCACAAGCCAGCATCGAATGCATGAAGTGACGACGATTCCCCATGAGTGGTCTCCTTGTGTGGTGCATGTGGGGTGAGAAAAAGAAGCGAAAAAAAATTCAGATGTCCTGCAGCCGCGCAGAAATGGATGCGGCCGCTGCAACGGTCATGTCGATCAGGCGTTGCTCCTTGCCGCGCACGCGCGTTGCAGGCGCCATCAACGTGATGGAGCCGAGCGCGTGGCCCGGTAGCCGGAACACCGGCACGCTCACGCCCCAGACGCCGGGGTCGACCTCGCCCTCGGACAGCGCATAGCCCGCGGCACGAATGTCGGTGAGTTCGGCTTGCAGTTGCGCCTGGCTGTCGGCATCGATGGCCAGCAGGTCGGCGAGGATGGCGCGCGCGGCAGCAGGCGGCATGAACGCGAGCAACGATTTGGCAGAGGCACCGGCCAGCAGCGGCACCCCGCGCCCCTTCTCGAACGAGCAGCGCAGCGACTGCTGGCTCTCAACCATCTCCAGGCAGACGGCCTGGTCCTTGACGGCTACGACCAGCCCGACCGATTCACCCGACTCGGCCACCAGCTTGGCCATGCCGATGCGAGCTTCCTGCACGAGGTGCGAAGCGTGGTCGAAACCGAGTGCGAGCTGCAGGCTGATTGGGCCGGGGGCATAGGTGCCGGCCGATTCGAGGACGAACCCCCAGCGCTTGAGCATCGCCACCTGACGGTACAGCGTGCTCTGCGGCAGGCCGGTCAGTTCGACCAGCTCGCGCGCTGCCACCGGGCGGCCGTGGCGCGCGATGGTGGCGAGCACCATCAGCACGCGGTCCGAACCGCTGGTCGCGGCACCGGATTGTGCTGGCAAAGGTGCCAAGCCGGGCTCGGTCATCGCGAAACTCCGTCGAGTGATGTTGCGACGGAGAATGCGACGATTTTCCCAATACATCAACGCGATATTCCCACTCAACGAGAATGGATCGCGAATTCAGTATTTACACCTAGGACCCGTCGGTCACATTCCAGGCTTCCTCGTCCAAGCGCGCTTCCAGGAACGTGACGACGGCGTGGGCGGATGCCTCGCTGCGGCACGTCGTCAGCGCGGCATACAGCGGCGCGGCCAGGCCGTTGAGAAAGTCGATGGGCGCTTCCGGACCTTCGGCCAGATAGCGCTGCAGGGCCGAGAACGCGCCCGCCTGGCTCAGGCGCCAGTCGGCAATCGAGGCCTGCCGCACGTGGCGCGGTGCAAAAGGCGCGGCAGGCGCCGGCGGAGGCACCGCCTTGGGCCTGGGCGCTGCCTTGATTGGCGCGCGGCTTGCGACATAGCCGTCGGCAATCAGGCGCGCGAGGTCTTCGGCGCGGTCGTCGATATCGGGGCCGGCACTGCTCAACTGCGCGAGGATTTCCGCCGCGCAGCGCTCGCCATTGACCAGCAGCAGGATCGCCCGCTGCCGATGCGTGACGTGTCCGCTGCGCGTGTGCAACTCCTGCGTGCCGCGCTCCGTGCGCGACAGGATATGGCTCAGATCCATCGTCCCCTCCCTTGTTTTCCGTGTGTCTGTTCGATGGAGGGCCAGTCTAGAAAAACCCGGCGCAGCGCGGACCATTTGAACGCTGTGGGGCGCGCGATACCGACTATCACGTGCGCAGCATTGCGTTCGTGCGGGCGACCGGCATGGCAAGCGATCATCAAACCTGGATTGAAACCAGATCGACTCACAAGCCCTTTATCGTGTGCGGTTGGAAATCTACAGTGCAGCACATTGCCACCCAACGGAGTCCACCATGTTTATCCGCCCCGCCTTGTTTGCCGCCGCCGTGCTGACGCTGCCAGCTGCCGTTGCAATCGCCCCCGCTGCCGCTGCCGCCACGTCCGATGCGGATCTCATCCGCGCCGACCACATCGCCGCACCGGACTCGCCCCAGGCTGCAGCTGCCGTGCTCGCCGCACGCCGCTACGCCACCTTCTGGCATACCGGCGACGCGCGCTATGCCACGGAAGCGCTGTCGCCCGCGTTTGTCGACCGCACATTGCCCGCGGGGCGCGTGCAGGGCACACAAGGCCCACTCGATGCATCCAAGGCGTTCCGCACGGCGGTGCCCGACATGCGCGTGGAGATTGAAGACATGGTCGTTGCCGGCGACCGCGTCTCGGTTCATTTGCGGTTTCGCGGACACTTCACCGGCGAGTTCGGCCGCACGCATGGGCAGAACCAACCGATCGACTTCCAGGCCTTCGACCTGTATCGGATCGCCGACGGCAAGATCGCCGAAAACTGGCACCTGGAAGACAACCAGACGTTGCTGCGGCAGATGGGTCTTCAACCGTAATCCTCACGGCTTCGTTAACGCCCATTAACAGCCCAACTCCCTGCTCCCGCTATGCTTCGCCCCAGCTTGCAGACCGCTTGGCGGCTGCCAAAGCATCAGAAGAATCGAGTCAATCAACACACAAAAAAATCTTCGGGAGAAGCACATGGGAAAGGGGCTTCAGGGCGCACTGCGCGCCTGGGCGGGCGCGCTCGCCTGCATGGCAGTGCTGGGCGTGACGGGCGTGATGGGCGTGATGGGCGCTACGGCAGCCCACGCGCAACAGGCCAGCGATCGGCAACAGGAAATGAAGCAGGCCTGGGCCGCCGCCAAGGCCGCTGCGAAGGTCGGCCCCACGTCGATCGAACTGCGTGACCAGGCCGCACTCAAGATCGGCAAGGACCAGGTCTTCATTCCGCAGCCGGCCGCCGGGCAGCTCATGCACGCCATGGGCAACAGCAACAATCCCGACATGCTCGGCCTGATCATGCCCACCAGCGACGATGACGAATGGATGGTCGTCGCCAAGTACGAGGCCTCGGGCTACATCAAGGACGACGACGCCCGCGACTGGAACGTCGATGACCTGTACAAATCGCTCAAGGAAGGCACCGCCGCCGCCAACGAAGAGCGTGAGAAGCGCGGCATCCCGGCACTTGAGATCCAGGGCTGGGTCGAGCGCCCGCACTATGACGCCGCCACGCACCGCCTGATCTGGTCGATGGCAGCGCGCTCCAAGGGCCAGCCGGCCGACGATCCGGGCGCGGTCAACTACAACACCTACGCTCTGGGCCGCGATGGTTACATCAGCCTGAACCTGATCACCGGCCGCGACCATGTCGACGCGGACAAACCCGCCGTGCAAAAGCTGCTCGCCGATCTCGATTTCAAAGATGGCAAGCGTTACACCGATTTCAACTCGAAGACCGACAAGGTGGCCGAATACGGCCTGGCCGCGCTGGTCGGCGGCATCGCCGCCAAGAAGCTGGGCCTGTTTGCCGTGATGGCCGCGTTCCTGGCCAAGTTTGCCAAGGTGGCGATCCTGGCTGTGGCGGGTTTTGGCGCGGCCATCGCCAAGTTCTTCAAGCGCAAGCCAAGCGCATAAGCCGTGGCCAAGCTGCTGATCCTGCTGTTCTCAGGGCTGAAGTTCGGCAAGCTGCTGACCACCGGCGGCACGATGCTGCTGTCGGTGGTCGCGTACGCCTTCGTGTTCGGCTGGCGTTATGCCGTGGGCTTCGTGGTGCTGCTGTTCATCCACGAGATGGGCCACTTCATGGCGGCACGCCAACGCGGGCTGGCGGTGGGAGCGCCCACCTTCATCCCGTTCGTGGGCGCCTGGATCGACCTGAAAGAACAGCCGATGGACGTTGAAACGGAAGCCCATATCGGCCTGGCAGGCCCAGTGGCCGGCACGGTGGGCGCCATGCTCTGCTACGGGCTCGCGCGCTACACCGACAGCCAGTTGCTGCTGGCGCTGGCCTACGCCGGCTGCTTCCTCAACCTGTTCAACCTGATCCCGCTCTCACCGTTTGACGGCGGACGCATTACGGCGGTGCTGTCGCCGCGCATCTGGTTTCTGGGCGTGCCGGTGCTGGTGGCGCTATTCATCTGGCGGCCGAGTCCGATCCTGATCTTGATTGCGGTGCTGGCCGTGCCGCAGTTGATGAAGGCCTGGCGCTACGACCCGCACGCGCCGGAAAACCGCGCCTATTACAGCATCTCCAACGAATCGCGCCTGACCTACACGGTGTACTACATCGGCCTGGTCGTGTTCCTGGCGATGATGAGCCACGAGCTGCACGACATGCTGGGCAGCGTGCGCGCATAAAAAAACCTCCGCTTGTGCGGAGGTTTTTTCTGGGTCGCCGGAGCGATTCGCCTTAGGCGAAGTTCTTGGCAACGAAGTCCCAGTTGACCAGGTTCCAGAACGCCTCGACGTACTTCGGACGGGCGTTGCGGTAGTCGATGTAGTAGGCGTGTTCCCACACGTCGCAGGTCAGCAGCGGCTTCGCGTCGGTCGTCAGCGGCGTGGCGGCATTGGAGGTCGAGACCAGGTCCAGCGAGCCGTCGGCCTTCTTCACCAGCCAGGCCCAGCCCGAACCGAAGGTGCCGATGGCCGTCTTGGTGAACTCTTCCTTGAACTTGTCGAAGCTGCCCCACTTGGCATTGATGGCGTCAGCCAGCGCGCCGGTCGGGGCGCCGCCGCCTTGCGGCTTCAGGCCGTTCCAGTAGAACGTGTGGTTCCACACCTGCGCGGCGTTGTTGAACACACCGCCCGAGGACTTCTTGACGATGTCTTCGAGGCTCAGGTTCTCGAACTCGGTGCCCTTGATCAGGTTGTTCAGGTTCGTGACGTAGGTCTGGTGGTGCTTGCCGTAGTGGAACTCCAGCGTTTCCTTGGAGATGTGCGGCGCCAGAGCGTCTTGGGCGTACGGCAGCGGGGGGAGCGTGTGTTCCATTGTTCTTGCCTTCTGTGGGTTGTACAGGTTGGGAGCGACGATTGTAGGAGACTTGCAAAACCGGCGCAAACCGCGTGCCAAATAGTCGGAATACCCGCTAAACGCGTGCGGAATCGCAATCGTTGCCGCTATAAGGTCATGCGCCGGTCACAGTTCGAGCTTGGGTTGCACCCGGGCGATTTCGATGTCGGCCGTGCCCTGCGCCAAGCGAGCCTCGATGCGTGCCCGGGCATGCAGTGCCTTCGGATCGCGGATGGCGTGGCCCTTGGCATCGAGCAGCACCGCGTAACCGCGCTCCAGCGTGCGCTGCGGCGCGAGCAGCTCCAGGCCGGTGTGCTGACGTGCCAGGCGCTCGTGGGTGCGAGCCAGCGTCTCACGCATGACACGTGCCAGTGTCGCTTCGGCTTGCTGCAGACGGGTGCGCTCTCGCGTGGCGTCGGGGCGGGCCGCGGTCAGGCGCATCGCCAATAGACGCTGCACGTGTTCCGCACGCTGCACGCGGCCGGTCAGGGCAAAGCGCAGGCGGCCCTCCAGGTGGGCGAGCTGCGTGCGGCGTTCGCGCATCTGCGCCTGCGGGCTACGCAGGCGGCGCGCGAGCCAATCGACGGTCTGGGCACGGCGGTCCAACTGGCGGCGGAACTGCGCGGAGAGCGCATCCCAGTCGCGACCCACGTCGCGCAGCATGCGGGCACGGTCGGGGCTGACGAGTTCGGCCGCCGCCGTGGGCGTGGGCGCCCGCACGTCGGCCACAAAGTCGACGATGGTCACATCCGTCTCGTGTCCGACACCGGCCACGATGGGAATGTCCGATGCGGCCACCGCACGCGCAACGGGCTCTTCGTTGAAGGCCCACAGGTCTTCAATGCTGCCGCCGCCGCGGCACAGGATGACAACGTCGACCTCTGCCCGGGCATTGACCTGTCCCAGCATGGCGGCGATGCGTTCTGACGCACCGGCACCCTGCACGGGCACCGGATAGACCACCACCGGCACATGCGGCGCGCGCCGGCGCAGTGTGGTCAGCACGTCGCGCAAGGCCGCAGCCTGCAGCGACGTCACCACGCCAATCGCGCGCGGGTGCCGCGGCAGGGGCCGTTTGCGGTCGGCGTCAAACAAGCCTTGCGCATCCAGCGCGGCTTTCAGCCGCAGGAAAGCCTCGTACAGATTTCCCAGGCCGGCCCGGCGGATGGCCTCGACGCTCAATTGCAGTTCGCCGCGCGCTTCGTACAGCGTGACCAGCGCACGCACCTCGACGGCCTCGCCTTCGCGCGGGGTGAAATCGGCGTACTGGTTGCGTCCCTTGAACATCACGCAGCGGATCTGCGCGCCCGCGTCCTTGAGCGAGAAATACCAATGACCGCTGGCCGCTCGCGTGAAGTTCGAAATCTCGCCGCGCACCCAGCCCAGCGGGAAGTTGCGTTCGAGCAGCCCGGCAATGCGGCGATTGACGTCGCTGACGGTCAGCACGTCCTGCGAGCCCCGAGTCGGTGCAGAGGCAGCGGCGGGTGCGGCCGACATCTCGGGTGTGGATGCGGGTGCAGGGGCATCCATCCAGAACGGTCGACGGGAAGACGGCGGAGGGGTCATAAGTGGTGCGAGGAGCGCAAAACGATGAGACCGGGGGGCAACTTCTACCTTGAATAGGGGAGGCAGTTCACGCTGAGCGGGCGACCTGTCCACAGCATAACGTGCTTGTCAAGCTTGACAGAGGGCAGGTGACGCGCTCTCTGCATTTTGACGCAACCCGTTGATTTTTATGATAAATCCGCCCATGTCAAAATTTCAGCAGCGCAAGTAATTTCGTTCTGCGTCAAGCATTTAGCGCGGGCGCCCCAAGGATGTTCACAAAGTTATCCACAGCAGCGCTGGAAAACCGGGGTGTGACGCCTGGGCAGTGGATAAATCCGGCGTCGATTCTCACACGTTCGAGGCGGGCAGCCCCATCTTTTCTTGGGAAACCCCGCTGCACAACTTTTAAGCATAGCGCCGAACACCCTTTTAAATCAGTCACTTAAGGTGCTTGTCCGGGCAATGTCCACAACCCGTCCACAAGACTGTCCCGTATCGGTGTGGATTTCCTCGCGGTCTTTCAAGGCGCGCCCCCATTTCCCTCCGGATGCACGCCAAAACCCCGGTTGCCTCATTTTTAAGCGCGCCATCGGACTTCCTTTTGGATCAAGCACTTAGTGTGCTTGTTGAGGCAATGTCCACAACCCATCCACAAGACTGTCCCGCCACAGTGTGGATTACCCGCCGGTTTGCGCGGTCCGGAGGCTTTTGTTCCCGGATTGGCCACTGGAATGCCGCTTGCATATTTTTTAAGCACGGCACCGAACTCCCTTTCGCATCAAGCACTTAGTTTGCTTGTTCGGGCAATGTCCACAACCCGTCCACAAGACTGTCCCGCGTGGCTGTGGATTGTGCGGCCAGCATCTTTCATGACAGCGCGTTGACCATCGTCTGCGCATGTCGCGATGCTGCTCCATCGTGTTGCCGAGGCAGGTCCGACGCGCTAGAGTGCTGCCTGTTTTTGCCGCAACGGACAGCGTTCGGGGACGCGGACGGCACGAGCAACAAACCAGAATCACACTCCTTCCACAACGACAAAACGGGTTGTCCAGTGTTTTCCATCATTCAAGCCGCCGGCTGGCCGATCTGGCCGCTGTTGATCGCCTCGGTGCTCGCACTCGCGCTCATCATCGAACGCTTCGTCGCCCTGCAACACAAGAAGATCATTCCGCCCAAGGTGTATGACGAGGCGCTGGCCGTCGCGCATCAGCGCCGTGCCACACCGGAAGTGGTGAACACGCTGGAACAGGGCTCGCCGCTGGGCCGCCTGCTGGCCGCCGCGCTGCGCCACGTGGTGCTGCATCCGAACACCACGCGCGACGCCGCCAAGGAAGTGGTGGAAGAAGCCGGCCAGAACGTTGCCCACCGCCTGGAGCGCTATCTGAACGCGCTCGGCACGATTGCCTCGGTGGCCCCGCTGATGGGCCTGTTCGGCACGGTGGTCGGCATGATCGAGATCTTCGGCAGCCAGACCGCCGCGGGCACGAACCCGCAGGCGCTGGCGCACGGCATCTCGGTCGCGCTGTACAACACCGCGCTGGGCCTGGTGGTGGCCATCCCGACACTGATCTTCTGGCGCTACTTCCGTGGCGTGGTCGATAACTACGTGGTGGAACTGGAGCATCTCTCCACCACGTACCTCGACGCGATCCTGCCGCCGCGGCGCGGCTGATCCGGGCAACGCCCTACTGGAAACAGCCATGCGCTTCCGCCCGCGCCGTGCCCGCGAAGAGCCGGAGATCAACCTGATCCCGCTGATCGACGTGCTGCTCGTGATCCTCATCTTCCTGATGATCACGACCACGTATTCCCGCTATACCGAACTGAAGGTCAACCTGCCAACCGCCGAGGCTGAAAAAGCCACCGAGCGCCCGGGCCAGATCGTCGTGTCCGTCACAGCCAACGGCGTCTACTCTGTCGACAAGCAAGTGCTCGACACCCGCGATGTGACCAGCCTGGCCGATGCGCTACGCAATGCCGCAGGCAAGGCCGGCGGCCCCGAGCCCATCGTCATCGTCAATGCCGATGCGCAAGCTGCGCATCAGGCAGTGGTGAATGTCATGGAAGCCGCGCGTGTGGCCGGTCTCTCGCACCTGACCTTCGCCACGCAAACCGGCAACGCCCGCTAAGAGACCGCGGAAAAATGTTTCTGACGGCCCCGCCCCGCCTTGTCATACCTTGTGTACTGTCTGCGTCGGGGCTGAACCGTCAGAATCGCCTCGCTTCATTTTTCAACGGTCTCTAAACCACAATCACCCCGCATGCCCGTCGCCCAGCACCGCCTCGCCAGCTTCGTCACCCGCCAATGGCAGCAACGCGGCTGGTTCGCGTGGGTGATGTGGCCGCTGTCGTGGCTGTTTGGTGGGGTGAGCGCCCTGCGCCGGCTGCTGTTCCGCCTCGGCGTGCTGCGTTCGGTGCGGCTGCCGATGCCGGTGGTGGTGATCGGCAACGTCACCGTGGGGGGGGCCGGCAAGACGCCCGCCGTCATTGCGCTGGCGTCGGCGCTGGCTGACGCCGGGCTGCGACCGGGCATCGTCTCGCGCGGCTACGGTGCGCAACTGAAGCATCCCCGCCCTGTGCGCGAACACTCCCGCGCAGAAGACGTCGGCGATGAACCGCTGCTGATCGCCCGCGCCACCGATCTGCCGGTGTGGGTCTTCCCCGACCGCGTGCTGTGCGCGCAGACGCTGCTGGCCTCGCACCCAGGCTGCAACGTGATCGTCTGCGACGACGGCCTACAGCACTATCGCCTGCGCCGCGATATCGAAATCATCGTGTTCGACACGCGCATGGGTGGCAACGGCTTCCTGCTGCCCGCCGGCCCGTTACGCGAGCCGATGGCGCGCCACCGTGACGCCACGCTCATCAACGACCCGAACTATCGCGCCACGCCCGACCGCCCCAACGTGTTCGGCATGCACCTCGAGCTGCAGGACGCTTACAACCTGGCCGACCCGGCGCTGCGTCGCCCGCTGGCCCAGTTCGCGCGCATCGAAGGCGGACGATTGCTGGCCGCGGCCGGCATCGGCAATCCCGAGCGATTCTTCGCTTCGCTGCGCACCGTGGGCCTCAAGCCGAGCACGCTGCCCCTGCCCGATCACTACGATTTCGCCGACACCCCCTTTACCGACAGCCACGCCGAGGTCATCCTGATCACCGAAAAGGATGCCGTAAAATGCGGCCATCTCGACGACCCGCGCATCTGGGTGGTGCCGACCACACCGGTGGTCGACCCGGCGCTGGTCGAACAGGTCTGCCAGCGCGTGCGCGCCCTGGCCGATCGCGCAACGCTCAAGGCAAGCGCACAATAACGCCACCCTATCCGCTGTACCGGCGCGCCGCCCTACCCCTTGAGCGGCCGCCACGGAGCCTCTACCGCCATGGACAATCGCCTGCTGGAAATCCTCGTCTGCCCGCTGTGCAAGGGCACGCTGCAACACGACCGCGCCAATAACGAACTGATCTGTCACGTCGACAAGCTGGCCTATCCGATCCGCGACGGCATCCCGGTCATGCTGGCCGACGAAGCGCGCCAGACCGTGGAAGGCACGCCGGTCGATCCGGCCTGATACCGAGGTCGCCGCCATGTCGCACGCGCCGTTCATCGCTGTCATTCCCGCGCGGCTGGCGTCCACGCGGCTGCCCAACAAACCGCTGGCGGACATCGACGGCAAGCCAATGGTGGTGCGCGTCGCTGAACGCGCACATCAGTCGTCCGCCGCACGCGTGGTGGTCGCCACCGATGCGGTTTCGGTCGCCGACGCCTGCATGCAGCATCACGTGGAAGCCGTGCTCACGCGCGCCGACCACGCTTCCGGCACCGACCGTCTGGCCGAAGTGGCGACCGTGCTGGGCTTGCCCGATGACGCCATCGTCGTCAACGTGCAAGGCGACGAACCGCTGATCGCCCCCACGCTGATCGACAACGTGGCCGCGCACCTGCGCGACCACCCCGATTGCGCCATCGCCACCGCAGCCCACCCGATCCACGATCCGGCCGACGTGTTCAACCCGAACGTCGTCAAGGTCGTGCTGGACGCTGCTGAGCGCGCACTGCTGTTCTCGCGCGCACCGCTGCCCTGGGCGCGCGACACCTGGACGCCCGCCGTCATGGCGCGGTCCGTTGCGGAGCGCCCGTTGCCGGCCATGCCCGTGCTGCGCCATATCGGCATCTACGCGTACCGCGCCGGTTTCCTGCGCCGCTTCCCGCAACTGGCCGCCGCCCCCATCGAGCAAACCGAGCAGTTGGAGCAGTTGCGCGCCATGTGGCACGGTGAACGCATTGCTGTACTGACCACCGATGACGCCCCCGCCGCCGGCGTCGACACCCCGGAAGACCTGGCCCGGGTGCGCGCTGCCTGGGCCGAACTCCTGGCCCAGGACGGCCCCTGAACCCGCGATTTCTCTGAACTTTGCGCGCGTGGCTGCTAAAACCCCGGCCCCGCCATGGCATAATCGCGAGGACGACAAGCCGCATGACGGCGCCCACGCAGGCGCCGCAGCGGCGACAGGGAGACAAATCGAGCCATGGGTGCCGCCGTCCGGCGGACGCCTGATTCCCCAGAGTCCGGTAAGGCTGGCGTCAACTTCGCCCGCTAGGCTGCCTGTTTGCGTCGATTGCATCGCCATGGCTTGATCACCAGGCGTATTGGGAATCCGCCCTCTCGGACCGATTCCCAACGCGCTTCATACGGCCTGACAGCGCGACAGGATTCGAAAACTTGAGGAACTCGTCACATGCGGTTGATTCTGTTGGGCGCGCCCGGCGCCGGCAAAGGTACGCAAGCCAAATTCATCTGCGAAAAGTTCGGCATTCCGCAGATCTCCACCGGCGACATGCTGCGCGCGGCCGTCAAGGCCGGTACCCCGCTGGGTATCGAAGCGAAGAAGGTGATGGATGCCGGTGGCCTGGTGTCGGACGACATCATCATCGGCCTCGTGAAAGACCGCCTGCAGCAGCCTGACTGCAAGAACGGGTACCTGTTCGACGGCTTCCCGCGCACCATTCCGCAAGCGGAAGCCATGAAAGACGCCGCCGTGGCAATCGACTACGTGCTGGAAATCGACGTGCCGTTCGACGCCATCATCGAGCGCATGAGCGGCCGCCGCGTGCACGTGGCATCGGGCCGCACGTACCACGTCAAGTACAACCCGCCCAAGACTGCAGGCGTGGACGACGAAACCGGCGAACCGCTGATCCAGCGCGACGACGACAAGGAAGAAACCGTGCGCAAGCGCCTGGACGTGTATGAGAACCAGACGCGTCCGCTGGTGGACTACTACTCGCAATGGGCCGCCAACGGCAACGGCGCGGCCAAGGTTACGCCGCCGAAGTACCGCAAGATCAGCGGCGTGGGCAATGTGGACGAAATCACGGCCCGCGTGTTCGGTGCGCTGCAGGACTAAGCGCACCCCGCACTACCCGCCAAGAAAAACGGCGCCTCATGATCGAGGCGCCGTTTTTTTTGCGCGGTCGTCGGCTGCTTCGCGCTACCATATGACGTTGACGTAAACGTCAAGTAACTCGCAAACCACAAACGAGGAGACACGGCATGGAGATTCGCGATCAGGTATTCATCGTCACCGGCGGCGCGTCGGGACTCGGCGCGGGCACGGCACGCATGTTGGCGGAAGCCGGCGGCAAGGTGGTGATTGCAGACCTGAACGAGGCTGCGGGCACCGCGCTGGCGCAGGAGCTGGGCGGCCGATTCGTACGCTGCGACGTAGCGTCGGAAGCGGACGGGCAAGCGGTGGTGGACGCTGCCACGTCGCTGGGCACGCTGCGCGGGCTGGTGAACTGCGCGGGTATCGCCACGGCTTCGCGCACGGTGGGCAAGACGGGGCCGCATCCACTGGACCAGTTCGCACGTGTGATCAACATCAATCTGATCGGCACGTTCAACATGATCCGCCTGGCGGCGACGGCGATGGCCGCCAATACGCCCAACGCCGGCGGCGAGCGCGGTGTGATCATCAACACGGCATCGGTCGCGGCGTTTGACGGCCAGATCGGCCAGGCAGCCTATGCGGCATCCAAGGGCGGCGTGGTGGCGATGACGCTGGCGGTTGCACGCGACCTGTCGCGCGACGGTATCCGTGTGATGACGATCGCCCCGGGCATTTTCGAGACGCCGATGCTGCTCGGCATGCCGGCCGAAGTGCAGGACGCGCTGGGCAAGATGGTGCCGTTCCCGCCGCGCCTCGGTAAGCCGGCGGAGTATGCGCAGCTCGCGCGCGCGATCGTCGAGAACCCGATGCTCAATGGCGAAACCATCCGCCTGGATGGCGCCATCCGCATGCAGCCGAAATAAGCGCGGCGCTCAGGTCGTCAGGCGGCAGGCAGCGCCATCCGGCGAATCATCTGCCACGCCGCCTCGGCCGCCGGCGAGAGCGACCGGTCATGCCGGCGCGCCAGCACAATGGCGCGCGTCTCCTTGGGTGACAGCGGCACCGCCACCAATGGCGACGACGACGGCAGCGGCAACGACAGCGACGGCACCACGCCCGCACCGATGCCCGCCTCCACCATGCCGAAGACAGCGCTGCTATGGCCCATCTCCTGTGCGACGTCAGGGTGAACGCCGTGGCGCAAGAAGATGCGGTCGATGAGCGGGCGGCTGCCCGAAGCATGGTCAAGCAGGACGACCGCTGTGCGGTGCAGATCTTTCCAGCGCACGCTGCTGCGCTGCGCGAACGGGTGATCCTTGCGACAGACCAGGCAGAATGGATCGATCAGCAGCGGCTCGGTCCATAGACCTTCGGTATCGAGCGGCTCCACCACCACACCGAAATCCGCTCCGCCCGTGCGGATCAATTGCAGCGTGTCGACCTGCACGGAGTCGCGCACGATCATGCGGATGTCCGGATAGCGCACCGCACACTCCGCCACATATACCGGCATCAGGCGTGTCGACACGGTTGGGCTGGACGCCACCACCACGCGCCCCCGCCGTTGCTCGCCCACCTGGCGCGCCTGTTGCAGCGTGTCGTCGAGGTCCGCGACGAGGCGATCGAGCGCGGTCGCCAGCGAGCGGCCCACTTCTGTCAGCACGACTTCGCGGGTGGTGCGATCGAGCAACTTCAAGCCCAACTCGCCTTCCAGCTCCGAGATCGAGCGGCTGACGGCCGGCTGTGTCAGGCCGATGGTATCGCCCGCGCGGCTGAAGCTGTGCGCACGTGCCACGGCGAGGAAGACGCGCAACTGGCGCAAGGTCACATTCATGCTGACTACGTATGAATTGATTCGATCAATGCATTTGTATTCTAGATGGGGATGTTGTGCAATAGCGCCTATCCCGCCATCCAACCCGCGCCGTCACGTAATGGTGACGGCGCACGCACATGAAGATCCCGCTGTTGTCTCCGTTGTTGTCCCATATCGATGGGTTCATTCGCGCCATGCTGGTGATGGTCGCGCTGGCCCTGTTCTTCCCGGCGCTCGGCGCGAGCGACGGTCCGCTGCGGCTGGACATCGTCACCATCGTCGGCGTGTCGCTCGTGTTCTTCCTGCACGGCGCGGCGCTCTCGCGCGAGAAAATCGTGGAAGGCGCGCGCAACTGGCGCCTGCATCTGTTTGTGCAAAGCTGCACATTCGTCCTGTTTCCGCTGATCGGCGCGGTCATCCTGTTTGTGTGCAAGCCGTTCATTCCGGCCGAGCTGCTGCTGGGCGTGTTCTATCTGTGCGCGCTGCCGTCCACGGTGTCATCGTCGGTGGCGATGACGGCGATGGCCAAGGGCAACGTGCCGGCCGCCATCTTCAACGCGACCATCTCGGGCCTGATCGGCATGATTGCCACGCCGCTGCTGATGAGCTTCGTGATCCAGGCATCAGGTGCGGACCTCTCGGTCGGCAAGGCGCTGCTGGGCGTGGCCGAGCAACTGCTGCTGCCGTTCGTGCTGGGCCAGTTGCTGCGCCCGGTCATTGGCGGCTTCATCAACAAGCACAAGGCGATCATCAACAAGGTCGACCGCGCGGTCATCCTGCTGATCGTGTTCAACTCGTTTGCCGATTCGACGCACGCGGGGGTGTGGTCGAAGTATCCGTGGGAGACCATCGTGGCCGTGGCCGTCATGAGCGGCGCATTGCTGTTCGTTGTGCTCGGTGCGACGACATGGCTGTCGCGGCGCGCGGGCTTCAGCCTGGCCGACGAGATCACCGCCGTGTTCTGCGGCTCGAAGAAGAGCCTGGCGAACGGCGTGCCGATGGCGAAGATCCTGTTTGCCGGCAACCCTGCGCTGGGCCTGATCGTGCTGCCGCTGATGATCTATCACCAGTTGCAGTTGATCGTGTGCTCGACGCTGGCGCGCAAGTATGCCGATCGCGTTTCGCATGCCGAGGCCAGCGCAGGCGCCGCGGCCAGCCGCGCGGCCTGATCAGCGCAAACCCGTCAAACCTGCGAGTTCCGCTTCCGGCCAGTGGTACGTGCGCACCCAAGCGTGCCCGCCATCGGCCGTCTCCAGCCAATCCCGGCTGACCGCCACACCGCCCAGGGCTTCGTAGAAGCCGATTGCGGCGGTGTTCGCCTCGTACACCAGCAGATGCAACTGTGTGATGCCCTGGGCAGCGGCCCAGAGCGCCGCTTCGCCCATCAGGCGCTTGCCCACGCCATGGCCGCGTGAAGCCGGAAGCAGATGCAGGTTGTCGACGAGCGCGCCCCAGGGCGTGTCGTCTTCACGCAGGGCGCAGAGAAAACCGATGGTCTCGCTGCCCAGATCAGCACACCACACGTATTGCCCGGCCACGGGTGCAGTCATGCGTTCACGCCACTTGGCCTGCATCTCTGCGTTGGCCACGCCGTCGAGATACGCGTCAGACAAGATGCCGAGCCCCCGATACGCGTTCTGCCAGCTTCGCGTGTGGATATCGGCGATGGTGCTGGCGTCAGACGCGCCGCCTTCGCGTAGCACAAGCGTCGTCATACGTCAGACGCCCGGGTTGCGCGACAGCGGCGGGTTCTTGGCGAAGTAGGCGCGAATGCCGCGCAGGATGGCGTCGGCAAGCTGGTTTTGGTGACCAAGGTCGTTGAGCTTGGCTTCTTCTTCGGGGTTGGAGATGAAGGCGGTCTCAACCAGGATCGACGGAATGTCCGGCGCCTTGAGCACCGCAAAGCCCGCTTGCTCGACCTGCCCCTTGTGCAGCCGGTTGATGCCGCCAATCTGGTCCAGCACCGCCTTGCCGACCTTCATGCTGTCGGTGATCTGCGCGGTGGTCGACAAGTCCAGCAGCACGCGCGTGACCTGTGCGTCTTTCGAACCGAGATTCGCCCCGCCGATCATGTCCGCGGCGTTTTCCTTGTTGGCCAGCCACTTGGCCTGCGCGCTCGAAGCGCCGCGATCGGACAGAACGAACACCGATGCCCCCCGTGCTTCCGGCGAGAGAAACGCATCGGCATGGATGGAGACGAACAGATCCGCCTGCACGCGGCGTGCCTTTTGCACGCGCACGCCCAGCGGGACGAAGTAGTCGGAATCGCGCGTCATCATGGCGCGCATGTTGGGCTGCGCGTCGATCTTGGCCTTGAGCATGCGGGCAATCGACAGCACCACGTCTTTCTCGTGCGTGCCGGCACCGCCCGTGGCGCCCGGGTCTTCGCCACCATGGCCAGGATCGATGGCGACCGTGAGCAGGCGGCGCATGCGCGGGCCGTTCGACGGTGCGCGCGGCACAGGCTGCTCGGGAACGACCTCCAGCGACGGCGTGTTCGGCGCGTTGGCAAGCGTCGAGGGCGCGTTCGTCGGCGCGGCAGGCGCGGCTGGCGGCGTCTTGCGCGGTGGCGTACGGCTGGCAAGCGCCGGGTGTTGCGGCTCTTCGATCGGCGGCTTGGTCGGGCTGTCGCCGCTGTTGCGGCGCGCCAGCGCGGCGATCGGGTCATCGTCATCCGACGGTGCCGGCATCGGCGTGCCGCCGGACGCAGCAAAGCGTTCCTGCTTGCCCTCGGTGGCCTGCACGAGCTGCATGAGCGGGTCGGGCGGATTAGTCGGGTACAGATCGAACACGAGCCGATTGCGATAACCGGCAATCGGCAGCAGCGTGAACACCTGCGGATTGACGCTTTCCTTCAGGTCGAACACCAGGCGCACGACGCTCGGCCGGTTCTGACCCACGCGCACCTGGCGGATGTACGGATCGTTCGGTGTGATCTTGGCCACCAGCTCGCGCAACGTCGGGTTCAGGTCGAGCCCGTCGATGTCGACCATCAGGCGATCCGGGTCCTTGATGAGCTGATGCGTGGCCCTGAGCGCGACGTCGGACTCGATGGTCACGCGCGTGTAGTCCTCGGCGGGCCACACGCGCACCGCGACGATATTGGCGCCGCGCGCAATCTGCGGGCCCACCAGGCTCAGGATGACCGTGCCTGCGCCGGCCTTCGCCATGCGCGTGAGCCATTGGCGGCGGGCCTGGCTCGGCAGGTGGGGGTCATCCGGATGGTCGGTCGGCAGATGCTTGATCAGCATGGGAACAGGTGTTGCAACGACTGTAGAAGTTGAAGGCCGGTCTGCGTGCGTGCGCTCAGGCGTGCAAGGCGCGGTGCATGCTCAACGCCGTCATCGTAGGTTTCGTGCACAACGTCGACCGATAAAGCGATGTGCAGATCGGGCGTGCCGAGCAGCGCCTGCGCCTTCTCGGGCCATTCGACCAGGCACAGCGCGGGTTCAGCAAAGCAATCGCGGAAACCGGCGTCAGTCCATTCTTCGGGATCGGTAAAGCGGTACAGGTCGAAGTGATAGACCTTTTGCGTGCCCGTAGTTCCGGCAACGTCGTACGGCTCGACCAGCGTATAGGTGGGGCTGCGCACGCGCCCGGTGTGTCCGAGGCCGCGGAGGATGGCGCGCGAGAGCGTCGTCTTCCCAGCGCCCAGATCGCCGGAGAGCTGCACCTGCACGGGCCGCGCGCCCAGTGCCAGCACGGCCTGCGCGAGCGCCGCACCAAAGGCCGACGTGGCCCCTTCATCGACGAGCGAAAGTGTGCGCTCGGCGAGCGGAGAGGTCAGACCAGGAGGCGCATCAGCAGGAAACACGGTGGGCATTGCGTACAATTTGGGCATGTCCGCCACCCCCACGCCATCGCACGAAACGAACCTGGATGCACGCTTGCCAGCCGATGAGGCCGGCATGCACGCGCTTGTGGCGCAGATCCGCTCCTGGGGTGCCGAACTCGGTTTCGATGCGGTCCGCATCGCCGATGTCGACCTGTCGCACGCTGAAGAAGGGCTCCAGACATGGCTTGCGCAGGGGTTTCACGGTGACATGGATTATATGGCGAACCATGGCATGCTCCGCGCCCGCCCGGCCGAACTTGTTGCCGGAACGGTACGCGCCATCGTCGCGCGGATGCCGTATCTGCCACATCTGACCGGTCCGCAAACGGCCGGCAGCGACTGGCGCGCCATCGAGTGGGACCGCCTGCGCCGCCCGGAAGACGCCACCATCTCGCTCTACGCACGCGGCCGCGACTATCACAAGGTCCTGCGCCAACGCCTGCAGAAGCTGGCAGAAAAGATTGCCGGCGCCGTTGGGCCCTATGGCTTTCGCGTGTTCACCGATTCGGCGCCGGTTCTGGAAGTGGCACTGGCCAGCAACGGTGGCCTCGGCTGGCGCGGCAAACACACGCTGCTGCTTGACCGCGATGCGGGGTCGATGTTCTTCCTCGGCGAAATCCTCGTCGACCTGCCCTTTCCCGTGGATCCGCCCGTGGAGGCGCATTGCGGCAATTGCACGCGGTGCATCGACGTGTGCCCCACGCAGGCCATCGTCGCGCCGTACACGGTGGATGCACGCCGCTGCATCTCGTACCTGACCATCGAGCACAAGGGCAGCATCCCGGTCGAGCTGCGCGCGGCGATGGGCAACCGCGTCTACGGCTGCGACGACTGCCAGCTCATCTGCCCGTGGAACAAGTTTGCAGTGCCGGCCAACGTGCACGACTTTGACGTGCGCAACGGACTGGACGCGGCCACGCTGGCCGAGCTGTTCAATTGGACCGACGCCGAATTCAACCAGCGACTGGAAGGCAGTCCGATCCGCCGCATCGGGCACGAGCGGTGGCTGCGCAACATTGCCGTGGCGATCGGCAACGCACTGGACGCCCCGCTGCCGGATGCCACGCGCACGCAACTGACTGCCGCCCTGCGCGCACGCGCTGATGACGCCTCGGAACTCGTGCGTGAACACGTGGCCTGGGCGCTGGCGCAGACGACGTAAGCACTCGCTCGGGTTAGGCACGCCAACGCATCCGGACTGTGATGCGTCTTAAATCTGCTTTCCATATTGGCGCACCGATTGGTTTAAAAACCAAATAATGCGCGCCTAGCACAACACCATGAATGCCTGCTTGACGCGAATGCCGGCAGGCCCTTATACCGCCTAGTACGCAAACGCTTGCGCATCAGGGCAGACACCAATTGTGTGCAAATAAAATATCGGGAAAATGGCGGCCTAATCCCAAACCGCTCACTTCGATGTTTTCCGCTCTTGTTGATCTCCGTCGCGCATTGCAGGCTGCTGTGCGTGCCCGCTCATCCTTGATGGCACGCGCGTGGCGCGGCGGCATCATGGGCGCGATGCTCTGCGCTGCCTGCATGAGCCCGGCATGGGCAACGGTGAACGTCGAGGGCGTGCCATTCGACGACGCCGCACGCGTGGCCGGCCGCGAACTGCTGCTCAACGGCACGGGCCTGCGCTCGGTGTTCGTCATCAAGGGCTATGTGGCGGGCCTGTACCTGCCCGAGCGCGCGAAGAACGCGGCGGTCGTCCTCGGCATGAAGGGGCCGAAGCGGCTGCAGATCCACCCGCTGCGTGATGTGGGCGCCGACACCTTCATCCACGCGCTGAACGACGGCATCCACCGCAACCAGACGGAAATTCAGGTGCAGAGGCTGGCCGACCGCCTGACGCAACTGGAAGACGCGATGCGCCAGATCGGCTCCACCAAGCGCGGCGACACCATCAACTTCGACTACGCACCCGAGGCCGGCACCACCATCAGCATCAATGGCCTGACGCGCGCCAAGGCCATCCCCGGCGAAGATTTCTACCAGGCCGTGCTCAGCATCTTCATCGGCAACAGCCCGGTCGACCGGGATCTGAAAAGCGGGCTGCTCGGAACCTGACAATCTGACGATTGGCTTTTCAGGGTTTCCCCGGTTGCCGCGTGGTTGGTGTTTGCAGTTGTGCTATTCAGCAGTTTCTCCACAAGAACGCAGAACGCACACCAAGCCACAAGGAGGATGACGATGACCCAGGGATCTTTGATCGCCAGCCTGATCGCAGCCGTTGGAACGCTGTTATGCGGGCCGGCGCTGGCCGACAACTACCCGGCCAAGCCACTCAAGCTGATCATTCCGTTTCCGCCGGGCGGCACGACGGACATCGTGGGGCGGGGCGTGGCCGATCAGCTTTCCAAGGTGCTGGGCCAAGCCGTGGTGGTGGAAAACAAGGGCGGCGGCGGCGGTTCGATTGGCGCAGATGCCATTGCCAAGGCCGCGCCGGATGGCTACACGATCGGCATCGCCACCGTCTCCACGCATGCCGTCAACCCGGCGTGCAACCCGAAGCTTTCGTACGACCCGCTCAAGGATTTCAAGCCGATCACCAACCTGGCCACCGTGGCCAACGTGATTGCAGTCAACCCGACCTTTCCGGCCAAGAACTACAAGGAATTTGTGGCGGTCCTGACGGCCAACCCCGGCAAATATTCGTTCGCGACCTCGGGCACCTGCGGCATCGGCCACATGCTGGGTGAAGAGTTCAAGGTGCTGACCAAAACGCAGATGGTCCACGTGCCGTATCGCGGCGCGGGGCCGGCGCTGAACGACGTGCTGGCCAACCAGGTGCCGATCATGGTCGACAACCTGCCCTCGTCCATGCAGTTCATCAAGGGTGGCAAGCTGCGGCCGATCGTGGTGGCGTGGAACAAGCGCATCGATAGCCTGCCCGACGTGCCCACCTTTGCCGAAGTCGGCCTGAAGGACGCAAATGACCCGGCGTGGTACGGGCTCGTTGCACCAGCCGGCACGGCTGACGACATCATCCGCAAGCTCAACGAAGCCTCGGTGAAAGCGCTGAAAGACCCGGCCCTGGTCGATCGATTCCGCGGTGCCGGCGCCGAGCCTGTCGGCAATACGCCGCAGCAATACACGGCCGAGATCAAGCGCGAATTTGACAAGATGCGCACGCTGGTCAAGCAGCAGAACATCAAGCTGGAACAGTAACGCTGGCCGCCTGGGGGCCTGTGCTAGATTCGCAGGATTGTTTTCCAGCGCCGGCCCCTGTCATGCCATCCCCTTTCGACGCCGTTCTCGAAGCGCCCTTCGGCAAGCTGGGCGTGCGCGTGGTCGACGGCGCCCTGCGTGAACTCGTTTATCTGCCCGAAAGCACGCCCACCGTCGGGTCATCGGACGCCTTGATCGCCACGCTGGCCTGCCAGCTCGACGCGTACTACAACAATCCCCGCGCGACGTTCGACATCCCGCTTGCGCCCGCCGGCACGGATTTCCAGCACCGCGTGTGGCATGCCATCAGCGCCATCCCGTGCGGCAGCGTCATCACCTACGGCACCATCGCCCGCCAGATCGGCAGTGTGCCGCGCGCAGTGGGGCAGGCATGCGGCGACAACTGGTTCCCGATCCTCATCCCTTGCCACCGCGTGGTGAGCGCATCCGGCATCGGCGGGTTTTCGCACCACACTGATGGTTACCTTCTGAACATCAAGCACTGGCTGCTGCGCCACGAAGGCGTGATGCTGATATGAGAAAGGCTGTACTGAAAGACGCCGAAGCCCCGATCCTGCCGCCGCAAAGCGCAGATGCCATCCAGCGCTTTTGCGACGCCCTGTGGCTGGAGGATGGCCTCGCCCGCAATACGCTCGATGCGTACCGGCGCGACCTGACGCTTTACGCGCACTGGCTGACCGAGCGCAGCAAGTCCATCGCCGAAACCGAAGACGGTGACCTGGCCGACTACTTTGCCGCCCGCCATGCTGAGAGCCGCGCATCCTCCGCCAACCGGCGCCGCACGGTGTTCAAGCGCTTCTTTCAATGGGCATTGCGCGAGCACGTTGTGACCACCGATCCATCGCGCCTGCTGCCGACGGCCAAGCAACCGCCGCGCTTTCCGAAGACGCTGTCCGAAACGCAAGTCGAGGCACTCATCAACGCACCGGATATCGACACGCCGCTCGGCCTGCGCGACCGCGCGATGATCGAGCTGATGTATGCGAGCGGCCTGCGTGTGTCGGAGATCGTCGCGCTGAAAACGGTGGAAGTGGGCCTGAACGAAGGGGTGGTGCGTGTGATTGGCGGCAAGGGCGGCAAGGACCGCCTGGTGCCGTTCGGCGCCGAGGCCGGCGACTGGCTGCGGCGTTACCTGCGCGATGGCCGCACGGCGCTGCTCGGCGAGCGCACGACTGATGCCCTCTTCGTCACCGCGCGCGGCGAAGGCATGACGCGCCAGGCGTTCTGGTATCTCATCAAACGCTATGCGCTGCTCGCCGACATTCACGCGCCGCTGTCGCCGCACACGCTGCGGCACGCGTTTGCCACGCACCTGCTCAACCACGGCGCAGACTTGCGCGTGGTGCAGATGCTGCTCGGCCACGCGGATATTTCCACCACGCAGATCTACACCCACGTCGCACGCGAGCGGCTGCGCACGCTGCATGCGCAGCACCATCCGCGCGGATAGCGATCGTTCTTCCCTGCCCCGTATGAGCAAGTCCAAGCACGTTTCCGAGACCCCCGCCACGCAGTACCTCAAGGCGCACGGCGTCGCTTTTACCGAACACACCTACGACTATGTCGACAAGGGCGGCACGACCGAGTCTTCGCGCCAGTTGGGCGTGGACGAGCATCACGTGATCAAGACTCTGGTCATGGAAGACGAGCACGCCAAGCCGCTGATCGTGCTGATGCATGGCGACTGCTCGGTCTCCACCAAGAACCTCGCGCGGCAGACCGGCCGCAAGAATGTGCAGCCGTGCAAGCCCGAAGTGGCGCAGCGGCATAGCGGTTACCTGGTCGGCGGCACATCGCCGTTTGGCGTGCGTAAGGCGATGCCCGTGTATGTGGAGGCGAGCGTGCTGGAGCTGGAGCGCATCTATATCAACGGGGGGCGGCGCGGCTTTCTGGTGGGCCTGGCGCCCGGCGTGTTGACGACGGTGCTGAATGCACAGCCCGTCAATTGTGCAAACCCCGATTGAAACGAACGCGCCGGCTGGGGCACGCTTGCCGCCACGCTACAATCGCGCAGCCTGATTTCTCACATTCCATATGTCACCAGTCGTCGCAACCGTCATTTTTACCGTGGCCGCCTACCTGATCGGCTCGATCTCGTTTGCCGTGGTGGTCAGCCGCGCGATGGGTCTGGCAGACCCCCGCACCTACGGCTCCGGCAACCCCGGCGCCACCAATGTGCTGCGCTCGGGCAACAAGAAGGCGGCCATCCTCACGCTGCTCGGTGATGCGGCCAAAGGCTGGCTCGCGGTGTGGCTGGCACAATTGCTCGCACCGCGCTTTGGGGTTGATGAGACTGGCATCGCGCTGGTGGTGATCGCCGTGTTCCTCGGCCACCTGTATCCGGTGTTCCACCGCTTTGCGGGCGGCAAGGGCGTGGCGACCGCGGCAGGCATTCTGCTCGCGCTGAACCTGTGGCTGGGGCTGGCGACACTGGCCACTTGGCTCATCATCGCCGTGTTCTTTCGCTACTCGTCGCTGGCGGCGCTGGTATCGGCAGTGTTCGCGCCGTTCTTCTACGTGCTGATGAACGGCTTCGACTGGATTGCCGGGGCGGTTGCGGTGATGGCCGTGCTCCTCATCGCGCGCCACCGCGCCAATATCGCCAAGCTGCTGGCCGGCAAGGAAAGCCGCATTGGCGAGAAGAAGAAAGCCGCTTAATTTCGCAACTCGGCGCGCACCGAATGCGCGCGCCGATGTTCCCCCGGCGGCCGCCCCGTGTGCCGCCGGATCAACCGCCGAAAGGCGGACATGTCCTGGTAGCCGCACCGCTCGGCAATCGTCGTCAGGCTCAACGTACTGACTTCCAGCAGATGGCACGCGCGCTCCACGCGCAGCCGGTGCAGCAATTGCAGCGGCGACATCCCCACCGTTTTCGCAAAATGCCGCAGCAGCGTCCGCTCGCTGGTTGAGGCGGCGGCAGCGAGTTTTCCGAGATCAAACGGTTCGTGCAGATGCTGCTGCAGGTAACGCCGCGCGCGCAGCACGACGCTGTTGCGCATGGCCGGTTTGCTGCGCAGCCAGATGCCGATGGCCTCTCCGCGTGAGGGGTGGTCGAGCGCCGTATTGCCCAGTGTGCGCGCGAGCCGCGCATCGGCCAGCCGCGCGACCACGCGGTGCATCAGTGCCACGCCATGCTCCATCGCCCGCGCGGTGATGACGTTGCCGCTGCTGACGATGGCCTGCGCCGGCGCGGCTTTCAAATGCGGAAAGTTGCCCTGCAGCCAACCTGAGATCAGCCATGTCACCGTCAGCCGTTGGCCGGCGGGCAGCACGTCGGCCAGCATCGCCACACCGGTGAAGGGCGACGCCACCAGCCGCCCCGCATCCAGATAACGGCGGATCGTGGCGCGCTCCACCTCGAGCAGCGCCAGCCGTTGCTCCATCGTGCCGATGTGGTCGAAATTCAGCGGCGGGACGATCAACGCATCGCCGAGCTGCGTGTCGTCTTCCGGCAGCGCGTCACAACGGCAAGCGAGCGTTTCTGCCGCCGCCTGCCAACGCGCTGGGTCCCGCGCGACGAGCCGCCAGCCGAACACGGTCGCGTTGGCGGCGTTGGCACGCTTGCCGGCCTGCATGGAAGACAGCGCATTGGCCACGCCCAGCGTATCGGCGGCGATTGCCAGCGAGGAGAAAAAGGCGTCGGGAAAGATCAGCAAGTCGATGCTCGGCATGCCGCAGTATAGGCACAAGCTAGGTCAGAGATGGCGGCATTGGCTCCAATTCTGGCGGGAATACCTCTTTCGAATCGAACTCCCCCGATCGACGATGCGACGGTGGCTGCGCGCAGACGCAACCGCCCATAACGACACCGACATCAGGAGACAACGCACAATGCAGCGATTCATGCAGGGATTCGCACGGCGCGGCACGCTTGCCGTGGCCGCGCTTGCGGCGCTGGCCGGCTGCGCAAGCACCGACAGCGGCTGGACCACGCCTTCGGACACGGGACTTTCGGCTGAAATCAGCCGCACCCGCTTCGGCATTCCGCACGTCCGTGCCAATGACTACGCCAGCCTCGGCTTCGGCATGGCCTATGCCTATGCGCAGGACAACGTCTGCCTGCTGGCCGACCAGGTCGTCACCGTCCGCGGCGAGCGCTCGAAGACGTTCGGGCCGGACGGCACGGTCGTGGTGTCGTTCAAGCCGGTGCCGAACACGCAAGCCGATGCATTCTTCAAGAGCGTGTTCGACGAGGCGGGCCTGCGCGCCGGCTACGCACAGATGTCGACTGAAGCGCGCGAGCTGCTGCGCGGCTACAT
Organism: Ralstonia psammae; assembly: GCF_958405935.1. Taxonomy (NCBI): domain Bacteria; kingdom Pseudomonadati; phylum Pseudomonadota; class Betaproteobacteria; order Burkholderiales; family Burkholderiaceae; genus Ralstonia; species Ralstonia psammae. The sequence continues at coordinate 33,597 of NZ_CATZBU010000009.1, forward strand.
CGCAGGCTACAACCGCTATCTGAAAGACACGCCGGCAGCCAACCGCCCGGCAGCCTGCCGCAATGCCGACTGGGTGCGTCCGCTCACGGTGGCCGACATGATGCGGATGGGCGAAGAAAAGGCCATCCAGGCCAGCGCGGGGGCCATGCTGGCGAGCATCGTCGCCGCACAGCCCCCGGGTGGCGCACCGACATCCGCTGTCATTCCCCCGCATGCCGTCGACACCGCCGCGCTCGACCGCGATCTGCAACTGCGCGACATGCCGATCGGCTCCAACGGCTGGGCCTTCGGCAGAACCGCCACGGATAACGGCCGCGGTGTACTGCTCGGCAACCCGCACTTCCCATGGACGACCACCAACCGCTTCTACCAAGTCCACCTGACCGTGCCCGGCAAGCTGGACGTGATGGGCGCGTCGATTGCCGCCTTCCCCGTCGTCAGCATCGGCTTCAACAAAGACGTGGCGTGGACGCACACGGTCTCCACCGGCCGCCGCTTCACGTTGTTCGAACTCAAGCTGGCCGAGGGTGACCCGACCACCTACCTGATCGACGGCAAGCCGCACAAGATGACCACGCGCACCGTGGCGTTTGACGTGAAGCTGTCGGACGGTCGCATCGAACACCGCACACACACCTTCTACAACACGCTGTACGGCCCCGTGCTGTCGATGCCTGCCGGCGGCATGCCGTGGACCTCGCAGAAGGCCTACACGCTGCGCGACGTCAATCGAAACAACACGCGCTCCATCGATACCTGGCTGCATATCGCACAGGCCAACGACGTGGCGGGCATCCGGCAGGCGATCAGCAACCTCGGCATCCCCTGGGTGAATACGATCGCCACCGACCGCCACGGCCGTGCGCTGTTTGCCGATGTGTCGACCATGCCGGACGTGTCGGCGCAGGCGCTCAAGCGTTGCGCACCGTCGCCGCTGGCCGACAAGCTGTTCAACGGTGTGGGGTTGGTGCTGCTCGACGGCTCACGCAGTGCGTGCAACTGGCAGGTCGATCCGGCATCGCCGGTGCCGGGCCTGGTGGCACCCGCACGCATGCCGGTGCTGGAGCGCGAGGACTACGTCGCCAACAGCAACGACAGCTCGTGGCTGAGCAATCCTGCGCAGAAACTGACGGGCTTCTCGCCGGTGATGGGCTCGGCCGACGTGCCGCAACGCCTGCGCACCCGCATCGGCCTGATCGAGATCGAACGCCGCCTCGCCGGCACCGATGGCCTGCCCGGCAACAAGGTGAACCTGCCGAACCTGCAGGCGATGATCTTCCGCGACGCCAATCTCGCCGGCCACCTCGTGCGCGACGATCTCCTGGCCGCCTGCAAAGCCACGGCCAACCTGGATGCCGATGTGGCCAACGGCTGCGCTGCCCTCGCGCAATGGAACCTCACGGGCAACGTCGATGCTCGCGCGGCGCACCTGTTCCGCGAGTTCTGGATGCGCGCCAAGGACATCCCGCATGTCTACGCAGTCGACTTCAACCCGGCTGATCCGATCCACACGCCACGCGGCCTGCGCATAAGCGATGCAGCCGTGCGCGCGGCCGTGTTCAAAGCGTTGAAGGATGCGGTAGGCGCCGTCCGCACTGCCGGCTTTGCGCTGGATGCACCGCTGGGCATGGTGCAGGCAGCACACGCGCCCGGCGGCGACGTCGCCCTGCACGGCGGAGAAGAGTACGAGGGCGTGCTCAACAAGCTACAAAGCACGCCGATCGGGCCGAAGGGCTTGCAGGTGTATTTCGGCACGAGCTACATCCAGGCCGTCACGTTCGACGACCAGGGCCCGGTGGCCGATGCGCTTCTGACCTACGGTGAATCAAGCGATCCGGCCTCGCCGCATGCGTTTGACCAGATGCGCGAGTTCTCGGCCAAGCGCTGGAACCGGCTGCCGTTCTCGGAAGCCGCCATCGCCGCCGATCCGGCGTTGAAGGTGACCAAGCTATCGCAGTGACAGGTTGCCACGGCCATCGCCCAGAAAGCGCTTATCAACGGTGCGCGCGTGCAGCGCGCTGTACGGCCGTTGATCGTAGCGTGGCAGCAAAACAAAACGCCCCGCATGAACAGTCATGCGGGGCGTTTTTTGTCGGGAATGGCCCGGCTCAGTCGCGGAAGTTATTGAAATCCAGCGGCGTGTCGCTCACGTCCTTGCGCAGCATGGCGATCACGCTTTGCAGATCATCACGCTTGGCGCCGGTCACACGCACTGCATCGCCCTGGATGCTTGCCTGCACCTTGATCTTGCTGTCCTTGATGGTCTTGACGATCTTCTTGGCCAAGTCGCCCGAAACGCCCTTCTTGATCTTGACGACCTGCTTCATCTTGTCGCCGCCGATCTTCTGCTTGTCCTGATAGTCCAGGAAGCGCACGTCAACGTTGCGCTTGGCAAGCTTGTTCATGAGCACATCGTTCACCTGTCCGATCTTGAAATCGTCATCGGCAAACAGGGTCAGTTCCTGTTCCTTGTGCTCGACCCGGGAATCCGAGCCCTTGAAGTCGAATCGCGTCGAAATCTCTTTGTTGGCCTGTTCCACGGCATTCTTCACTTCCACCATGTTGGCTTCGCATACCACGTCAAACGACGGCATCGTATTCTCCTTGCAGACTTGAATTCGGGTTGCTGCGGCGCCTCGCTCGGGGTGCCGCGTACGTCTTGGCTTCTATAATCTCGGCTTTCCCAGCAGATTTAGCGCCATGGCGTTGCTCGACACGCATTATCCCCTAGGCCAGCACAACACGTTCCGTTTTGAGGCCGCTGCCCGGTACGCCGCGCACGTGCGCACGCCGGAAGACATTCCCGCCGCGCTGGCCGACCCGCGCGTGCAGGGCCTGCCTGTGCTGGTGCTCGGTGGTGGCAGCAACGTCGTGCTCACGCGCGATTTCGAAGGCCTCGTGTTGCTGATGGAGATTCCCGGCATCGCGACCGGCCAAAGCACGATCGATGGCCGCGAAGTCCGCACCATCAGCGCTGGCGGTGGCGAATCGTGGCACGGCCTGGTCGCTTACACCGTCGCTCATGGCTTGCCTGGGCTGGAAAACCTGGCGCTGATTCCCGGTACGGTGGGTGCGGCGCCCATCCAGAACATCGGCGCGTACGGCGTCGAGATCAAGGACCGCTTCCACTCGCTGCGCGCATACGACCGCCACGCCGGTGAGTTCGTCACCCTCACCGCTGCCGATTGCGCTTTCGGCTATCGCGACAGCCTCTTCAAGCGCGCCGGCACCGATCGCTACATCATCACCGAAGTCACCTTCGCCCTACCGGTCGACTGGCAGCCCGACACGCACTACGCCGAACTGGCACGCGAACTGGCTGCGCAGAACATCGCCAGCCCGACGGCGCAGAACATCTTCGATGCGGTGGTCGCGATCCGCCGCCGCAAGCTGCCCGATCCGGCCCTCATCGGCAACGCCGGCAGCTTCTTCAAGAACCCCATCGTCGATGCCGCCACGCGCGATGCGCTCGCCGCGCGTTTCCCGAATCTGGTCGGGTACGTGCAGCCGGATGGCACCTACAAACTTGCCGCCGGCTGGTTGATTGATCAATGCGGCTTCAAGGGCCGACAGAGCGGCGCGGTGGGCGTGTATGAAAAGCAGGCGCTGGTGCTGGTGCACCGGGGCGGCGGTAGCGCGGCCCAGTTGATGACGCTGGCGCGCGAGATCCAGGACGCGGTTCATACGCGCTTTGGCGTGCGCATCGAACCCGAACCTGTGGTGGTGTGAAAGGCCCGGCGGATGGGCTCCTTGGGCATCTTGCGCCACATCCCATCCGTATGCGGCCAGGCAGCCCTCGCCTGACGTACCCGCGGTCGACCCAATGGCCTAAAATGGCTGGTTTGACCCTACGACTCCCCTTTTCGCGTTCCATTTCATGATCACCGAAACCTTTGACGGCGTCCGCCTGACCACCAAGGCCAATGTGTACTTTGACGGAAAGTGCGTCAGCCACAGCTTTACCCTGCCCGATGGCACCAAGAAGTCCGTGGGCGTGGTGCTGCCTGCCACGCTGACCTTCGGCACGGCCGCCGCCGAGATCATGGAATGCGTGGGCGGTTCGTGCGAGTACAAGCTCGACGGCACCAATGAGTGGAAGACATCCGGGGCTGGCGAAAGCTTCCAGGTTCCGGCCAACTCGAAGTTCGACATTCGCGTGACTGAGAGCTACCACTACATCTGCCACTATGCCTAAGCGCGCCTAAGCGCCAGCAGCGATCATCTGAAGAGAAAGAGTATGGAAACCATCCTGCAACACGTTCCCGTCGGCCAGAAGGTCGGCATTGCCTTCTCCGGCGGTCTCGACACCAGCGCAGCGCTGCGCTGGATGAAAAACAAGGGCGCCCTGCCCTATGCCTACACCGCCAATCTCGGCCAGCCCGACGAGGAAGACTACGATGCCATCCCGCGCAAGGCCATGGAATACGGTGCAGAGAAGGCCCGCCTGATCGACTGCCGCCCGCAACTGGCCAATGAAGGGATTGCCGCCATCCAGTCCAGCGCCTTCCACATCAGCACCGGCGGCATTACCTACTTCAACACCACGCCGCTGGGCCGCGCCGTAACCGGCACCATGCTGGTCGCCGCCATGAAGGAAGACGACGTCAACATCTGGGGCGACGGCTCGACCTTCAAGGGCAATGACATCGAGCGCTTCTACCGCTACGGCCTGCTGACCAACCCGGCACTGAAGATCTACAAGCCCTGGCTGGACCAGACCTTCATCGACGAGCTGGGCGGCCGCGCCGAAATGTCGGCCTTCATGACCAAGGAAGGTTTCGGCTACAAGATGAGCGCCGAGAAGGCCTATTCGACGGACAGCAACATGCTGGGCGCCACGCACGAGGCCAAGGATCTGGAGCATCTGAACAGCGGCATCCGCATCGTCAACCCGATCATGGGCGTGGCGTTCTGGAAGCCCGAAGTCGAGGTCAAGGCGGAAGAAGTCTCGATCACCTTCGACGAAGGCCGTCCGGTCGCCGTCAACGGCCGCGAAATCGCCGACCCGGTGGAGATGTTCCTGGAGCTGAACCGCATCGGCGGCCGCCACGGCCTGGGCATGAGCGATCAGATCGAGAACCGCATCATCGAAGCCAAGAGCCGCGGCATCTATGAAGCCCCGGGCATGGCGCTGCTGCACATCGCCTACGAGCGCCTGGTGACCGGCATCCACAACGAAGACACCATTGAGCAGTACCGCATCAACGGTCTGCGCCTGGGCCGTCTGCTGTACCAGGGCCGCTGGTTCGATCCGCAAGCCATCATGCTGCGCGAGACCGCCCAGCGCTGGGTGGCCCGCGCCGTGACCGGCACCGTCACGCTGGAACTGCGCCGCGGCAACGACTACTCGATCCTGAACACCGAATCGCCGAACCTGACGTACGCACCTGAGCGTCTGTCGATGGAGAAGGTTGAAGACGCACCGTTCAGCCCGGCCGACCGTATCGGCCAACTGACCATGCGCAACCTGGACCTGATGGACACGCGCGACAAGCTGTCGATCTACTCGAAGGCCGGCCTGCTGTCGCTGGGTACCGCCAACGCACTGCCCCAGCTCGACGGCGGCAAGAAGTAACTGCCTGCCGCATCAAGGCAAAAAGGCCGCTCCGACGTCAATCGGAGCGGCCTTTTTTATGGCGGCAGCCTGATTTTGCTGCGGGCTCAGTAGCGCCCGCAGAGCAGGTATTCCATCAGCGCCTTCTGCACGTGCAGGCGGTTTTCCGCCTCGTCCCACACGACGCTCTGCTTGCCGTCAATGACGGCCGCCTCGACCTCCTCGCCGCGGTGCGCGGGCAGACAGTGCATGAACAGGGCATCGGGTTGCGCGCGCTGCATCATCGCCTCGGTGACCATCCAGTCGCCAAAGGCCTTCTTGCGCGCTTCGTTCTCGGCTTCGTAACCCATGCTGGTCCACACGTCGGTGGTCACCAGATGTGCGCCGTCGCAGGCTTCGAGCGGGCTTTCGAACACATGAACGAACGGCAGAGCGCAATCGGCCACCATGGCCGGATCAAGCTGATAGCCCTTCGGTGCAGAAAAATGGAAGCGGAAGCCGAGAATCTCAGCCGCCTGGATCCACGTGTACGCCATGTTGTTGGCATCGCCCACCCACGTGACGGTCTTACCCTTGATGGGCCCGCGCTGCTCGATGAAGGTGAAGATGTCGGCCAGCACCTGGCAAGGGTGGTACTCGTTGGTCAGCCCGTTGATGACCGGCACGCGCGAATGCGCGGCAAAGCGCTCGATGATCTCCTGCCCGAAGGTGCGGATCATGATGATGTCAGTCATGCGTGAGATGACCTGCGCCGCGTCTTCAATCGGCTCGCCGCGCCCTAGTTGGGAATCGCGCGTGTTCAGAAAGACCGCATGGCCGCCAAGCTGGTGAATGCCAGCTTCAAACGACAGGCGCGTACGCGTGGAATTCTTCTCGAAGATCATGGCCAGCGTGCGGTCGTGCAGCGGGTGCCATGTCTCGTAGTTCTTGAACTTGGCCTTGAGGATCGCGGAACGGTCCAGCAGGTATTCGTACTCTTCCAGCGAAAAGTCCTTGAACTGCAGGTAGTGCTTGATCGAGCTTGGTGGGTTCATAAAACAACGAAGGCGGCCCGCAGATGACGCACCGGGAACATCCCGTAGCACGTCGCCCTAGCCGCCTTGCCTGTTGAAGATTCAGCCCATCATACGGGATCGCCACCCGTTTGGCGAGTTTCGCGCCTGCGCGGGCCGGCTGCCATAAAGGGCGCGTGAAAGGCCGATGAAAGTCTTATATAAGATATAATACTCGCTGCTTCGGATGCCCCAACCGTCCGCAAACCGGCATGACAAGCCGGCCCGTCCGGTTCATGAATCGGCAACCAGGCAAGCGCATCATCCGCACCACAAGTGCACCCCGTTCGAACGTTGCAGCACCCGCGCGGTCGAAGTCGTTTGCAAATCTCCACAGCCCCACGCAGTCCATGGCAGCCAACCCTCGCCAATTCTTTATTCAGGGCGTCACCCGTGACGGAAAGACTTTCCGCCCGAGCGACTGGGCCGATCGGCTGTGCGGTGTGATGGCGCAGTTCCGCCCCGCCGGTGATACCGGAGATCCCCGCTTCACCTACTCTCCCTATGTGCGCCCCGTCATGTCGGGCGGCATCCGGAGCGTGTTCGTCGACGAGCGCCTGCGCGACATCGAACCCAAGGCGCTGGATTTCGTGCTCAACTTCGCGCACGACAACAACCTCCAGCTCGTGGAAGCCTGCATCCTGCCGGAAGGCGGCGCCCCCGCGAAAGGCTAATCTTTCCCCGTTCACCTGATGCAGCGCCTCGCACATTGCAGGCGCGCAGAATGCAAAAAGCCCGTCCGAAGACGGGCTTTTTTTCGTCGGAGCACGACGTTGATCGTCGCGCCATGCCGGCTTGGCCGGCATCACCCGAACTTAGGCAGCCATTGCCTTGATGGCAGCGGACAGACGCGACTTTGCGCGTGCAGCCTTGTTCTTGTGGACGATCTTCTTGTCAGCGATGCTGTCGATCGTGCTTTGAGCAGTCTTGAATGCAGCAGCAGCGGCAGTCTTGTCGCCGGCGGCCACAGCCTTGCGAACGCCCTTGATTGCGGTACGCAGACGCGAGCGCAGAGCCGAGTTGTGAGCGTTCTGAACGACGGCTTGGCGTGCGCGCTTGCGTGCTTGTGCGGTGTTTGCCATGGAAAAATCCCTGAAGAAACGGTAGCAAGCGCCCCGGGAGACACGGAAGGCCGAAGCGCGCAAATTGGTGAAAGACGGCAATTATACGCAGACTTCCGCACTCAACGCAAACCCTGTTGTGAAATCGCCCGGATAACGGCAGATTGCGGCTTTTGCGGCACTTTTGGGCGCATGGCAAGCCGGTCCCTATAATACGGCCGCAATTGTGCCCTCCGGTCACGTCAGTCACGCCGGGCGCGAACCCGGGATGGCGCCGTCGGTCAGACCGCCATCGCCGCGTTTACCTCTCAGCCGGCGCCCAACCAAGCATTCATCTTGAATCTCCTCAAAACACTCGCCACGATCAGCGGCCTGACGATGCTCTCGCGCATCACGGGGCTCATTCGCGAGACGCTGATCGCCCGCGCCTTCGGTGCCTCGGTTTATACCGACGCCTTCAACGTCGCCTTCCGCATCCCCAACCTGCTGCGCCGGCTCTCGGCCGAGGGCGCGTTCTCGCAAGCGTTCGTGCCGATCCTGGGCGAATTCAAGAACCGTCAGGGCGAAGCCGAAACACGCGCACTCGTCGACTCCGTGGCCACGGTGATGACGTGGTTCCTGGTGATCATCTCGGCGCTGGGCGTGATCGGCGCGCCGTTGATCGTCACCGCTGTTGCGACCGGCTTCAAGGAGCACGAGAACCAGGCCTATATCTCGGCGATCTTCATGACGCGCGTGATGTTTCCGTACATCGGGCTCGTGTCGTTGGTGGCGTTGGCGTCGGGCATTCTGAATACATGGCGGCAGTTTGCGGTGCCGGCTTTCACGCCCGTGCTGCTGAATCTGTCGTTCATCGTGGCAGCGGTGTTTGTGGCGCCGCACCTTGAAACGCCCATCTACGCACAGGCCTATGCGGTGATGGTGGGCGGCATCTTGCAGCTTGCCGTTCAGATTCCGTCATTGCGCCGCGTGGGCATGCTGCCGCGTGTGTCGTTCAACGTGCGGGCGGCATGGCACCACCCGGGCGTGCGGCGCGTGCTCAAGCAGATGTTGCCTGCCACGCTGTCGGTATCGGTCGCGCAGATCAGCCTGATCATCAACACCAACATTGCGTCGCGCCTGCCGACGGGCAGCGTGTCGTGGCTGAACTATGCAGACCGGCTGATGGAATTCCCGACCGCGCTGCTGGGTGTGGCGCTCGGGACGATCCTGCTGCCAAGCCTGTCGAAGGCAAGCGCGGACAACAACCGGGAAGAGTACTCGTCGCTGCTCGACTGGGGCCTGCGGCTGACCGTGCTGCTGGCGGTGCCGTCGGCGGTGGGGCTGTTCGTGTTTGGCGCGCCGCTCACGGCCACGCTGTTTCACTATGGCAAGTTCACCGGCATGGACGTCGAGATGACGCGCCAGGCGCTGACGTCGTACGGCGTGGGGCTGATCGGGCTGATCGTCATCAAGATCCTGGCGCCGGGCTTCTATGCGCGGCAGGACATCCGCACGCCGGTGAAAATCGCGCTGGTGGTGCTGGTGGCGACGCAGTTGTCCAACTATGTCTTCGTGCCGATTTTCGGACACGCCGGGCTGGCGCTGTCGATCAGCTTTGGCGCGACCATCAATGCGGCGCTGCTGTTCTTCGGCTTGCGCCGGCGCGGCTATTACCACCCGCTGCCGGGTTGGGGGTTGTTCATCGCGCAGGTGATGTCGGCCGTACTGCTGCTGGCCGGCGTGCTGCTGTGGCTCGCGCACAATTTCGATTGGGTTGGACTGGGCGCCAGGCCGCTCGTGCGCATCGCGCTGTTGGGGGCAAGCCTGGTCCTGTGCGCGGTGGTCTATTTCGGTACACTGTGGCTCACTGGATTGAAGTTTTCCACGTTCCGAAAGAAGGCCATCTGATGACCACTAAAGTCCTCGATTATTTCTCGGCCCTGGTCGCGGACGACGACAGCATCCCCCTCACAGAAACCGCCCTGTCGATTGCGCAGGACGCGTATCCGGACCTGGACCTGCAAGCAGAGCTGGCCGCCATTGACGTGCTGGTCGCGCGGATCAAAAACCGCATCGCCGACGGCACGCCGGCCATCCAGCGCCTGCGCCTGCTCAATCAGTTTTTCTACCGCGAGCTGGGCTTCGGGCCCAATGCAAACGATTACTACGATCCCGAGAACTCCTACCTGAATATCGTGCTGCAGAGCCGGCGCGGCATTCCGATCTCGCTGGCGGTGCTGCTAATGGAGATCGGCCAGCAGATCGGCCTGCCGCTCAAGGGGGTGTCTTTCCCCAACCACTTCCTGGTGCGCATGAGCATTCCTGCGGGCGAGGTCGTGCTCGATCCGTTGACGGGGCAGACACTGTCGAAGGAAGAGTTGCAGGACATGCTCGACCCCTACCTGGAGAAGGAGGGTATCGAAGACCCCAACACGGTGCCGCTCGGGGTGTTCCTGCAAGTGGCCACGCACCGCGAGATCATCGCGCGCATGCTGCGCAATCTGAAGGCGATCTATCTGCAGGAATCGCGCTGGCAGCGCCTGCTGGCGGTGCAGCAGCGGCTGGTGATCCTGCTGCCCGATTCAATTGAGGAAGTGCGCGACCGGGGGTTGGCCTACGCCAATCTGGAATGCTTCCGGCCCGCGCTGGAAGATCTGGAAGCCTACGTGGACGCCCGGCCCGATGCAGCCGACACGGCCAAGCTCAAGGAGCGCATGCCAACGCTGCGCGCCATGAGCAAGAACTTGAATTGACGCCTATTTCGGCGCCACAGCGCCGCGACGGCGCCTGAGCAGCTTCCACAGCCCGCCCAGTGCCAGCGGCACAATCGCTGCGCCCAGGCCGATGAGCACGATCGTGTTCAGGTGCTCGCGGATGATCGGCACGTTGCCGAACAGGTCGCCGGCCAGAACCAACAAGCCAACCCACAGCACGGCGCCGATCATATTGAAGAGCTGGAACTTGGCGAACGTCATCTTCGACACGCCGGCCACGAACGGCGCGAACGTGCGCACCACCGGAATGAAGCGTGCCATCACAAGCATTTTGCCGCCATGGCGCTCGTAGAAGGCGTGTGTTCTAAGCAGCGCTTCGTGATCGAGGAAGCGGATGTGACCGTCGAATACCTTGGGGCCGATCCAGGAGCCGACGAAATAATTGACGGTATTGCCCGTTACCGCGGCAGTCACGAGCAGCACGATGAGCAGCCAGGCGTCCATCTGACCCGCAGCGCACATCGCGCCGGCAATGAACAGCAGCGTGTCACCCGGCAGGAAGGGCAGCACCACCAGGCCGGTCTCGGCAAAGACGATGGCAAACAGCAGCACGTAGACCCACGCGCCGTACTGCTGAATGAGCATTCCCAACGATTTGTCGACATGCAGAACGATGTCGACCAGTTGCATCACGATATCCAAACCAACCCCCGATTGAGCAGCGGGGAATGATACCGGATGTGAATTCATTTTCCCCTTGCGCTTGCGGGGCTTGCGTCGGTGCGCCGCACCGGGCGTGACATTTATAATGCCGCGATGACTTCCGCCCCGACTTCCCGCCGCCCCATCCGCCCGCTTCCCGACCAGTTGATCAGCCAGATCGCGGCCGGCGAGGTGGTCGAACGGCCGGCGTCCGTCGTCAAGGAACTGCTGGAAAACGCGCTGGACGCAGGCGCCACGCAGCTCCAGATCAAGCTGGAGGAAGGCGGCGTGCGACGCATCGCCATCACCGACAACGGTGGCGGCATTCCGGCGAGCGAACTGCCCGTAGCGCTGATGCGGCATGCGACCAGCAAGATCGGCTCGCTGGAGGAGCTGGAATCGGTGGCGACGCTGGGGTTTCGGGGCGAGGCGCTTGCCTCGATTGCCTCGGTGGCGGAGTTGACGCTCACGTCGCGCACAGCCAATGACCCGCACGCCACGCAGATCATTGCACAAACGGGGCGAGCCCAGCCCGCCTCGGGCGGCGTCGGCACCACGGTCGACGTGCAGCATCTGTACTTCAACACGCCGGCGCGCCGCAAATTCCTGAAGACCGAGCAGACCGAGCTGGGCCACTGCATGGAGGTCATCCGCCGCACCGCGCTGGCGCGGCCCGACGTGGCCATCTCCGTACATCACAACGGCAAGCCGCTGGAGCATTGGAACGCTACGCAGGCGGATTCACGCTCGGCGGCCGTGCTCGGTACCGAATTCGCCCGCGCACGCCTGCCTTTCGAAGAATCTGCCGGCGAGCTGCGCCTTTTCGGCTTTGCCGGCCTGCCGACCGCCTCGCGCGGCCGGGCTGATCACCAATTCTTCTACGTCAACGGCCGCTTCGTGCGCGACCGCCTGCTCACGCACGCCGTGCGCAGCGCCTACGAAGATGTGCTCCATGGCGACCGCTTCCCCGCCTATGTGCTGTGTCTGGAGTTGCCGCCCGAAGCGGTGGACGTGAACGTGCATCCGTCCAAGATCGAGGTGCGCTTCCGCGACAGCCGCGCGGTGCACCAGTTCGTCTATCACGCGGTGCAGCGCGCACTGTCGCGCCACGCCGGCGAACAGGGCGACAGCCTACGCACCGACATCGCCGAGGCGCCCGAAGTTGCCGGATTCACGACGCCGCCCTCGCCCATCGACAACACCACACGCTGGATCAATCAGATGGCCGCACGGCAGACGTCGCTCGGCATTGCGCAGCCGCGTGCGGAATATCTGTCGATGATGCGCGGCGATAGCGCGCCAATGCCGTCGAGCCGCCCCGCCTGGATGACCGATGTCCCGAGCGCCGCGACGTTGTTCGATGGCGGCACCGCGACTGCGCAAGCGCCTGCTGCCGCCGTCGCGGAACCTGCTGCTGCGCCACAGGCCGATGACGACGATGCGCACCCGCTCGGCTTTGCCGTCGCCCAGTTGCACGGCATCTACGTGCTGGCGCAGAACACGCGCGGCATGGTGCTCGTCGACATGCATGCCGCGCACGAGCGCATCCTCTACGAACAGCTCAAGACCGCACTGGAAGCCAAGCGCGTCGAAGTGCAGCCGCTGCTGATTCCGGTCACGTTTGCCGCAAGCCCGGTGGAGATCGGCACCGCAGAGGAATTCCGCGACACGCTCACGCTGCTCGGCTTCGATATCTCCGCCGTGTCGCCCACCACGCTGGCAGTGCGGTCCGTGCCAACGCTGCTGCAGAAGGCCGATGCACAAGCCCTCGCGCGCGACGTGCTGCGCGATCTGCAAGCCTACGGCGGCTCACGAGTGCTGGCCGAACGCCAGAACGAACTGCTTGCCACGCTGGCGTGCCACTCCGCCGTGCGCGCCAACCGCCGCCTGAACCTGGACGAGATGAACGCCCTGCTGCGCCAGATGGAAGCCACCGAACGCGCCGACCAATGCAACCACGGTCGCCCGACGTGGATCCAGCTCACCGTAGCGGACCTGGATCGCCTCTTCCTGCGCGGCCAGTAAATTCCGATGACTGTGTCTGCTGCGAGCGCACCGCGCGCCATTTGCCTACTCGGGCCTACTGCGTCCGGCAAAACCGCCGCCGCATTGAAGCTGGCTGAGCGCTGGCCGATCGAGATCATCAGCATGGATTCCGCGCTGGTGTATCGCGGCATGGACATCGGCACCGCCAAGCCCAGCGCCGAAGAACAAGCCATCGCACCGCATCACCTGATCGACATCATTGATCCGCTGGATGCGTATTCCGCCGCGCAGTTTGCAAATGATGCGAATGCGCTGATCGATGCCATCCGCGCACGCGGCAAGCTGCCGCTGATCGTCGGCGGCACGATGCTGTACTACAAGGCACTCACGCAAGGCCTCTCCGATTTGCCCGGCGCCGATCCTGCCATCCGCGCAGAGATCGATGCCGAAGCCGCGCGCGATGGCTGGCCGGCGCTGCACGCGAAACTCGCCCTGGTCGATCCGGTGACGGCTGCGCGACTGCACACGACCGATGCGCAGCGCATCCAGCGCGCGCTGGAACTGTATCGGCTGACGGGCCAGCCCATGTCTGCCCTGCTCGCGCGTGAGGTCGGCGCGAATGCGTTCCAGCAGCACGATGCGGCCGCGCCCTATCTGACAATTGCGCTGGAGCCGTCCGACCGCCTCGTGCTGCATGCGCGCATCGCACAGCGCTTTGATGCGATGCTCGCCGGCGGCCTGCTCGACGAGGTGGAGCGCCTGCGCCGCCGCGGCGATCTTTCGCCTACGCTGCCGTCCATCCGCTGCGTCGGTTATCGCCAGGCGTGGGCTTACCTCGACGGTGAAATCGACATGGCTGCCCTGCGCGAACAAGGCATCGCTGCGACGCGCCAGCTGTGCAAGCGCCAGATCACGTGGTTGCGCAGCACGCCCGAGCGGCACGTGGTCGACTGCCTCGCGCCCGATTACGTCGACCAGGTGGCACGCCTGGTCCAAACCTCACTCGAATCGCAATCACAATGACAACCACCACTGCGACCCGCTTCACGCTGCGACCCGCCACGCCGGATGACTGTGCCTCGCTCGTTAGTCTGATCTCTGCGCTGGCCGAGTACGAAAAGCTCACGCACCTCGTGCAGACCACGCCCGAGGCGCTGGCGACGATGCTGTTCGGGCCGCGCCCGTATTGCGAAGCGGTGCTGGCGGAAGTCGATGGCCGGGCCGTGGGCTTTGCGCTGTTCTTCCACAACTTCTCGACCTTCCTGTGCAAGCCGGGTCTGTATCTGGAAGACCTGTTCGTGGAGCCCGAGTACCGCGGCCTGGGCATCGGCAAGGCACTCCTGATCCACCTGGCGCGCTTGGCGCAAGAGCGGGACTGCGGCCGCTTCGAATGGAGCGTGCTCGACTGGAACGCGCCGTCCATCGCCTTCTACGAAGCCATGGGCGCCGATGTGCTGCCCGAGTGGCGCATCTGCCGCGCCACCGGTGATGCGCTGACCAAGCTGGCCGCCACCACCATGCCCGTCAGCCTAGCCGCACAAGCCTGAATTTGACCGCAAGCTCCGGAGTGCCACGCGCACTCCCGTGAGCGTAGGCTTGGCATATCGAATCTCCGACGAAGGAGCGCATATGCCGCCTTCCACGGCCGCCGCGCGTGCCAGCGCGGGGCATCCTCCCCATCCTGATGGCATCGACTGGCATGCCGTTGAAGACGCCCTTAACGATGTCGGCAGCGCCGTATTACCGGGCCTGCTCGCCCACGACGCCTGCGAAGCCCTGGCCGCGCTGTACCCGCACGACCGCCTGTACCGCTCGCGCGTAGTGATGGAGCGCCATGGCTTCGGGCGCGGTGAATACCAGTATTTCGCCTATCCCCTGCCAGACTTGATCGCCCAGTTGCGCACGTCGCTTTACCCGCCGCTGGCCGCCATCGCCAACCGCTGGAACCAAGCCATGGACATCGACGTGCGCTACCCGACCAAGCACGCCGATTTCCTGCGCCGCTGCCACGAAGCGGGCCAGTTGCGCCCCACGCCGCTGATCCTGCAATACGGCCCCGGCGACTACAACTGCTTGCATCAGGACCTCTACGGCGAGCACGTCTTCCCGCTGCAGGTGGCCATCCTGCTGTCGGAGCCCGGCGTGGATTTCACCGGCGGCGAGTTCGTCATGACGGAGCAGCGCCCACGGATGCAGTCGCGGCCCGAGGTGGTGCCATTGCGCAAAGGCGATGCCGTGGTTTTTGCGGTACACCATCGACCCGTACAAGGCACACGCGGCACGTATCGCGTGAACATGCGCCACGGTGTGAGCCGCCTGCGTTCGGGCCAGCGGCATACTGTGGGCATCATCTTCCATGACGCGCTATAGCCAGCCCACCATGACGACCGGCGATCTGTTTGCCGACCACACACCCGCTGACGACGCGCGCATCGTGCTCGGCGAGGCGGCGTTTGTACTGCGCGGCATTGCGCTGGCGGATGCGCCGGCCCTGCTCGCAGCGGTGGATGCCATCGCGCAGCAGGCAGCGTTTCGCCACATGGTCACACCGGGCGGCTTCGAGATGTCGGTCGCGCTCACCAACAGCGGCACGCTCGGCTGGACCTCAGACCGCCGCGGCTACCGCTACGCCACGCTCGACCCGCTCACGGGAAACGCGTGGCCGCCGCTGCCCGAGGTGTTCCTGCGCCTGGCGAGCAGCGCTGCCGCCGAAGCAGGCTTCCCGGGCTTCACGCCGGATGCCTGTCTCATCAACCGCTATGTGCCAGGCGCGCGCCTGTCGCTGCATCAGGATAAAGACGAGCAGGACTACGGCGCCCCCATCGTCTCCGTATCGCTCGGCATGCCGGCCATCTTCCTGTTTGGCGGACATCGCCGCGCCGACAAGACGCAGCGCATTCCCCTCTTTCACGGTGATGTGGTCGTCTGGGGCGGGCCGGACCGCCTGCGCTATCACGGCGTTGCGCCGCTCAAAGACCACCCGCACCCATTGCTGGGCAGTCAGCGCATCAACCTCACGTTTCGCAAGGCCGGCTGACCGGCAAACCACCGCATGACCATCGCCGCAGACCTGTCCGCAAGTGCCCACCGGCAAGCCGCAGCCTTCCTGGCCACGCTGGACGAAGATTGGGCTCGGCATATCGCCGCCATCGGCCCGTGCCGCCACGCCGCCAAGCCTGCACGTGAACCTTATGAAGCGCTGATCCGGGCCATCGCCTATCAGCAGCTGCACGCCAAGGCGGGCGACGCCATCCTCGGCCGTTTCCTCGCGCTCTATCCGGCCGCCACATTTCCTGCACCGCAGCAGGTGCTCGCCACGGAGGAGGCAGCGCTGCGCGCGTGCGGTTTCTCTGCGACCAAACTGGCGACCATTCGCGGCATTGCACAAGCCGCGCTCGACGGCGTCGTCCCCACACGCGAACACGCGCTGACGATGCCCGACGAAGCGCTCATCGATCGGCTGGTGACACTGCGCGGGGTGGGCCGATGGACGGTCGAGATGCTGCTGATCTACACGCTGGAGCGCGCCGACATCCTGCCCGCCGACGATTTCGGCGTACGCGATGGCTACCGCCGTCTGAAGCGGCTCGATACCACGCCCACCCGCAGGCAGATGGAGACCATCGGTCTTGCATGGAGCCCATATCGAACCGTCGCCGCCTGGTATTTATGGCGCGTGCCCGTCAATGCTTCGTGCTCGTGAATTCGGCAAGTCTTGCGCTAGATCACACCCCTCCGACATATTGGTTGCGCCACACATGTCCCACGGGGATCATGCGAAAACCTTGAATTCCTGTGTAACGTTCACTTTACTGGAAAACGTTCGCGCGCCATTTGCGCCGCCCTTATTGGTCGAGTCATCGTGGAACAGCCCCAAAACATCGACGCGCAACGTAAATCCGAAGAGCTGCGAAGCTTTCTGTTTCTGACGGCTGTCATGGTGCCGGTTCTTTCCGTCATTATCGTCGCAGGATACGGCTTTATCGTGTGGGCAACCCAATTGCTGAGCGGCCCGCCAACGCATTGATTTACCCGCTCGGGGGTTTTGAGGGCGAGTCGGGTCGTATGTTCGCGCAGCACTGATTAGAAAAGGCGTTTATCGCTAAAACAGGGTCATGCGAAACACAAAAAAAGAAATAGATATCCCCGTTCGGCCCGCGCCGCTCGATGACGACGAGTGGCATATCGCCGGGGTCATGGTCCAGGCGCAGCCAACCCATATTGCATCGGTAAGCGAAGCCATCGAAACCCTCGCCGGCAGTGAAATTCATGCAGCCAGCGACAACGGAAAGCTCGTGGTCACGCTTGAAGCGCCCAGCTCGCGCGCCATCGCGGCCCACCTGACGTTCATTCAGCAGATCGACGGCGTGCTGAACACCGCCCTGATCTACCAGCACAACGAAATGGCAGACGCCATGAATGAGGAAATGGACGATGAAAGTCTCTCGCCGCGCGTTCATTAAGCAGACCGCCGCTGCCGCTACCGCTTCGGTCGCGGGCGTCACGCTTCCTGCCAGTGCCGCCAACCTCGTCACCGACAAAGAACTGACGCAGCTGAAGTGGTCGAAGGCGCCTTGCCGGTTCTGCGGCACGGGCTGCGGCGTTGAAGTTGCCGTCAAGGACAACCGCGTGGTGGCCACGCAGGGCGATCCGAAGGCCGAGGTCAATCGCGGCCTGAACTGCGTCAAGGGCTATTTCCTCTCGAAGATCATGTACGGCAAGGACCGGCTGACCCAGCCGCTGCTGCGCATGAAGAACGGCAAGTACGACAAGAACGGCGATTTCACGCCCGTGAGTTGGGACCGCGCGTTCGACGAGATGGCGGTGCAGTTCAAGCGCGTCATCAAGGAAAAGGGCCCGACCGCTGTCGGCATGTTCGGCTCGGGCCAGTGGACGATCTTTGAGGGTTACGCCGCCGTCAAGCTGATGAAGGCGGGCTTCCGCTCGAACAACCTCGACCCCAACGCGCGCCATTGCATGGCCTCTGCCGTGGCGGGCTTCATGCGCACCTTCGGCATGGATGAGCCGATGGGCTGCTACGACGACTTCGAAGTGGCCGACGCGTTTGTACTGTGGGGCTCGAACATGGCGGAGATGCATCCGATCCTGTGGTCGCGCGTGACGGACCGGCGCCTGTCCGCGCCCAAGACGAAGGTGGCGGTGCTGTCGACGTTCACGCATCGCTCATTCGATCTGGCCGACATCCCGATCGTCTTCACCCCGCAGGCCGATCTCGCGATGCTGAACTACATCGCGAACTACATCATCACCAACAAGAAGGTCAACACCGACTTCGTCAACAAGCACACCGTCTTCAAGCAGGGCGTGACGGACATCGGCTACGGCCTGCGGCCCGACAACCCCGTGCAGAAGGCCGCCAAGAACGCCGACAAGGTGGGCGACTCCAAGCCGATCTCGTTCGACGAGTTTGCGAAGTTCGTCTCGACGTACGACCTGGACTACACCACCAAGCTGGCGAACCCGGACAAGAGCAAGGAAAAGGAGTTCAAGCAGCAGCTCCAGAAGCTTGCCGAGCTGTACGCCGATCCGAAGATCAAGGTCGTGTCGTTCTGGACCATGGGTTTCAACCAGCACACCCGTGGCACGTGGGCGAACAACATGATCTACAACCTGCACCTGCTGACGGGGAAGATCGCCACGCCGGGCAACAGCCCGTTCTCGCTGACGGGCCAGCCTTCGGCCTGCGGCACCGCGCGCGAGGTGGGCACGTTCTCGCACCGCTTGCCGGCCGACATGGTGGTGACCAACCCGAAGCACCGCGAAGAAGCCGAGCACATCTGGAAGCTGCCGGCAGGCACGATCCCGGAAAAGCCGGGCTATCACGCCGTGCTGCAGAACCGCATGCTCAAGGACGGCAAGCTCAACGCCTACTGGGTGCAGGTCAACAACAACATCCAGGCCGGGGCCAACATCAACCAGGAAGGCTATCCGGGCTATCGCAATCCGGAGAACTTCATCGTTGTCTCCGACGTGTACCCGACCGTTACCGCACTGGCTGCCGACCTGATTCTGCCGAGCGCGATGTGGGTTGAGAAGGAAGGCGCCTACGGCAACGCCGAGCGCCGCACGCAGTTCTGGCATCAGCTCGTTGATGCGCCGGGTGAGGCGCGTTCCGACCTGTGGCAACTGGTGGAATTCTCCAAGCGCTTCAAGGTAGAAGAAGTCTGGCCGGAAGAACTCATCGCCAAGAAGCCGGAGCTGCGCGGCAAGACGCTCTACGACGTGCTCTACCGCAACGGCAACGTCGACAAGTTTCCGCTCAAGGACGTCGACCCGGAATACAGCAATGCCGAAGCCAAGGCGTTCGGCTTCTACCTCCAGAAGGGCCTGTTCGAAGAATACGCAAGCTTCGGGCGCGGCCACGGCCATGACTTGGCACCGTTCGACGACTATCACAAGGCGCGCGGATTGCGCTGGCCGGTGGTCAACGGCAAGGAAACGCGCTGGCGCTACAAGGAAGGTAGCGATCCATATGTGAAGGCCGGCACCGGCTATCAGTTCTACGGCAACCCCGACGGCAAGGCGGTGATCTTCGCCCTGCCCTATGAGGCGCCGCCAGAAGTGCCGGACAAGGAATACCCGTTCTGGTTGTCGACCGGCCGCGTGCTGGAGCACTGGCACTCAGGCTCGATGACGCGCCGTGTGCCCGAGCTGTATCGCGCGTTCCCGAATGCGGTCTGTTTCATGCACCCGGAAGATGCGAAGACGCTGGGGCTGCGACGTGGTGTTGAGGTCGAGGTGATCTCGCGGCGCGGCAAGATGCGCACCCGCATTGAAACGCGCGGCCGCAACCAGCCGCCGAAGGGCCTGGTTTTCGTGCCCTGGTTCGACGCGAGCCAGCTCATCAACAAGGTCACACTGGATGCAACCTGCCCGATCTCGCTGCAGACGGATTTCAAGAAATGCGCCGTCAAGATCGTGAAAGTCTGACGGGCACAGGCAGACGACACACGCGCAACAGGAAAACGTCATGAAGCTCAGCCGACTCTTGGGATTGCCAGCCGCCATCTGTGCGCTGCTGCTAGTGACCCTTGTCAACTTGCCCGCGCAGGCTCAAGGCGTGGTCGACGCCATGCGCGGCCCGACCCCGATCACCGCCGAATCGACCCCGCCGATCCTGTATCCCACCGAGAACAAGGACGTGCGCCGCGAGCGCAACTACACCGGGCAGCCGCCGACGATTCCGCACAAGATCGACGGCACGTACATGTATCAGATCAACCGGGACCACAACGGTTGTCTATCCTGCCACGCGCGTACGAAGGCCGAAGAGATGCGAGCCATACCGATCAGCCCCACGCACTACGTTGACCGCGATGGCCACCAACTGGCCGACGTTTCTCCGCGCCGCTTCTTCTGCACGCAATGCCACGTGCCGCAAGCCGACGCCAAGCCCCTCATCACCAATACGTTTGTCGATGTCGATCAACTGCTCCAACGCAAGCCTGATGGCAAGAGCGTTGGCAAGAACTGAGGCGGTGCAGCCATGTTCGACCTGATCAAGCGCTACTGGCGCACCATCAACCGGCCCAGCGCGTATTTCAGCCTGGGCTTTCTGACGATGGGCGGCTTTGTTGCCGGCGTGGTGTTCTGGGGTGCGTTCAACACCGCGATGGAAGTGACCAACACCGAGGCGTTCTGCACAGGTTGCCACGAGATGCACGACAACGTGTACCAGGAGCTGCAGAGCACGATCCACTACACCAACCGCAGCGGCGTACGCGCAATCTGCTCGAACTGCCACGTCCCGCACGCCTGGACGAACAAGATTGCACGGAAGATGCAGGCGTCCAAGGAAGTGTGGGGCAAGATTTTCGGCACCATCGACACGCGCGAGAAGTTCGAGGCCCACCGGCTTGAACTGGCCCAGCACGAATGGGATCGCCTGAAGGCCAACGATTCATTGGAATGCCGTAACTGCCACAACTACGAATCGATGGACTTCACACGGCAGAGCCCGCGTGCCTCGGCCATGCACGCTCAGTATCTGGGCAGCAAAGAGAAGACCTGTATCGACTGCCACAAGGGTATAGCGCACCATCTGCCCGACATGTCGAAGATGAAGACCGAGTGAGGCACGTGAACGTGCCGTCAGCGCTAGACCCCGTTCGACTCAGACCCCTGCCGTGCTTGTTGCCAGCCAATTGACGTTTTCGCGCGCCGGCCGCCGAATTTTCCGCGAGCTGGAACTCTCGGTGTCGGCGGGCGAGCTGGTGCAGGTAACAGGGGCGAACGGCAGCGGCAAGACCACGCTGCTGCGTGTGCTCTGTGGCCTGCTGGCACCCGCAAGCGGCTCGCTGACATGGCATGGCGTGCCCGTGCGCAGCGGCGAGCCCGCCTTCCTCAATGCGCTTTGCTACGTTGGGCACACCAACGGCATCGACCCGGATCTCACGGTTACCGAGAGCCTGCGTCTGGCCATGCAACTGGCCGGATTACGCGATTCGGCTTCCGCGCCGTTTGGCATCGACCGCGCACTGGAAGCGCTCGAACTCGGCGCGCTTGCCGCCACGCCCGTGCGCAAGCTGTCGCAAGGCCAGCGGCGGCGCGTGGCACTGGCGCGTTTGCTGATCGCGCGCCGCGAGCTGTGGCTGCTCGACGAGCCGATCGCCTCGCTCGACGACCACGCAGTCGGCCTCTTCACCGCACAACTCGATGCGCACTTGCGCACCGGCGGCATGGTGATCATGACCACGCACCAGTTGCTGGCGCGCCCGGAAGGGGCGAATCGCGTGCTTCGGCTTGGGGGCACCGCATGAGGCCGATGCTGGTGGCCATCCTGCGGCACGATCTGGCGCTGTCATGGCGGCGGCGCGGCAATCTCGTCGGCGGCGTGGTGTTCTACGTCATTGCGGCGAGCCTGTTCCCGTTGGCCATCGGCCCAGACCCCCAGCAGTTGCGCATGCTCGCGCCGGGCATCCTGTGGGTAGCAGCGCTGCTGGCGTCGATGCTCTCGCTCTCGCGGTTGTTTGCGCAGGAACATGCTGATGGCAGCCTCGATCAATTGCTGCTGTCGCCGTACCCGCTTGCCCTGATTGTGCTGACGAAGATTGCCGCACACTGGCTCGCGAGCGGCCTGCCGTTGCTGCTCCTGACACCCGTCCTCGCCCAGCAATACAGCCTGCCGCTGCACGCAACGCTGCTGCTGACAGCCACGCTGCTGATCGGTACCCCGGCCATTGCGCTGATCGGCGCCGTTGGCGCGGCGCTCACACTGGGCGTGCGCAACGGGGCGGCACTGCTGTGCATCCTCGTCCTGCCGCTGTGTGTGCCCGTACTTGTATTTGGCGCAGGCGCGGGCTCGGCCGCCGATGCGGGGCTTGATGTCATGCCGCATTTCTCGCTACTGGGCGCTTGCCTGGCCCTGTCATTGTTTGTCTGCCCGCTGGCCGCCGCCGCCGGGCTGCGCATTGCCGTGGAATGACCCGATGACGAACCGATCCGGACTCCACACCCCGCCCATCGCCGCCGCACGCGAACCGGCCTCCCGACGCTGGAACTGGCTGGCGTATGCGTCGCCCGCGCGGTTTGATCCGCTCGCGCGCAAGCTGGCGCCGTGGTTTGGCGCGGCGGCACTCCTGTTCCTCATCGCGGGCCTCTACGTTGGCTTTGTGGTGGCGCCCACCGATGCGCAACAGGGCGAGGTCTACCGCATCATCTTCCTGCACGTACCGGCTGCGTGGATGTCGATGTTCATCTACCTGGTGATGGCCGGCTATTGCGCGCTGGCGCTGGTGCTGCGCACGCGGCTGTCGTCGATGATGGCCTCGGCGCTGGCACCCACGGGCGCGCTGTTCACCGCCATTGCGCTGTGGACAGGCGCGCTGTGGGGCAAGCCGACGTGGGGCACGTGGTGGGTGTGGGATGCGCGGCTGACGTCGGAGTTGCTGCTGCTGTTTCTGTACCTCGGCTTCATCGCGCTGGAGAGCGCCATCGAAGAGCCGCGCCGCGCTGAACGCGCCTGCGCCGTGCTTGCCGTGGTGGGCGTGGTCAACATCCCCGTGATCTATTTCTCGGTGCAGTGGTGGAACACGCTGCATCAGGGCGCGTCCATCAGCCTGACGGCAGCACCGTCGATGGCGATGACGATGCTGCTCGGCATGCTGCTGATGACGCTCGCGTGCTGGATGTACAGCATCTGCGTGGCGTTGATTCGCGTTCGCTGCATCATGCGCGAGCGTGCCGACGACGACCACAACCGGGGCACGCCGGCATGAGCCAGTTCTCCGCCAATCACATCGACTATATTGCGGGCGCGTTTGCCGTGGCCGCCATCTGCCTCGCGGCCGAGTTGCTGCTGCTGGCACGCCGCTGGCGCGCGGCCAATCGCGCCCATCACTCACCTCCTGACGGCGGCGACCAATGACACGCAGACAACGCCGCCTGGGCATCCTGCTCGCCGCGCTGGTGTGCGCGGGTGCGGCGACCGCACTCACGCTGAATGCGTTCCGCTCCAATCTGGTGTTCTTCTTCAGCCCGAGCCAGATCGCGGCCAAGGAAGCGCCTGTGGCACAGGTCTTCCGCCTGGGCGGCCTGGTCGAGCGCGGCTCCATCCAACGCGAACGTGACGGCATGACCATCCGCTTTATCGTCACCGACACAGCGCGCGGCGTGCCGGTCGTCTACCACGGCTTGCTGCCGGACCTGTTCCGCGAGGGCAAGGGCGTGGTGGCGCGCGGCCGGCTGGGCGAGGACGGCGTCTTCTTCGCCAATGAGGTGCTCGCCAAGCACGACGAAAACTACATGCCGCCCGAAGCCGCCGATGCCGTACGCCGCGCCGCGCAAGTCAACGAACAGATGGCGAAGGAATCTGCCCGGAGCGCGTCACGATGATTACCGAGCTGGGCCACTTCGCGTTGATCCTGGCGCTGCTGACTGCCGTCATGCAATCCGTGCTGCCGCTGCTTGGCGCGGCGCGCGACAACGCGCGTTGGATGGCCGTGGCGCGTCCCGCTGCGCGCATGCAGTGCGCGCTGGTGCTGCTGGCGTATGGCGCGCTGACATGGGCATTCGTCAGCAACGATTTCAGCGTGCTCTATGTCGCCGCCAATTCGAACAGCGCGCTGCCGCTGCACTATCGGGTGGCCGCCGTGTGGGGCGGGCACGAGGGATCGATGTTGCTGTGGACGACGATGCTGGCGCTGTGGTCGCTGGCCGTGTCGTTGTTCAGCCGACAACTGCCGTTGCCCGTGGTGGCGCGCGTACTGGGCGTGATGGGTGTCATCAGCACGGGGCTGCTGCTTTTCCTGCTGTTGGCGTCCAACCCGTTCCTGCGCCTGTTGCCCCCGGCCATGGAAGGGCGTGATCTCAACCCACTGCTGCAAGACCCGGGCATGGTGTCGCACCCGCCCATGCTCTACATGGGTTACGTGGGCTTTGCGGTGGCGTTTTCGTTTGCGATGGCCGCGCTCCTGTCAGGTCGGCTCGATGCGACCTGGGCACGCTGGTCGCGGCCATGGACGACCGCCGCCTGGACGTGCCTGACGACCGGCATCATGCTCGGCAGCGCGTGGGCGTATTACGAACTCGGCTGGGGCGGCTGGTGGTTTTGGGACCCGGTCGAAAACGCGTCGTTCATGCCGTGGCTGGCAGGCACGGCGCTGATCCACTCATTGGCGGTGACAGAAAAGCGCGGCGTGTTCCGCGCATGGACGGCGCTGCTGGCCATCTTCACGTTCTCGCTCAGTCTGCTGGGTACGTTCCTCGTCCGCTCGGGCGTGCTGACGTCGGTGCATGCGTTCGCGGTGGACCCGAAGCGCGGTCTTTTCATCCTGGCCTTGCTGGGCATCGTGACGGGCGGTGCGCTGGGTCTGTTTGCGTGGCGCGCAAGGCGATTGTCCAGCAGCCCTTCGGAAGGCGCGACGTTCTCGCTGTTCGCGCGTGAATCGTTCCTGCTGGCCAACAACGTGCTCCTGGCGGTGGCGGCCGCCACGGTGTTGCTCGGCACGCTGTATCCGCTGGTGCTGGATGTGCTGCGGCTGGGCAAGATCTCGGTCGGGCCGGCGTATTTCGAGCAGGTCTTTGTGCCGCTGATGTCTCCTGCGGTACTGCTGATGGGTGCGGCGCCATTGGCGCGCTGGCGTCATGGTGCACTGCCGTCGATGGCCGTGCGGCTGCGCTGGGCGGCAGTGGCGAGTGTTGTCATCGGGCTCGGACTGGGGCTGCTTTATCGAACATCCGCGCTGGCGGGCCTTGGGCTGACGCTGGCCGTATGGTGTCTTGCAAGCGCGCTGGCCAGTCTGGCCGAAAAGCTTCGCCAGCCCGGCAATCGATGGACAACACTGCGGCAATTGCCGCCCAGCTACTTCGGCATGCTGGTGGCGCACGCCGGAGTCGGTGTGTTCATCGCAGGGATCACGCTGGTGCTGAGCCAGGAGACGCTACGCGAGTTGCCCGTGCGCGTGGGCGGCACGGTGGAGGTGGGCGGCTACACGTTCCATCTCACCCGTGTTACACCGGCGCAGGGCCCCAATTACGAGGTCTTGCGCGGCCACATCGAAGTCAGCCGCTACGGCAAACCCGTGGCCACGCTGCTGCCCGAGCGGCGCCTGTACCACAGCCAGGAAACCCCCACGACCGAAGTCGCCATCGACAGTGGCATCACCCGCGACCTCTATGTCGCGCTGGGCGAATCACTCGGACAAGACAGCTGGGCCATGCGCGTCTACATCAAGCCCTTCGTCGGCTGGATCTGGGGCGGCTGTGTGCTGATGGTGCTGGGCGGCCTGCTGGCCGTGTGCGACCGCCGCTACCGGCTGCGCCGCCGCGCCACGGCATCGCACACCACGCCCGACACTGCGCTGGGCAGCCCATCGTTGGCAATGCCAGCGACGGAGGAGCCACGGTGAAACTGCGCTACGTACTGCCGCTGGCAGCGTTCTTTGTTCTCGTGATTGCGCTGGCGGCCGGGCTGTCGCGTGATCCGCGTGAGCTGCCCTCGCCGCTGGTCGGCAAGCCCGCACCGGCGTTCAGGCTGACGGCGCTGGACTCGACTGCCGGCCCGCTCACGCCCCAAGACCTGCGCGGCAAGGTCTGGATGCTCAACGTCTGGGCATCGTGGTGCACCGCCTGTCGCGCAGAACACGCCGTGCTGAACGCGTTCGCCAAACAATCACCCGTGCCGATCTACGGGCTGAACTACAAGGACGACGCCGATGCCGCACGTGCATGGCTCAAACAAATGGGCAACCCGTATGTCGCGTCGCTCATCGACGCAGACGGCAAGGTCGGCATCGACTACGGTGTCTACGGCGTGCCGGAAACCTTCGTCATCGATCGCGCCGGCGTGGTGCGCTATCGGCAGGTCGGCCCGGTGACGGCCGAGTCCATGGAACGCAAGATCGTGCCGCTTCTGCAGCAACTGGAGCAGGAAGGTGGTCATGCATAGGCGACTGGCTGCCCTCGTTCTCGCGTGCGTCGCCGCATTCACGTTGCAGATGCCAGCCTGTGCCGCAGGGTCGGACGCCGATCTCGATACCCGCGTCCACGCGCTGTCGGAGCAACTGCGCTGCCTCGTCTGCCAGAACCAGACCCTCGCCGATTCCAACGCCGACTTGGCCGTCGACCTGCGCCGCCAGATTCGCGAACAACTGCGTGCCGGCGCCACCGAGGCCGCCGTGAAGGACTACCTCGTCCAGCGCTATGGCGATTTCGTCCTGTACCGGCCGCCCGTCAAACCGCTGACATATCTGCTGTGGTTTGGCCCGGCGCTCTTGCTGATGGCGGTGGTGTTCGGCATCGTGCTGTCCCGCAAACAGCAGAAGCCGGCCCCTGCCGAGATGGACCCTGACGCGCAAGCGCGTCTCGCTGCCCTGCTTGCGTCGACGCCACCGGAAGACCCCCGCCCATGACCGTGATGACCTTGTTCTGGCTGCTGGCGGCCGCGCTCACGGCCGTCACCATGGCGGTTCTGCTGACGCCGTTGTTGCGACGCGTGCGCAACGATATGGGCGACACCCACCTCCAGCGCCCAACGGCGCGCAGCCAGATGGTCCGCTGGTACCAAGACCAACTGCGCGAACTGGATGCCGACCTGCACACCGGTGCTATCGATGCCGCGGGCCACGCGCACGCACGCGCAGAGCTTGGCCAACGGCTTCTGGACGATACGGCTGACAGCGGCAGCACCTCGCGGGCGCGCCCCGACCGCCGCCCCGTTGTGCTCGCCGCAGTGCTGCTGGCTGCGTTGCCCACGTCCGCCGTGCTGCTTTACCAGCACCTGGGCAAGCCCATCTCACTGTGGATGCCCGGCGACGTGATGACCACCGCCCGCGGCGATCACACCGGTGGAGACGCGCAGATCGAAGCAATGGTCAACAGCCTCGCGCAACGGCTGCGTGACACGCCTGACGACGCGCCCGGCTGGGCACTGCTCGCCCGGTCCTACAGCACGATGGAGCGCCCCGCCGATGCCGTCGCCGCCTATGCAAGGGCGGTGGCCCTTGCCCCCGACGTCGCCAGCCTTCGGGCCGATTACGCCGATGCACTCGCCACCGCGCAGAATGGCGCCCTCGCTGGTGCGCCCATGGAACAGGTACGCCTCGCCCTGAAGGCCGATCCGGACGAGCCCAAAGCACTGGCCCTGGCCGCCTCCGCTGCAGTGGAGCGTGGTGACGTGAGCGATGCAATTGCCCAGTGGGAGCACCTGTACCGGCTGCTGCCGCCTGAATCTGCCGGCGCCAGGCAGGTGGCCGCCAACTTGGCCGCCGCGCGCGCCGATCAGCAAAAAACACCCGACGGCAAGTGACGCGAGCAGTGCTTCGAATTTGACCGCAAGACCCGGAGTGCCCCGCCAGGGGGCCGCACCTACAGTACAGTCATCGCAGTCCACTGGATGACGCCATGCAAACCTCCGCCCGTACCGTACCGGACACCACCCTCGTCGAACACGACCCGCGCTGGGCTCGCGTGCTGGCGCGCGATGCCTCTGCCGACGGGCAATTCGTCTATGCGGTGAAGACCACCGGCGTGTATTGCCAGCCGAGCAGCCCGTCGCGCCTGCCGCGCCCGGAAAACGTCGAGTTCTTCGACACGCCCGCCGATGCAGAAGCCGCCGGTTACCGCCCGAGCCGCCGCACCGCCCCTGATCAAAGCACCGTACGCGCGCAGCAAACCGCGCTCGTCGCGCAGGCCTGCCGCCGCATCGAGGCCGCCGACACACCACCCACGCTTGACGCGCTCGCGCAAGACGCCGGCTTGAGCCCGTATCACTTCCATCGCCTGTTCAAGAGCGTCACGGGCCTCACGCCCAAGGCCTACGCCGATGCGCATCGCGCCCGCAAGCTGCGCGCGCAGTTGGGGCGCGGGAGCACCGTCACCGAGGCCATCTACGATGCCGGGTTCAACGCCAGCAGCCGCTTCTACGAGGCGTCCGACAACGTGCTTGGCATGACGGCCAGCCGCTATCGTGCGGGCGGCGCACAGACGACCATCCGCTTTGCCGTGGGCGAGTGCTCGCTCGGTTCGATCCTGGTGGCGCAGAGCGATCGCGGCATCTGCGCGATCCTGATGGGCGACGACCCCGACGCCCTCGTGCGCGATCTGCAGGACACCTTTCGGAAGGCCGAACTCATCGGCGGGGACGCGGGCTTTGAAGACCTCGTCGCCCGAGTGGTGGGGCTGATCGAAGCGCCATCCATCGGGCTGGAGCTGCCGCTGGATGTGCGCGGCACCGCGTTCCAGGAGCGCGTGTGGCAAGCGCTGCGCGACGTGCCGCCGGGCAGCACCACCAGCTACGCCGAGATTGCCGCGCGCATCGGCGCACCCAAGGCGGTGCGCGCGGTGGCGCAGGCCTGTGCGGCCAATCACATTGCGGTGGCTATCCCGTGCCACCGCGTGATCCGCCGAGACGGCAACAGCTCGGGCTATCGCTGGGGCGTGGAGCGCAAGCTGGCACTGCTGGAGCGCGAGGCGCAATCCGCCGCATGAAACCGCGTGAGAACGTGGATACTCATCGGCGCCGATGGTCAGCGCTATGAGAGCGTTGTGCCCGGCACGCTGGGCGGGCATCGGCGTGCACGCATCTATGGCCGGCTCGATTGCGCGGCCGCACGCCGGGCCATCGCGCGCGGCGGCTATGTGCGCCACCGCGTGTTCTTCCTGAACGAAGCCGACGCGCGTGCCGCCGGCTACCGACCCTGCGCGGTGTGCATGCCACAGGCGTATGCGGCATGGAAAAAATAGGCCCGTTCCGGGTAAAGTCCTGGGCTGATCATCGCAGACACGCTTCGCACATCATGACCAAACCCCTGCTGCTAGCCGCGCTCATCGCTCTCGCGCTTGCGGGCTGCGGCCGCTCCGACGACGCGCACAAGCCTGCCGCGCCTGCTCCGGCTGCCGCACCTGCGGCCTCCGCTCCTGGCGCATCCAGCGCGGGCAATGCCCCGGCGGCCAGCGCGCCCGCCATCAGCGAGGCCGAACAGTCCAAGGCCATCGATCTGACCCGTGCCGCCATCGAGAAGTACAAGCTCACCACCCTGCCGCAGGAATGCCTGTCGTTCCTGGTGGACCGGGCCGATGACACCCACAACAGCGTCGAAGTGCGGGAGAACCACACCCCGGCCTGCGGCGGCGACCCGAACACCGCGCCGCGCGTCGTCACCCTGCTGATCGACACAACCACCGGCGCGCTGCAAAAGGACGACCCGGCCAGCGGCGAATACGTCCCCCTGAAATAAGCACCCGCGAAACGACGCGCATAAAAAAACCGCCGAACACATCGGCGGTTTTTTTTTGGTGCGAACTTCGCGTCAGACCACGATCGTCTGCGCTTCGCCTGCTTGGCGGGCGCGGATCTCGCCAATCTGGTAGACCGTCTCACCTGCGTCCTTCAGGTGCGCGATGGCGGCCGGTGCATCGGCCGCCGACACGATCACCACCATGCCGATGCCGCAGTTGAACACGCGGTGCATTTCGTCATCGGCCACGTTGCCGGCCTTTTGCAGCCACTGGAACAGCGGCGGCAGCGTCCAGGCGTCCTTGTGCAGCACGGCGGTCAGGTTGTCTTGCAGCACGCGCGGCACGTTTTCGGTCAAACCACCGCCGGTGATGTGCGCCATGCCCTTGACGGTCAGCTTCTCGATCAGCGACAGCAGCGGCTTCACGTAGATGCGCGTCGGCGCCATGATGGCGTCCTGCAGGCGCTGGCCATGGAAGTCGGCGTTCAGATCGGGACGCGACACTTCGATGATCTTGCGCACCAGCGAGTAGCCATTGGAGTGCGCACCCGACGAAGCCAGGCCCAGCACCACGTCACCCTCGGCAATGGTGGTGCCGTCGATGATCTTGCGCTTTTCCACCGCGCCGACGGCAAAGCCGGCCAGGTCGTATTCGCCGTCCGGGTACATGCTCGGCATTTCGGCGGTTTCGCCGCCGATCAGCGCGCACCCGGCCAGCTCACAACCTTGGGCAATGCCCTTGACCACGGTGGCGGCGGTATCGACGTCGAGCTTGCCGCAGGCGAAGTAATCCAGGAAGAACAGCGGCTCGGCGCCCTGCACGAGGATGTCGTTCACGCTCATGGCGACCAGATCCTGGCCAACCGTGTCGTGGCGGTTCAGCGCAAAAGCCAGCTTGAGCTTGGTGCCCACGCCGTCGGTGCCGGACACAAGCACCGGCTCCTGATACTTCTTGGACAGCTCGAACAGCGCGCCGAAGCCGCCGATGCCGCCCAGCACGCCTTCGCGCATGGTGCGCTTGGCAAACGGCTTGATGCGGTCGACAAGGGCGTCACCCGCCTCGATGTCGACGCCCGCGTCGCGGTAAGACAGGCCGGTCGATGCGGATGGGGTGTCGGAAGCGCTCATACAGTCGTCTGAATTGAAAAAACTGGGAAAGAAAGCGAGACGGCAGCGGGAAGTCACAAAAATCGGACCCGCCGGTCCAGTAAAATCGCGATTTTACCGGATGCGGCCACCCCGATGGCCGCTTTTCCGACTCATCCACCCCGCATTCTGAACCGTCGCCCCCCATGAACGCCCCCGTGCTGTCGCAGGAAACCAAGCGCACGCTCGCCTGGATCGCCGTGGCGCTTGTCTTTCTGGCCCTGCTCAAGGCGCTGGCGCCCACGCTCACACCCTTCGTCTTCGCGTTCATCCTGTCGTACATCCTGCACCCGGGCGTGGAATGGCTGCAGCGTCGTCGCGTACCGCGCGTGCTGGGTGTGTTTTTGATGATCCTGGTGCTGACGGTGGTGGGCGTGGCGCTGATGCTGCTGATCCTGGCGGTGCTGCAGCGGGAGATTCCGGCCATCCGCGAGCAACTGCCCGGGATGCTCGCCAAGCTCAACGCGTTTCTGTCGCCCAAGCTGGCCGAGATGGGCTTGCACGTCAGCCTTGATTTTCCCGGCCTGCGCACGCTGCTCACAGAACAGCTCGCCGCCAGCCCGGACGACGTGGTCGCGCGGGTGCTGACCTATCTGCGCGTGTCGGGCTCGGCGGCCATCCAGGTGCTGGGCATCTTCTTCCTGGTGCCGATCGTGATGTTCTACCTGCTGATGGACTGGAACATGCTCATGCGCCGGCTCGAAACCGCCGTCCCGCGCCGCTGGCTGCCAAAAACGCGCGAATTGGCCGCTGAAACCGACGGCTTGCTGTCCCAATACCTGCGGGGGCAGATCATCGTGATGCTGGTGCTGGCGGTGTACTACTCGGCGGGGCTGGCGCTGGCCGGCTTTGACGTGGCGCTGCCGGTGGGCATCTTCACGGGGCTGGCGGTGTTCATTCCGTACATCGGCTTTGGCGTGGGGCTCACGCTGGCTATCCTTGCCGCCCTGTTGCAGTTCGGCAACCTCTACGGCCTGCTGGCGGTGGCCGTGGTGTACGGCATCGGCCAGTTCCTGGAAAGCTTCTATCTGACGCCGCGTCTGGTGGGCGAACGCATCGGCCTGCACCCGCTGGCGGTCATCCTTGCCTTGCTGGCTTTTGGCCAATTGTTCGGTTTTTTCGGTATCCTCCTCGCCCTACCGATGAGTGCTGTGCTGCTGGTCGGTTTGCGGCAGATTCGGCGGCTTTACCTGAACAGCCGGCTCTACCAGGACTGAAAGCCACTGAAGGCAACTGAAAAGTACGGCGACCCCACTCCACGTTTCATGGCCACACCCGAACAGCTCCCGCTCGAACTCGGTGCGACACCCGCCCCGACCTTCGACAACTTCGTCGCCACCGGCAACGAAGAGGCGGTGCTGCGCCTGCGCGCCCTGATTCCGCAAGTGGTGGACGGGACCGCCACCGACCGCCTGGTCTACCTCTGGGGCGAGGAAGGCAGCGGCCGCAGCCACCTGCTGCAGGCCATCTGCGCCCAGACCGAGGCCGGCGGCTACGAAGTCCGCACGCTGGAACCCGACGCCCCGCCCGAAGCCTTCGAATTCGATCCGACCATCACCGTGTGGA
This sequence comes from Ralstonia psammae, assembly GCF_958405935.1. Taxonomy (NCBI): domain Bacteria; kingdom Pseudomonadati; phylum Pseudomonadota; class Betaproteobacteria; order Burkholderiales; family Burkholderiaceae; genus Ralstonia; species Ralstonia psammae. The sequence continues at coordinate 66,057 of NZ_CATZBU010000009.1, forward strand.
CGATCGACGACGCCGAGCGCCTGGACGAATGGGCGCAGATCGCCGTGTTCAACCTCGTCAATGAAGTGCGCGCGCATCCGCATGCCGCCATCGCCATTTCCGGGGCAGCCGCGCCGATGGCGATGCCGCTGCGTGAAGATCTGCGCACCCGCCTGGGGTGGGGCCTGGTCTACTGGCTGCGCCCGCTGTCCGACGCTGACAAGGTTGAAGCCTTGCGCCAGGCCGCCCGCGAACGCGGCATGCAGCTCTCGGCCGATGTGCCGCAGTGGCTCGTGACGCACTCCTACCGCGACATGCCGAGCCTGATGGCCCTGCTCGACGCCCTCGACACCTATTCGCTCGCCCGCAAGCGCGCCGTCACCCTGCCGCTCGTGCGCGACATGCTCGCGCTGATCAAGTGAATCTGGGGGCCGGCGCGGTCGGTTATGTAACGTTCGGGTAAAATCGCGCCCCATGAATCTGGCCCTCTTCGACCTCGATCACACCCTCATCCCCACTGACAGCGACCACGAGTGGGGACGCTTCCTCATCCGCCGCGGCGTGGTGGATGAAGCCGAATACCAACGCAAGAACGATCAGTTCTATGCCGACTACAAAGCCGGCACGCTGGATATCCATGCGTTTCTGCGCTTTGCCCTGGCACCGCTTGCCGCCCACTCGCGCGACACGCTCGCCCAGTGGCACGCCGAGTTCATGCACGACGTGATCCGTCCGAAGATCACGCCGCAGGCGCAAGCGCTGGTCTATAAGCATCTGGACGCCGGCGATCTGTGCTGCGTGGTGACCGCCACCAACAGCTTCGTCACCCGCCCGATCGCCGAGGCCTTCGGCATCGATCACCTGATCGCCACCGAACCGGCCACCGCCGACGGCAGCCCGGACAGCGCCTTCACCGGCGACGTGGCCGGCACACCGAGCTTCCGCGAAGGCAAGGTCGCGCGCGTGCACGCGTGGCTGGCCAACATGGGCCGCGGCTGGAGCGATTTCGAGCGCAGCACCTTCTACAGCGATTCGGCCAACGACGTGCCGCTGCTGGAGGAGGTGACCGACCCCGTCGCCACCAACCCGGACGACACGCTGCGCAATCTGGCAGCCGCGCGCAACTGGCGCATCATGGATCTATTCTAAGCAGGGCGCGGCGTGATCAAGAAACTCATCAATCGCCTGCTGGGCAAGACCTCCGCAGAGCCCAACGCTCCCGCTGAACCGGGAACACCCACGGCCAGGAAGACCCGCGCGCCCAAGGTGCCCAAAACGGCCAAGGCGCGCACCAAATCCGCCGGCGGCGTGCCGCGTCAGGCGCGCGTGTGGAGCGTGGACGAGCACGGGATCGATCCCAAGCTGCTCTCGCGCAACGCGGTCAAGGTCACCTCCACGCTGCAGGAAGCCGGCTATAGCGCCTTCGTCGTGGGCGGGGCCGTGCGTGACCTGCTGCTCGGCATCAAACCGAAAGACTTTGATGTGGCGACCAACGCCACGCCCGACCAGGTGCAGGCGCTGTTCCGCCGCTCGCGCATCATCGGACGCCGTTTTCAGATCGTGCACGTCACGTTCTACGGCGGACGCGATCAGGAAATCATCGAAGTCTCGACCTTCCGCGCTCTCGTCGACGCGATCGACGCCGAGCAGGTGCCCGCCGGCAAGCGCGTCAAGCGCACCGAGCTGGACCACCACACGCATGCCGTCGACGCCAGCGGCCGTGTGCTGCGCGACAACGTCTGGGGCACCCAGGCCGAAGACGCCACCCGCCGCGACTTCACCGTCAACGCGATGTACTACAACCCCGCCGACGAAACCGTGCATGACTACCATCACGGCATGGAAGACATGCGCGCCCGCACGCTGCGCATGATCGGCGATCCGCTCACCCGCTACCGCGAAGACCCGGTCCGCATGCTGCGCGTGGTGCGCTTCGCGGCCAAGACCGGCTTCGACATCGACCCCGACACGCGCGCTCCGATCGCGGAGCTGGGCCCGCTGATCCACAACGTGCCGGCCGCCCGCCTGTTCGACGAAATGTTGAAGCTGCTGATGTCGGGCCACGCCTGGGCATCGCTGCAGGAACTGCGCAAGGCCGGCCTGCACCGCGGCCTGCTGCCGCTGCTGGACGTCGCGCTGGAGCAGCCGATGGGCCAACGCTTCGTGCAGCTCGCGCTCGACAACACCGACGATCGCGTCAAGGCTGGCAAGCCGGTCTCGCCGGGCTTCCTATTTGCCTCGCTGCTGTGGCATCACGTGGTCGAGCACTGGAACCGCCGCCGCGCTGCCGGCGAGCCGCTGATCCCTGCTCTGCACACCGCCATGGATGAAGTGCTCGACCGCCAGACCGAGCAACTTGCCATCCAGCGCCGCTTCACCTCCGACATGAAGGAAATCTGGAGCATGCAGCCGCGCTTTGAGAAGCGCTCGGGCCGCATGCCGTATCGCCTGCTGGAGTCGCCGCGCTTCCGCGCCGGTTACGACTTCCTCGCACTGCGCTGTGCCTCGGGCGAATTGCCGCAAGAACTCGCCGACTGGTGGACCGATTTCCAGAACGGTGACGGCGAAGCCCGCGAAGCCCTCATGGCACAAGCCAAGCGCGCCCCGAGTTCCTCCGGAAATACCGGTTCGACCAGCCAGACCAGCCAGACCAGCCCGGGCAAGCGCCGTCGCCGCCGACGTGGTCCGGCAAAATCGGATACAGTCGTTGACGTCAATCCGGGAAGTTCGGAGGAAACGTGAAGACAGTGGCGTACATCGGCATCGGCGCCAACCTGGGCGACGCCCGCCAGGCAGTGAAAGACGCCGTGGTCTGCCTCGCACAGCAGGTCGGCATCACCATCACCGGCAAATCGAGCCTGTATCGCAGCGCGCCGGTGCAATCCAGCGGCGACGACTACATCAACGCCGTGGTGCGCATCGACACGCATTTCACTGCCGACCAGCTGCTCCGCATCTGTCACCACATTGAAGACCAGTTCGGCCGCGAGCGCCCGTTCCACAACGCGCCGCGCACGCTTGATCTGGACCTGCTGCTCTACGGCGACCACGTCCTCACCTCACCCGAGCTGACAGTGCCGCACCCGCGCGTGGGCCAACGCGCCTTTACCCTGCTTCCGTTGCATGAACTGGCGCCCGATCTCGTGATTCCGGGCATTGGCGCCGTGGCAGCACTGCTGCCCGGCGTGGCCGACCAGCGCATCGAAAAGACCACGATGTGCCAGTGCATGCGCGCCAAGCAGCCTGCCGCCTGATCACCCCGCCCCACACGCACAACCACTAGCCGATGGCACTGGATCACCTGCGCCGCATCGTTGTTGAAGGGCCCATTGGCGTGGGCAAGACTGCACTGGCCCAGCGTCTGGCCGATCATCTGCGGGCGTCGACGCTGTTCGAAACGCCTGGCGAAAACACCTTCATCGCCCGCTTCTACGAAGACCCCGCGCGCTATGCGCTACCGGTGCAGTTGCGCTTCCTGCTGCAGCGCGCCGAGCGCCAGAAGGCGTGGCATAAGGCGACGCTTGCCGGTGAACGTATCGTCGCTGACAGCTTCCTGCCGCGCGACCGCCTGTTCGCCCAACTCACGCTACCCGTCGATGAACTCGCGCTGTACGACGCGATGGCCAATGCGCTGGCCCTGCCGCAACAGCGCATCGACCTTGTGATCTGCCTGCAAGCACGCGCCGAAGACCTGCTGCCGCGCATCACCCGCCGCGCCGTTCCTTACGAAACAGGCATCGACGCCGAATACCTCGAACGCATCTGCGCCGCATACGGCGAGCTGTTTCTGTATTACGATGCCGCACCGACGCTGATCGTCGACACCGCCGCCTTCGACCCCGCAGGCAACGACGACGATTTCCGCACCTTGCTCGCCCGCATCGACGCGATGCGCGGGCCCAAGGAATTCATCAAGCTGGCAACGCGCTAGTCAACGCACCGCATGGTCTGCGTGGGCGCTCGCGATGCCCCAACGAGTCTCAGTCCATGAGCTACCTCCAGGAATCGAACCGCAAGGCCGTCACCGTGACTTCGCTGCAGGCCATGCGTGCCGCCGGCGAGCGCATCGCCATGCTGACAGCCTACGACTCCAGCTTCGCCGCCCTGATGGATCGCAACGGCACCGACGTCTTGCTCGTCGGCGATTCGCTCGGCAACGTGATGCAGGGCCAGAAGACCACGCTCCCGGTCACGCTCGAACACATCGTCTATCACACCGAATGCGTGTCGCGCGGCATCGACAAAGCGCTGCTCGTATCGGACCTGCCGTTTGGCACCTATGGCACGCCCGAACAAGCCTTCCACAGCGCCGTGCGCCTAATGCAGGCCGGCGCGCAGATGGTCAAGCTCGAAGGCGGCGTGTGGCTCGCGCCTACGATCAAGTTCCTCGTTGAACGCAGCATTCCGGTGTGCGCGCACATCGGCCTGACACCGCAATCGGTGCATGCGTTTGGCGGCTTCAAAGTGCAGGGGCGCGGCGACGAAGCGGCCGCGCAACTGAAGGCCGACGCGCTGGCCGTGCAGGATGCCGGCGCGCAGCTCGTCGTCATGGAAGCCATCCCGGCTGAGCTGGCCGGCGAAGTCACGCGTCTGCTGGCTATTCCGACCATCGGCATCGGCGCGGGGTTGGAGTGCTCGGGCCAGGTGCTCGTGATGCACGACATGCTGGGCGTGTTTCCCGGCCATCGTCCCAAGTTCGTACGTAACTTCATGGATGGGCAGACCACCATCGATGGCGCCGTCGCCGCCTATGTGGCCGCCGTCAAGGACGGCTCGTTCCCCGGCCCGGAACACACCTTCGCCTGAGCGGCACCCGCATGGAAATCTGGTCGGCCACCGTCGACGCCTTCGCCCTGCTTGCCCGCGGCGATGCGGCGTTGTGGCTGATCGTCTGGGTGTCGTTGAAGGTGGCGATTGCGGGGCTGCTGCTAGCGGCGCCGCCAGGTCTACTCATCGCGTACGTCATCGCCATGCACCACTTTATCGGGCGCCGTGCGCTCGTGGTGCTGGCGCAGGCGTCGCTGTCGTTTCCGACCGTGCTGATCGGGCTGCTGCTGTATCTGCTGCTTTCGCGGCAGGGGCCGCTGGGCGGCTTCGGGCTGCTGTTCACGCAGGGTGGGATGATCCTCGGGCAAGCGGTGCTTGGCCTGCCAGTGATCGTCGCGTTTGCACTGACGACGCTCGAGCGCGCAGATCCGCGTCTTGCTGAAACAGCACGCGTGCTCGGCGCCGGACGCGTACGGTTGCTGCTGACGGTCTTCCGTGAACTGCGCTTCGGTCTGATGGCAGCGGTGGTGGCGGGCTTCGGGCGCGTCATTGCGGAAGTGGGCTCGGCGCTGATGGTCGGCGGCAACATCGAAGGCGTCACGCGCACCATGACCACGGCGATCGCACTGGAAACCAGCAAAGGCGAATTCGCCCAGGGCATTGCGCTGGGTATCGTACTGATCGCGCTGGCGCTGCTCGTCAACCTTGTGCTGGCGTGGTTGCAAGGGGCCGGCAACTATCGGCGGGGGTCGGTATGAGCCGTAAGCAGGTGCCCCGCGTAGCCGGGATGCGAACGGCCGCGAATGTCGCCCGCCACCGCCCCCATCCAGGCCGAATCATCGACATGGGTCGGGAGGTGGCCGCATGAGCACGACATCGCAACCGACGATGGTATTTGAAGGCCTGCGCTGCCAGCACGGCGCGCGCGCGCTCTTCGAGATTCCGCGCCTGGCGCTATCGGCAGGACATGCGATTGTCATCACAGGTGCAAACGGCGTCGGCAAGACGACGCTGCTGCGCATGCTGGCTGGGCTTGCACCCGCCGATGGTGCGACCGTCGACATGGGCCGGGGGCGTCAGCCGCTGTCGCCCTACCCGGCCGAGCTGCGCGCGCGGCTGACCTACGTGCACCAGCATCCGTATCTGTTCCGCACGTCGGTGCGCGCGAATCTTGCCTATGGGCTGACCACCGGCGCACACCGCGTGGCACATGCGGCGTTGGCTGAGCGTGTCGACGATGCGCTCCGCTGGGCGGGCCTGCAGCACGTGGTGGATGTGCCGCCCGAACGCCTGTCCGGGGGCGAAACGCAACGCCTTGCATTGGCGCGTGCTCGCGCGCTGCACACGGATGTGCTGCTGCTCGACGAACCGACTTCGAACCTTGACGGCGCCGCACGCGAGCAAGTCATTGCACTTGTGGGAGAACTGGCAGCCGAAGGCCGCACGCTGCTGATGGTCTGCCACGACCGCGAGCTCATCAACCTGCCCGGCGTGGCCCGCTGGAAGCTAGAGCACGTCGACGGTCAGGGCCGGCTCGAAATGCGCGGGCACCACGCCGCGCAGGGCATTGCATACGGCGATGGCCTCGGCGCGGGCAACATCGGCGCGCGTCAGTGAGCGCTCCTGCAGCGGCCCGCCAAGCCAGGGCGAGGCGTCTTTCAACAGCACGGCACGCATCACCCCCGGCAAGACGCCTGCGGACAGCGGCGGCGTCCACCACGCACCATCGAGCTTGACCAGCAACGTGCTGCGCCCGCCTTCGGCCAACGTGCCATCGGCGTTGAAGAACACGGTATCGAATGCACCTTCGCGCTCGGCCGCCTGCCAGGCAGCGTCGTAGCCTGCACGCAAGGTGGTCTTGTGCGTCGGCAGACTGTGCGTGACCTCGCGCGGTTGCGCGGCCACGAGCAGCCGTACCGGTGCATCCCAGGTCGCATGCAGCGGCGACAGGGGCACGGCCGATACGTTCGCCGTACCGTTCGGGGTGAGCAACAGGCGCATGCGATAAGCGCCCTCGCCTTCCAGCGATGCGCACGCTCGCGCCACATCATCCGCCAGCGTCGTGCGGTCGAACGGGAAACCGAATGCAGCCGCAGAGCGCTCCAGGCGCGCCAGATGCCAATCCAGCAGTGCCACGCCGTCGCGCGTTGCGCGCATCGTCTCGAACAACGACAACCCTGGATCGAGCGCCGTCACGAACCGCGCCTTCAATTGGCACTCTGCATACTCGTCATCTGCGATGCTGTCGTGCACGATGCCTGAGCCGATGCCAAGTTCACCGCTGCGCAGGCCATCGGTGCGGGGCGCGCCGAGGACCAGCGTGCGGATCGCCACCGAGAAGCATGCGTCGCCCATCGCACGATCGTCGGCAGGCGCATCGATCCAGCCGATGGCGCCGGTGTACAGGCCACGCGGCTCGGGCTCCAGCGCCTCGATGATCTCCATCGTCCGCCGCTTGGGCGCGCCGGTGATGGAGCCACAGGGGAACAACGCACGCAGGCAATCGGCAAGGCCTGTGGCAGGCGGAATCTCGGCCTCTACGGTCGAGGTCATCTGGAGCACGCTGCCAAACGGCGTCACCTCAAACAGCGCCGGCACGCGCACCGAGCCCGCACGGGCGAGACGGCCCAGATCGTTGCGCAGCAGGTCGACGATCATCAGGTTCTCGGCGCGGTTCTTCTCGTCGGCGGCCAGCGCGATGGCGCGGGCTTCGTCGACTTCAACGTCGCCGGTGGCAGGCGCGGTGCCCTTCATCGGCCGCGCAACAAGCTGGCCCGCGCGATGCGAGAAGAACAGCTCCGGCGAGCACGACAGAATCGCGCCACCCTCCGGCAGCCCGATGAATGCGCCGTAGGGCACAGGCTGGCGCGCACGCAGGCGCCGATACAACGCCGCCGGCGCGCCAAACGCAGTCATGCGCAGGCGGTACGTGTAGTTGACTTCGTAGGTGTCGCCCGCCGCAATCCAGTCGTGGATGCGCGCGATGGCGTCGGTATAGGTGGCGTGATCGACGCTGGCAGCACAGTCGAACAGGCCGGCTGCGCCCGTCGCTTCGGGCCACGCATCGAACAGCGTATCGACCTCGGCCGGCGACAGCACCTGCATCGTGCGAAACAGCAGCACGCGCAGGCGGCCATCGTGGCCGGGCAATAAAGCGGAGGTTTCAGTCGAGGCCGGCAGACCCACCAGCGGCCCACCAAACTCATACGGCGCAACGAGCAAGGCATGCAAACCCTCGCGCCAAGCGGCGCGAAGATCATCGTCCAGCCCATCCAGCACGCCGGCCGGCCGGAAGAACTCGCCGGCATAACCGGTGTACCAGCGCGAGCACGGCGCGCCACCCGAGGTGGCATCGTCCAGCAGCGCGAACGGCGCGCCGGTTTCTGGCGCTTGGAGCGGCTGCATGGCGAATTCCTCAGTCGAGAAGTGGTGTTTTAAGAAGCCTCGAAAAGCGTAGCGAGCGGCCAGAGGTTGGCCCGAGAAACGCAGCCGTGCATGAGTACGGCAAGTATCGCAGGACCAAGATCTGGCCGCGCAGTAGCTTTACGCGGCTTCTTACGAGGAGAAGAAGTTCTTCACCTTGTCCAGCCACGACTGCTCTTGCGGGCTGTGCCGCGAGCCGCCTTCGTGCACGGACTTGTCGAACTGCTTGAGCAGATCCTTCTGGTGCTCCGTCAGCTTGACAGGTGTCTCGATGTTGATATGCACGTAGAGGTCGCCCGCATAGCCCGAACGCACGCCCTTGATGCCCTTGCCGCGCAGGCGGAACGTCTTGCCTGCCTGCGTGCCTTCGGGCACCGTGAAGGAGGCACGACCACCGAGCGTCGGCACTTCGATGTCACCGCCAATGGCTGCCGTCGCAAACGAGATCGGCATCTGGCAATGCAGATCATCGCCGTCGCGCTCGAACACCGCGTGCTGCTTGATGTGGATTTCCACATACAGGTCGCCCGGCGGTCCGCCGTTGATACCCGGCTCGCCGTTGCCCGACGAACGGATGCGCATGCCTTCGTCGATGCCGGCCGGAATCTTCACTTCCAGCGTCTTCTGGCTCTTCAGCTTGCCCTGGCCGTGGCACTTGGTACACGGCTTGGGGATGTACTTGCCGCTGCCGTGGCACTTGGGGCAAGTCTGCTGCATCGTGAAGAAGCCCTGCGACACACGCACCTGACCGGCGCCGTGGCAGGTTGGGCAAGTCTCCACGCTGGAGCCGGGCTCAGCGCCCTTGCCGTGACAGTGGTCGCACTCGTCCCAGTGCGGCACGCGAATCTGCGTATCGTAGCCATGCGCGGCCTGCTCCAGCGTGATCTCCATGCTGTAGCGCAGGTCGGCGCCGCGATACATCTGCGGGCCACCCCCGCGACGTCCGCCCTGGCCCTGAGCCTGACCAAAGATGTCGCCAAAGATGTCGCCAAAGGCTTCGGCAAAGCCGCCGCCAAAGCCCGCACCGCCCGCGCCAAAGCCGCCCGCCATATTCGGGTCGACGCCGGCGTGGCCGTACTGGTCGTAGGCCGCCTTCTTCTCAGCATCGGAGAGCATCTCGTAGGCCTCTTTGGCCTCCTTGAACTTGTCTTCCGCTTCCTTGCTGTCCGGATTGCGATCCGGGTGGTACTTCATCGCGAGCTTGCGATAAGCCTTCTTGATCTCGTCGTCGCTCGCGTTCTTACCCACCCCGAGCACTTCGTAGTAATCACGTTTTGCCATGGTGGCTTCAGTCGTCGCCTGTTTTTACTGCGTATCGAATAGCAAAAAAGCCGAGCGTGACATCAGGTGCGTCCCGCACAACCCGATGACCACTGCCCGGCGTACCCTCACGTCCGCCTGGCGGACGATCTGGCTTACTTCTTGTCGTTCACTTCCTTGAACTCGGCGTCGACGACGTTATCGTCGTGCGGGGCACCTTGTCCGGCTTGCGCGCCTGCCTGGGCACCGGCGGCTTGTTCAGCACCACCGGCCTCACCCTTGGCTTGCATGTCGGCATAGACCTTCTCGCCCAGCTTCTGCGAGGCGGTTGCCAGCGCTTCGGTCTTGGCGTCGATCGCGGCCTTGTCGGTCCCCTTCAGGGTCTCTTCAAGTTCCTTGATCGCGGCTTCGATCTTGTCCTTCTCGCCAGCTTCCAGCTTGTCGCCGTACTCGCCCAGGGCCTTCTTGGTCGAGTGCACCAGCGCTTCACCCTGGTTACGGGAGTCGACCAGTTCGCGCAGCTTCTTGTCTTCCTCGGCGTTGGCCTCGGCGTCCTTCACCATGCGCTCGATCTCGGCTTCCGACAGGCCGGAGCTTGCCTTGATCGTGATCTTGTTTTCCTTGCCGGTCGCCTTGTCCTTGGCGCCCACGTGCAGGATGCCGTTGGCGTCGATGTCGAACGACACTTCAATCTGCGGCGTGCCGCGCGGTGCCGGCGGAATGCCCTCGAGGTTGAATTCGCCCAGCATCTTGTTGCCGGAGGCCATCTCGCGCTCGCCCTGGTAAACCTTGATCGTCACGGCCGGCTGGTTGTCGTCGGCGGTCGAGAAGGTCTGCGAGAACTTGGTCGGGATGGTCGTGTTCTTGCCAATCATCTTGGTCATCACGCCACCCAGCGTTTCGATGCCCAGCGACAGCGGCGTCACGTCCAGCAGCAGCACGTCGGTACGGTCACCGCCGAGCACCTGACCCTGGATGGCGGCGCCCACGGCAACGGCCTCGTCCGGGTTCACGTCCTTGCGCGCTTCCTTGCCGAAGAACTCCTTCACCTTCTCCTGCACCTTCGGCATACGCGTCATGCCGCCGACCAGGATCACGTCATGGATGTCCGACACCTTCACGCCTGCATCCTTGATGGCCGTGCGGCACGGATCGATCGTACGGGCAATCAGGTCTTCGACCAGCGCTTCGAGCTTGGCGCGCGTGATCTTCAGGTTCAAGTGCTTCGGGCCCGAGGCATCGGCCGTGATGTACGGCAGGTTGATTTCGGTCTGTTGCGTGCTCGACAGCTCGATCTTGGCCTTTTCAGCGGCTTCCTTCAGGCGTTGCAGCGCGAGCACGTCCTTGGAGAGGTCAACGCCCTGCTCCTTCTTGAACTCGCCGATGATGTAATCGATGATGCGCTGGTCGAAGTCTTCACCGCCCAGGAACGTATCGCCGTTGGTCGACAGCACTTCGAACTGCTTCTCGCCGTCCACGTCGGCAATCTCGATGATCGAGATGTCGAACGTACCGCCGCCCAGGTCATACACGGCGATCTTTCGGTCGCCCTTCTCGTTCTTGTCCAGGCCGAATGCCAGCGCAGCCGCAGTCGGCTCGTTGATGATGCGCTTGACGTCCAGACCGGCAATGCGGCCGGCATCCTTGGTGGCTTGGCGCTGCGAATCGTTGAAGTACGCCGGCACCGTGATCACGGCTTCGGTCACTTCCTCGCCCAGGTAGTCCTCGGCGGTTTTCTTCATCTTGCGCAGGGTTTCAGCCGAAATTTGCGGCGGTGCCAGCTTCTGGCCGCGCACTTCCACCCAGGCGTCGCCATTGTCGGCCTTGACGATGGAATACGGCATCAGCCCGATGTCCTTCTGGACTTCTTTCTCTTCAAACTTGCGGCCGATCAGGCGCTTGACGGCGTACAGCGTGTTCTTGGGGTTGGTCACGGCCTGGCGCTTGGCCGGGGCACCGACCAGGATTTCGCCGTCTTCCATGTAGGCGATGATCGACGGGGTGGTGCGAGCGCCTTCTGCGTTCTCGATCACCTTGGGGGTGTTGCCCTCCATGATGGAGACGCAGCTGTTGGTGGTACCAAGGTCGATACCGATGATTTTGCCCATGTTCTTGCTCCTCGAATCTGGTGTCAGGACTGCACTGAATACAAACTTGGATCGGATGTGGGAGTGCCGTCCGGCTTTTCAAGGCCGAATTTTGAAAAGTTGAGCATTTTGGCCGGTTTTTCTTGGGAAAGCACCCGAAAACGTGCGCTCCCGGGCAAAAACGCGCGCTTTGCACGCCCGGAGCCGCAAATCGGGCACAAAAGGTGTGGGTGGTACCCTTGCGCGCATTGCCACTCGCCGGACGCCAACCCGGCTTTTGCGCCCATGCGTTTGCACCCTCTTCGATCCATTCTTGGCGCGGCCCTCCTTGCCGCATGCGCCGTGCCCTCCGCCGACGCCGCCGTTGCGCTCCTCCAGCCCGCCCGCCGCGTCAATGCCAACGAGCCCTTCACGCTGACCCTCGTCATTTCGGGCGATGCCGCCCAGCGCAGCTATGCCGTGCCCGCCAGACTGCGCGTCACAGCCAGCGCGGATCTGCAGGGCTCGGTGGAAGTGATGCTCGATCGACATAGCGCCGGCGCCGAAACCCTGCACTTGCGCCCAGGCCAGGTCCGCACTGTCGCCTACACTGGCACGCTGCCCGAGGTGCTGCGCGGTACGGTCCGGATCGATGTGCCGGATCTGGATGCGGCGCCGGTTCTGGTGACGCTCGTGCGCGGCGCGGACGCCCCGCAGATTGCCGCGGACGGCGCTCCCACCGGGGCCGCCCGCAACGCCGCCGCCGAAGCCACCCGCCCCGGAGGCGCGCTGGGCGCCAACCCGAGTGCCCCCGCCGCCGACGCAACCACGACACCGCCCATTCCCGTGGCAGTGGCGGGCAGCGGCGAGGCATCCCGCCCGCCCGAAGAAACCGCGCGCCTGACGTTCCACGAACCCATGTTCGCCGCCGTGGGCGCACACGGGGGCCTGAACGCCAAGTTCCAGTTGAGCTTCAAATTTCGGATCTTTCAGCCGGAGAACCCGGCATCGGCAGCGCCGCTGGATAACGTGTACTTCGGCTATACGCAGTTCTCGCTGTGGGATGTGGGCAAGGAATCGGCGCCGTTCCGCGATACGAACTACCGGCCGAGCGTGTTCTATTACCGCCCCGATACGGGCATACATGGCGGCGCCCTCACGCGGCTATCGTTCGCTGGCGGCATCGAGCACGAATCGAACGGCCGCGACGGCGACGCCTCACGCGCCATCAACACCGTGTTCGTCCGCCCAACGTTCCACTTCGGTGACCTGAGCGACTACCACTGGAAGTTCGAGCCCAAGCTGTACGCGTACCTCACGCGCACCGGCAACACCGACATCGCGCACTACCGTGGTTTTGGGGATTTTCGCGTGTCGTACGGCGCGCCCAACGGCTGGGAATTGGCCGCCACGCTGCGCAAAGGCACGCGCAAGGCCTACGGCAGCGTCGACGCGCAACTGACGTATCCAATGAGCAGGATCTTCACCGGCACGGCCGGCTACCTGTTCATCCAGTATTTCACCGGCTACGGCGAGAGCCTGCTCGACTACAACCACAAGCTGGGCTCGCAATTGCGCGTCGGGTACAGCCTCTCGCGATAGGACGCAGCCGGCTTAAAGGGTGTGCTGGCCGCTGGCCTCGGGCTGGAAAGCAACGCGATCGATGCGCAAGGAACGCTCGGTACCATTGGGCGCCGAGTATTTGACCGATTTGCCCGCCCGCGCACCCAGCAGCGCAGCGCCCATCGGTGAGAGCACCGACAGCTTGGCCGACGTCACGTTGGCCTCGTCCGGGTAGACGAGCGTCCACTCCTGCTCGGCACCGGCGTCATCCACCACGCACACGACCGAGTTCATGGTCACCACGTCGGCGGGAATCTTGTTGCCCGGCACCACGTTGGCACGGGCAATGAGGTCGTCGACCAGATCGGCCAGCGGTGAATTGCTGCCAGCGCGGGCGGCGGCGTTTTCCAGGCGGGTGAGGTCCAGCTCGGTCAAATAGATGGCGGCTGCTTTGGACATGACAATCTCCTACAGGTCTATGTTCAACATTACGCAAAGCCGCTGCCGATAGCCTCTCGGGCCAATGCAACGCAGCGGCAAGAAAACCAGCGGGCGCACAGGCCGGCCGGCGGTGATACGAAACTGAAACTTCTGGTGGGAGTAGAGAGAGCCCGGCGGCAACGTGCCGCAAGGGCACTAGGACAACCGCCGGGCGGCCGCAAGGGCCGCGGTCATCGCCTGGGCGGCGCGCGGCACGGGGCGCGCCACACGCTTGGAGCGCACGGCGCGGGAAGGCGAAACGAGATGGAAGGCCGCGGCCATCGACATTGACGTCATGATGGATGCCGCTTCAGACGAGCGGCTTGCCGGCCAGCTTGTTGCGCGCATTGGCAACGGCGGCGGCAAACTGCGCGTGGCCATGCCAGCCGGTTGCCCGGCCGAGCTTCTTGCCACGATGGAAGAACATGAATACCGGAATACCGTGCAGACCAAAGCGCTGGCCCAGCGCCGGGTGCGCATAGACGTCGGCATGTAGCCACTTCAGCTCAAGCTCACGCACGGCAGCCGGTTGCGCGAGCATGGCCTTTTTGGCCATCTCGCAGTTGAAGCAATCGACGCCCCAGAAGAACACACACACCAGTACATCGCCCGCTGCCGCAATGGCCGCGTCGAAGGTCTCGGTGTTCACCTCGCGCATGCCGAACGCCGCGAACGCGGTCTTGTCGACCGGGATCGTGCCTTGGGCGTCGTGCGAAGTCGCTGTGTTCCGGATCATGGGGCGCGGGGCTTACTTGGGCGCCGCCACCGTCACGAGGGCCGGGCGCAGCACGCGATCGGCCAGCGTGTAGCCGCGCTGGAGCACTGTCACCACGGTGTTGGCTTCTTGATCAGCGGGCACCATCGAGATGGCTTGATGGCGATGCGGATCGAACTTTTCACCCACCGGGTTCAGCTCGGTCACACGGCCCTTTTCGAACGCGGCGTAGAGCTGCTTGAGCGTGAGTTCAACGCCCTCACGCAGCTTGGTGGCGTCGCCCGACGTGTCAGCCAAGGCGGCCTGCAGGCTGTCCATCACAGGCAGCAGGTATTCGGCAAAGCCTTCGATGGCGAACTTGTGGGCCTTAGCCACATCGTCCTGACCACGGCGGCGGATGTTCTCGCCTTCGGCCGTGGCGCGCGCCCAGTTTTCGTAATTCTGGCGTGCCTTTTCTTCAGCGGCTTCCAGTTGACGGCGCAGTTCAGCGACATCCATGTCGGCCACGGCTTCTGCCACAGCGGCTTCGTCACCGGCGACAGCCTGGGCGTCGGCGCTCGCGCGCTGCGCCTGGCTCGAATAGGCGTGGGCCGCCTGGCCCGTCGCCGATGGGTTCGGCTGGGTGGCTTGGGTGTCCGCTGGCATGTCCGAGTTCGAGGGGGTGTCCGGAGTGTGTTTCATAGCGCTGGATAAAGAGGATCGACGCACGGCATATGCCTGAAGACGATCCGCTGGATGTTTACAAACGATTTGTCCCCGTTATGGGGCAGTTGGCGCGCTTTTCAAGGGCGCCGGATGCGCAGCAACTGTGCGCCGTGCATCACGAAATATGGGGTTACAACTTTCATCAGACTGCAACGGCACAGCAATTGCGGCGCCCCAATTGGCCGCCTATGATGCAAGAAAATACTGGGGGGCGCGAGCTTCTTTGAGGGTTCGTACCATGCATAACAAGCTGCCCGTTCTGACCGTGCTGCTGCTGTTGACCCTGACCGCAGCCACAACGTTCATTTGCCTGTCTGGCGCCGTCACGCCGCGTTATACGGAGTACGGTAGCGGCAAGGCCTTCTTCAAGCACTACATCATCAAGCCTGCGCAGATGCAGCAGATGGCGCGCGGCTTGAGCGTATCAAGTTAGCACACACTCGCGCGGCATGCTTCATTCTCCGCCGAGTTTGTCGATGCGTCGCCGGTCTCGCTTGGTCGGCCGGCCCGCAATCTGTGTGGCGGGTTCTCGATACAGCCGGCGTCTGTCTGCGCTCTCTTCGCGTTTTAAGCGACTGGTGTCCGTCTCGGCGTAGAGTGTTTGCGCGATCGAGGCGGGGCCGCGCACTTCTGCGAGCGCCAATACTTCCACTTCCCACTGTTGTTCATGCGCGTGCACTCGCACGTGGTCGCCAATTTTGACGTCCTTCGCGGGGCGAACCGGCTGATCGTTGATCTGCACGCGACCGCGCTCCACCGCATCGGTGGCCTGCGAACGCGTCTTGAAGAAGCGCGCCGCCCACAGCCATTTGTCGATGCGCACGCGCTCGGCGGCGTCGGTGCTCACTTTCATGCGGCGGCACCCTTGCTCTGCGCTCGTGTGCGGCTGGCTTCCAGCACATGCGGATGCGCGAGCGTAAGCGGCCAGCCCTGCAGATGCGCCAGCGCAATGTCGGCAATGCCGGCGATCCACGCTTCGCTGTCGTTCAGGCACGGGATGTAATGAAAGTCCTTGCCGCCGGCGACACGGAAGGTGGACTGCCCTTCCATGGCGATCTCTTCCAGCGTCTCCAGGCAATCGGCCGGGAAGCCCGGGCAGAACACGTCGACGCGATTGGTGCCGACCCGGCCAAGCTCTTCCAGGGTGGGCGCGGTATATGGCTGCAGCCATTCGGCGCGGCCAAAGCGCGACTGGAACGTGACCAGGTACTGCCCCGGCTGCAGGCCGAGCGCTTCGCCCAGCAAGCGGCCTGTCTTCAGGCATTCGCAGTGATACGGATCGCCCAACTCCAGCGTACGTCGCGGCACGCCATGGAACGACAGCAGCAGTTTGTCGCCATGCGCAAAGTCGGGCGCACCGTGCTGCGCCCAATACGCGCCCACCTGCTGGTGCAGCGCATTGATGTAAGCGGGGTCATCGTGGAAATGCTTGACCAGTCGCAACTCCGGCTGATTGCGCATTTCGCCCAGCACGCGGAAGACCTCATCGAAGGCCGTCGCGGTGGTGGTGCCGGAATACTGCGGATACATCGGCAACACGAGAATGCGCTCGACGCTCTGCTTGCGCAGCGCCTGCATGACCGACGGGATCGACGGATTGCCATAACGCATCGCGCAGGCGACCACCACGTCGTGGCCCTGAGCGTTCAGCAACTGCTGCAGCGCATGCGCCTGGCGCTCGCTGTAGACGAGCAGCGGCGAACCCGTCATGTTGGCCTCGCGTAGCCAGATGCTTTCGTACTTGTGCGCCGACGCCCGCGAGCGCAGCGGCAGGATCAGCACGTTGAGGATGAACCACCACGCGGCGCGCGGAATCTCCACCACGCGTGGGTCAGACAGAAACTGACGCAGGTAGCGGCCCACCTCGCGCGGCGATGTGCCGTCGGGTGTGCCGAGATTGACGAGCAGGATCGCTGTGCGATCGGGCTGGCCGTGCTGGAACAGGGGTTCGGGCAAGAAGGACATGGGCGCAGGTTCGCGATAGACCCGGCCGATTATACGAGCCGAGTCATCGCGCGTTCCTTACGCCACCACGGTGCCATCCTTAACCACACCAGCACACGGGTTGAGCCCCATCGCATAAGCCAGATCGGCCGGCCGATCGATGCGCCAGAGCGCGAAGTCGGCCGCGCAACCCGGGGCAAGCACACCGCACGTGCCCGACAGACCCAGCGCAGCGGCGGCGTGACGCGTAGCGCCGGTCAGCGCTTCCAGCGGCGTCAAGCGGAACAGCGTGCATGCCATGTTCATCGCCAGCAGCATCGACGACAAGGGCGACGTGCCGGGGTTGCAGTCGGTCGATACGGCCATCGGCACACCGGCGGCACGCAGGGCGGCCATCGGCGGCAGGCGTGTTTCGCGCAGGCAGTAGAACGCGCCAGGCAGCAGCACGGCCACCGTGCCAGCCTGAGCCATGGCTGCAATGCCAGCCTCGGTCAGGCATTCGAGGTGATCGGCAGAAAGGCCGCCGTAGCGCGCGACCAATGCCGCGCCGCCTTGATCGGAGAGCTGCTCGGCATGCAGCTTGACCGGCAGCCCCAGGCGCTGCGCGGCGTCGAACATGCGCGCCGTTTGTGCGGGCGTGAAGCCGATGGTTTCGCAGAAGGCGTCAACAGCATCGACCAGACCTTCTGCAGCCAGTGCGGGCAGCACGTCGACGCAGAGGTAATCGATGTAGTCATCGGCGCGGCTGGCGAATTCTGGCGGCACGGCGTGCGCGCCGAGGAACGTTGTGCGCACCCGCACCGGCAACGACTGGCCCAAGCGGCGTGCGACACGCAGCATGCGGCGCTCGGTTTCCAGATCGAGGCCGTAGCCGGATTTGATTTCGACGGTGGTGACGCCTTCGGCGCGCAGCGCGTTCAGGCGTGGCAGGCTGGCTTCGGCCAAAGCGCCTTCGCTGGCCGCCCGCGTGGCGCGCACGGTGGACAGGATGCCGCCGCCCGCGCGCGCGATCTCTTCATAAGGCACGCCGTTCAGGCGCGCTTCGAATTCATTGCTGCGGTTGCCTGCGTAGACGAGGTGCGTATGGCAATCGATCAGGCCGGGTGTGAGCCACGTGCCGCCGCCATCGTGCTCGCGTGTGGCGCGGGCATTGGCGGGCAGATCGGCACGGTAGCCAAGCCATGCAATGCGGCCGTCCTTGACGGCGATGGCACCGTCGCGGATCTCGCCGTAGCCGTCGGCATCGGCGGTGAGGGTAGCGAGGTGGACGTTGGTCCAGAGCGCATCCCAGTGCGGGTTGGCCGGATCAGCCATGTGCGGTTCCTTGCAGGCCAATGCCGTCTGCCACCCGTGCCACCAGGCGGGCCGCGACACGGGCCGTGTGATGATCAATGTCGAGCGACGGGTTCAACTCCGCCACATCCGCCAGCCGCAGCTTGCCCGAACTGACCACGTGATCGACGATGGGCTCGATCACGTCCATTGCCACGCCGCGCGCGGACGGTGCACTCACGCCCGGGGCAACGCCGGCCGGGAGCACGTCCAGGCACATTGTCAAATAGACGTGGTCCACCTGGCTCAAGAACACCTCAACCACCTTCAGGACGTGGGCGAGCTGCGTGACGTCCATTTCATCGTCGTGCATCCAGCGCACGCCGAGCTGACGCGCACGCGCGAACAGCGCTTCGGTATTGGCGTAGGTGCTCACGCCCAGGCACGCGTAGTGGAACGGCCAGCCGCGCCGCGCGCACTCTTCGGCGATCTGGCGAAAGGGTGTGCCGGAGCTGCCGCGTTCGCCCGCGCGCAAATCGAAATGCGCATCCAGGTTGAGAATGCCGATACGCGGCGGCTGATCGGATTTCGCCGCCAGATGCCGCGCCAAGCCACCGAACGATGCCCATGCGATCTCATGCCCGCCGCCGAGCGCGATCGGAAACGCACCGCGGTCGAGCAGATCGTGCAGCACACCAGACAACGCGCCCTGCGCATCTTCCAGCGCGTCGCCATGGCAGGTCACATCGCCCGCGTCAACGACCACCCGGCCGGCACGCGCCGGCAAGTTGGCGAGCATCTTGCGGATGGCGGCCGGCCCCGCCTGCGCACCGGTTCGCCCATGGTTGCGCGCGACACCTGCATCGCACGCGAAACCCGCCAACGCGACGGTGTTGGCCAACGGCGTCGATGCATCGATGCGGCGCACGGTCTGGTGCCAACGCAAGCCCAGCGGGCCCTCTTCCGCGTCGACGCGGCCTTGCCAGACGTTCGGTTCAGCTTGGGCGAGCATGGTCAACCGAGCGAGAGTGCGCTGACATGGGCGCGGCACGAATCGCCGAGGCTGCCGTCGAGCACAAGGCGGCGGGCGGCTTCGATGTCGGGGGCGAACAGGCGGTCTTCACCGTAGTACGCCACGCGCGTGCGGATGCAACCATGTGCATGCTGCAGCGTGTCGGACGTCGCCAGCGGCTTGTGGAAGTCGATGCCCTGCGCTGCCGCCAGTGCTTCAATGCCGACGATGGTGGCGGTGTTCTCTGCCATGTCCTGCAGACGGCGACCCGCGAAGGTCGCCATGCTGACGTGGTCTTCCTGGTTGGCGGAGGTCGGCAGGCTGTCGACGCTGGCCGGGTGGGCGAACGTCTTGTTTTCCGAGGCCAGCGCGGCGGCAGTGACGTGCGCGATCATGAAGCCGGAGTTCAGCCCCGGCTGCTCGACCAGGAACGGCGGCAGGCCCGACAGCGTGGAGTCGATCAGCAGCGCGATGCGGCGCTCGGACAGCGCGCCGATCTCGGCAATCGCCAACGCGAGCATGTCGGCGGCAAACGCCACCGGCTCGGCGTGGAAGTTACCGCCCGAGATCACTTCACCGGCGTCGGCGTAGACCAGCGGGTTGTCGGTCACCGCGTTGGCTTCGGTGAGCAACGTGGCGCCGGCCTGACGGATCAGGTCGAAGCACGCGCCCATGACTTGCGGCTGGCAGCGCAGGCTGTACGGGTCTTGCACGCGCTTGTCGCCCACGAGGTGCGACTGGCGGATGGCGCTGCCCGCCAGCAGGTTGCGGTACACCGCAGCGGTGGCGATCTGCCCTGGCTGGCCACGCACGGTGTGCACGCGCGGGTCGAACGGCGCATCGCTGCCCTTGGCGGCATCCACCGACAACGCTCCGGCAACGGTGGCGGCTTGCAGCAAGCGCTCGGCCAGGAACAGGCCGTTGAGCGCCAGCGCGGTCGACACCTGCGTGCCGTTGATGAGCGCCAGGCCTTCCTTGGCCGCCAGCGCAATCGGCTCGATACCGGCGGCAGCCAGTGCTGCACGTGCCGGAGTGCGTACGCCATTCACCCGCACATCGCCCTCGCCCAGCAGGGCCAGCGTCATGTGCGCCAGCGGTGCCAGATCGCCCGATGCGCCCACCGAACCCTTCGATGGAATGCACGGCACGATGCCGGCGTTCAGCAGCGCCAGTAGCGTGTCGATCACGACCCGGCGCACGCCCGAGTATCCGCGTGCGAGGCTGGCCGCTTTCATCAGCAACACGAGGCGCGCCACGCTGTCGTTCAGGTCTTCGCCCGTGCCGACGGCGTGCGACAGGATCAGATTGCGTTGCAGGCGCTCCAGCTCGTGCGTGGCGATTTGCGTTTTGGCCAGCAGGCCGAACCCGGTGTTGATGCCGTAGGCCGGCGCGCCCTTGGCGACGATCGCCTGCACGGTGGCCGCAGAAGCTTCGATCGCGGCCGCGCAGTCACCGGACAGTGCGACAGGCGTGGGGGCGAGCCACACGCGGCGCAGGTCGTCAAAGGTCATCTCGCCGGGTTGCAGCGTGAGGATGGGGGGCGTGGTCATGGTGTTCATAGGAATCCGTACGTCTGAGTCTTTAACTTAGCCGATCATCGGCAGCTTCAGGCCATTGCGCTTGGCGCAGGCGATGGCAGTCTCGTAGCCGGCATCGGCGTGGCGCATGACGCCGGAGCCCGAATCGTTGACCAGCACACGACCAAGACGCTTGGCCGCGGCGTCCGTGCCGTCAGCGACGATCACCACGCCCGAGTGCTGCGAATAGCCCATACCGACGCCGCCGCCATGGTGCAGCGACACCCACGTCGCGCCACCGGCAGTGTTCAGCAGCGCGTTGAGCAGCGGCCAGTCCGACACGGCGTCGGTGCCATCGCGCATGGCTTCGGTTTCGCGGTTGGGGCTCGCGACGGAGCCCGTGTCGAGGTGATCGCGGCCGATCACGATCGGCGCCTTCAGTTCGCCGTTCTTGACCATCTCGTTGAAGGCCAGCCCAGCCAGGTGACGCTCGCCCAGGCCCAGCCAGCAGATACGCGCGGGCAGCCCCTGGAATGCGATGCGCTCACGCGCCATGTCGAGCCAGCGATGCACATGCGTGTTGTGCGGAAAGAGTTCCTTGATCTTGGCGTCGGTCTTGTAGATGTCTTCCGGATCGCCGGACAGCGCCACCCAGCGGAATGGGCCCTTGCCCTCGCAGAACAGCGGACGGATGTAGGCCGGCACGAAGCCCGGGAAGTCGAAGGCATTCTTCACGCCCTGGTCGAACGCCACCTGACGGATGTTGTTGCCGTAGTCGACGGTCGGGATGCCCATGGCTTGGAAGTCGAGCATCGCTTGCACGTGCACGGCGCACGACTTGGCAGCCTCGTCGGTCAGGCGGGCGTGCTGCGACGGATCGCGTTGCGCAGCACGCCATTGCTCGACCGTCCAGCCGACCGGCAGGTAGCCGTTGACCAGATCATGCGCCGAGGTCTGGTCGGTCACCAGATCCGGCTTCAGGCCACCGGCGCGGGCACGCTTGACCAGCTCCGGCAAGATTTCCGCCGCATTGCCGAGCAGGCCGATGGACACTGCCTCGCCGCGCTCGCAATGGTGGCGAATCAGGTTGAATGCATCGTCGATGTCCTTGGCCTGCTTGTCGAGGTACCGCGTACGCAGGCGGAAGTCGATGCTCGATTGCTGGCACTCGATGTTCAGCGACACGGCGCCGGCCAGCGTGGCGGCCAGCGGCTGTGCGCCGCCCATACCGCCCAGGCCCGCCGTCAGGATCCAGCGACCGGCCAGCTTGCCGTCGTAATGCTGGCGGCCGGCTTCGGCAAACGTCTCGTAGGTGCCCTGAACGATGCCCTGGCTACCGATGTAGATCCAGCTGCCCGCAGTCATCTGGCCGTACATGAACAGGCCCTTGCGATCCAGCTCGTTGAAGTGTTCCCAGTTCGCCCACTTGGGCACGAGGTTCGAGTTGGCGATCAGCACACGCGGCGCATCCGGGTGCGTCTTGAACACGCCGACCGGCTTGCCCGACTGCACCAGCAGCGATTCGTCATCGTTCAGCTCGCGCAGCGTTTCCAGGATCTTGTCGAAGCAGGCCCAGTCGCGTGCGGCCCGGCCAATGCCGCCGTAGACGACGAGGTGCTTGGGGTTCTCGGCCACATCCGGGTCGAGGTTGTTCTGCAGCATGCGGTAAGCCGCTTCGGTCAGCCAGCTCTTGCAGTGCAGCTCGGTACCGCGCGGGGCGCGGATTTCGCGCGAGGCGTCATAGCGCGGATCGTTGGTCAGGTGGGCGGCGTTGGTCGGGGCATTCATGTGAGGTCTCCTGCGAACTCCTTTGTCCTGGAGCGCATCTTATGTTGTATATACAACTTAGGCAAGAAAACTTTACAAGCTAAGAACAAACCCTGATGATGACCGCCATCCGCGCATCACATCGGCTACCAAAACCGCACCGCAAGCCACGCTCATGTCACACGACTCCTCCCCAAGCACCCCCGCTTTCCAGCGCATCAAGGAAGACATCCTCGCGCGCATCCGCAGCGGCGAATGGCAGGAGGGTGAAATGATTCCGGGGGAGACGACGCTCGCGCAGACCTTTGGCGTGTCGCGCATGACGGTCAACCGCGCGCTGCGCGAGCTGACCGCCGAGCAGATCCTCACGCGCGTGCAGGGGCTGGGGACGTTCGTCGCGCAGCAGAAGTACCAGGCAACGCTGGTGGCGATCCGCAACATCGCCGAAGAAATTGCTGCGCGCGGCCATCAGCATCGTGCCGAGCTGCACAAGCTGGAACGCGCCCGCGCCAACGAAGCGATGGCGGCTTCGTTTGGCGTGCCGGCGGGCCGCGTGCTCTTCCATTCACTGATCGTGCATTTCGAAAACGACCTGCCGATCCAGGTGGAAGACCGTTGGGTGAATGCCGCGCTGGCGCCCGACTACATGGAACAGGATTTCACGCAGACCACCCCAAACGCGTACCTCATGCGTGCCGCTCCGTTGCAGGGCGTGGATTACGGCATCGAGGCGCGCCTGCCGCCGCGCGAGATCGCAGAGATGCTGCACATGGACGTGCGCGAGCCCTGCCTGATGCTGCGCCGAAAGACGCTATCGCAGGGCCAGGTCGCCTCGGTGGCGACCATGTGGCACCCGGGCGGGCGGTATCAGTTCACGGGCAGTTTCTAAGCGCGTCGTTGCGCTACATCATGACCTCGCTCCTGCGTGCGGACGAAAATGCTCCAAGGGATGCACGCGGCCGCTTGCGCTGATACGCCCGACCTGCACTCCCACACTCGACGCCCAGCCCAGGAGAGCACTGTCATGAGCGGCATGCCCGAATTCAAAATCGTGGTCAAAGATGTGTCTGCGCAAATGCGCAGCCTGCGCGCTTCGCAACCGGAATTGATGACCGCATTCAGCCAACTTGCGACAGCCGGCACAAAAGACAGTGCGCTGAGCAAGAAGACACGAGAACTGGTGGCGCTGGGGATCGCCATCGCCAGCCGCTGCGACGACTGCATCGGCTTCCATGTCCAGGCGCTGGTCAAACTCGGCACAACCCGTGCCGAACTGGAAGACGTGTTGGGAACAGCCGTCTATATGGGAGGCGGACCTTCGATGATGTACGCCACGCATGCGCTCGCGGCATTTGAGGAATTTTCAGCCTGAGATATTGGCGGGCCGCTCTGCCCGCTGCAGCCGCGTTGCCTCAATACTGGCTGAGCGTGCTGGACAGCAGCTTGGCCGTGATATCCACAATCGGAATCACGCGCTCATACGCCATGCGCATCGGCCCGATCACGCCCAGCGTGCCGACGATCTTGCCGTCCACCTCGTACGGCGCGGTGATGACCGCCATGTCTTCGTGTGGCACGAGGCTGCTTTCGCCGCCGATGAAAATCTGCACGCCCTCGGCACGGCTCGATACGTCAAGCAGTTGCAGCAGGCCGGTCTTCTGCTCGAACACGGCAAAGAGCCGGCGCAGCTTATCCATGGACGACGAGAGATCCTCCACATCCAGCAACTTGCGCTCGCCCGAGATGACGACCGGTTCTTCTTCCGACGCAGCACTGCTGCCCGCCTCCACGGCCGCCTGCATCAGCGCGGTCATGTCGGCCTGCAGCGCAGACAACTCGCCGCGCAGGCTTTCACGCACGGCGTCGAACGTCTGACCGCCGTAGTGCGCGTTGATGTAGTTGGCCGCTTCCACCAGTTGCGACGGGCTGTAAGGCGTATCGGTATGGATGATGCGGTTCTGCACGTCGCCCTCGGGCGTGACGACGATCAGCAGGATGCGGGACTCCGACAGCCGCAAGAATTCGATCTGCCGGAACGCATGCGTGCGACGCGGCGTCATCACGATGCCGGCAAACTGCGAGAGGTTGGACAAGGTTTGTGCCGCCGCGGCAATCACCCGCTGCGACGATTCCGAACCATGCGACGCCAGTTGCGAGCGCACCTGCTCGGCAATCGCGCCCACCATCTGCTGCGCCATGCGGTCCTGCGTGCTCAGCACATCCAGCGGGCTGGCCGTCAGCATCGTATCGACAAAGAGACGGTAGCCGCGCGGCGTCGGCACGCGCCCGGCTGAGGTGTGCGGGCTGGCGATGAAGCCCATCTCCTCCAGGTCGGACATCACATTGCGGATGGTGGCCGGCGACAGATCGAGCCCCGAATACTTCGACAAGGTGCGTGAGCCCACGGGCTGCCCCTCGGCGATATACCGTTCGATCAAGGTCTTGAGGAGGATGGTGGCGCGCTTGTCCATGATTCTTCAATTTTACGCAAAATCGGCGCCAATCTACGGGTGATGTCGGCGTTTCTCCACTAAACATGCGCTGACGTGGCGACGGTCATATCGATATGGTGTAATGCGCGCATGTCGACTCCCCCGTCCGCCGTGGCCCCGCAAGCTCCCGCCGCCTCGCCTGTCTCGCCTTTCAAGACCGTTGCGCTGGTCGGCCGGTATTCGGCCGCCAACATCGCCGGCCCGCTCATGGAACTGGCGTCGTGCATTGCCGCGCGCGGGCATGACATTGTGTTCGAGCGCGAAACGGCGCTCAACATCGGCGTACAGGATTACCCTGCCTTGCCGCCCGAAGAGATGGCGCGCCACGCCGATGTGGCCGTCGTGCTCGGCGGCGACGGCACGCTGCTCGGCATCGGGCGCCACCTGGCAGGCGCCGGCGTCCCTGTGATCGGCGTCAACCACGGGCGGCTCGGCTTCATGACCGACATCCCGTTCGACGACGTGCACACCGTGCTGCCCGACATGTTGTCGGGCCGCTACGAAGCCGAAATCCGCACGCTGCTGCAGGCCCAGGTCGTGCGCGACGACGAGGTCATCTTCTCAGCCCTCGCCTTCAACGACGTGGTGGTCAACCGCTCGGGCACCTCGGGCATGGTGGAACTGGCCGTGTCGGTCGACGGCTTCTTCATGTACAACCAGCGTTCGGACGGCCTGATCGTTTCCACGCCCACGGGCTCGACGGCGTATGCGCTGTCCGCCGGCGGGCCGATCCTGCATCCGGCGCTTTCGGGTCTGGTGCTGGTGCCCATCGCGCCGCACGCGCTGTCGAACCGGCCGATCGTCATTCCGCAAGACGCGGAGGTGGTCATCCAGGTCACCAGCGGGCGCGATGCCAGCGTCAACTTCGATATGCAGTCGCTCACGTCCTTGCTCCCCGGCGACCGCATCGTGGTGCGCCGCTCGGAGCGCACGGTGCAGCTGCTGCACCCGATCGGCTACAACTACTACGCCACGCTGCGCAAGAAGCTGCACTGGCACGAGTACCCGACCGAAGATAACCGGCTCTAACACCTCTTCCATGCTGCGCAGCCTCACCATCCGCGATTTCGTCATCGTTCATGCGCTGGATCTCGATCTGGCCGACGGTTTTACCGTGTTCACGGGCGAGACCGGCGCGGGCAAATCCATCCTGATCGATGCACTCGCACTCACGCTGGGCGAGCGCGCCGATGCCGCCGTCGTCCGTGAAGGCGCGCCGCGCGCCGACATCACCGCCGAGTTCGACGTGCATCCGCATGTGTCCGCATGGCTCGAGGCGCACGAGCTGCACGACGACGAGGGCGTGATCCTGCTGCGCCGCACCGTCGATGCGGCCGGCCGCAGCAAAGCCTTCATCAACGGCGCGGCCGTCACGCTGGCGCAACTGCGCGAAGTGGGCGAGCAGCTGGTCGACATCCACGGCCAGCACGCACATCAATTGCTGCTCAAGACGGATGCGCAGCGCAGCCTGCTCGACGCCCACGCCGGCCTGGAAGGTGCCGTGCGCGTGGTCGGCGAACACTACCGGGAATGGCACGCCGTGGTGCGGCTGCGCGAAGCCGCCGAGCAGCAATCGCGCGAAGCCCAGCTCGAACGCGAGCGCATCGAATGGCAGGTCAACGAATTGCAGAAGCTTGGCCCGCAGCCTGGCGAGTGGGAAGAGGTACAGGCCGAGCACCACCGGCTGTCGCACGCGGCCAGCCTGATCGAGGGCACGCGCGCGGCGCTGGATGGCCTGTCCGAGTCGGAAGGCGCGGTGCTCACGCAACTGGGCGCGACGCTCCATACGCTGCGTGAACTGGCCGAGATCGACCCCGCGCTGGCCGATGTGCTGGCCGCGCTGGAGCCGGCCGAGGTGCAGATCCAGGAAGCCGTGCACACGCTCGCCCGCTACGCCGATCGCGCAGAGCTGGACCCGGACCGGCTGGCAGAAGTCGACGCGCGCATGCAGGCGCTGCACACCATGGCGCGCAAATACCGCGTGGCCCCCGAAACGCTGCCTGCCGAACTGGCTGAACGCCAGGCGCAATTGGCGGCACTGCAAGCCGCATCCGACCTTGATGCGCTGCAGGCGCAGGAAGCGCAAACCCACGCCGCCTACATGACGGTCGCGCAAGCGCTGTCGCGCGCCCGCGCCAAGGCCGCGCGCGAGCTGGCCGACGCTGTGACCGGTGCCATGCAAGGCCTCTCGATGGCCGGCGGGCGCTTCGACATCGCGCTGCACGCGTTGGAACACGGCAGCGCAGCGGGGCTGGAGCAAGTCGAATTCCTCGTCGCCGGGCATGCGGGGGTATCGCCGCGGCCTTTGGCGAAAGTCGCCTCGGGCGGCGAGCTGGCGCGGATCAGCCTGGCCATCTCGGTGATTGCCAGCGAGGCGAGCCCGACCCCCACGCTCATCTTCGACGAAGTGGACTCCGGCATCGGCGGTGCGGTGGCAGAAGTCGTGGGCCGACGCCTGCGAGAACTCGGCATGCGCCGCCAGGTGTTGTGCGTCACTCACCTGCCGCAAGTGGCCGCGCTCGCCAATCACCACATTCAGGTCGCCAAGCAGACGGTGGCCGGCAGCACGCGGTCCGACCTCGTGGTGCTGGACGCCACGGGCCGCGTTGATGAGATTGCCCGCATGCTGGGCGGCGCGTCGCTCACCGACACCACGCGCCGCCATGCGGACGAGATGCTCGCCGCGGGCCGCGCGCAATCGGCACCGGAATCCTCGGCGCGGAAATCCCGCCGCGTGGCACAGTGATCGCCTATACCGGAACCATTGCTGCCATGGTTGGCACGAAGGTTCCGGCTGCACGCGCCACAGACACCCCCTACCGAATCCAAGGAGAACCTCATGGCCCGCATGGCCCGCATTGCGCAATCGGCTGCCCGCCCCCGATCCCTGCTGTCGTCCGCCAAGCCTTCGCTGGCGGTGGCCCTCGGCCTGTGCCTGCTGGCCGCGTGCAAGTCCGTGCCGGCCATTGATCCGGGCAAGCCGCCTGCCATGGACCCAGCCTCGTCCAACACCCAGCCGCCGGCGTCCGTGTCGGCTGCGCACAGTCTGGGCGACGTCATCATCGGCCTGAGCACGCCGACCACGTCATCCGCCACCGTGCAAGGCGTGCTGGATGCTGCAGGCGCCCGCGCGACGCCGCGCCTGGCCTTCGCGGTGGTTCGGCCGATGTCGGGTGGATTCTGGGTGGTGCGCGCCAGCTCGGGCGATGCATCGGCCACGCTGGAAGGCGCGGTGGCAGCGTTGCGCGGCACCCCGGGCATCGCTTCGGCCGATCCGGATCGCGTCATGAAGATCCAACGCTGAAAGACCGCAACACCACTCCACACTGTGAAGGATGGGGTGCCGTCTGGCGTCCGGTTTCGGGCGCCACCTACCCTCGCCAAGCCCGTATGCTGCTTCGGCTGCAGCGCACAGAGCGGCTTTTCCGTTCGCAAACGTGATCTTCCTGCACCACCACATCAGGCGGGCGAGTCGCGTGCTACCTTTGGTTCTGTGTAACGGTCTGTCAACGATCACATCCTGACGACGTTTCTCATTACAACAAGACACCACGGAGCACGCGCTGATGACCCCCTCCCTCTTCCGGTTGAAGTCTTGGCTCCGCGCAGGCGCCGGCCTTGCCTGCCTTGCCTGGGTGATGGGCAGCCAAGCCGCCGCAGCTGCCACGCCGCAGCCGCAATACACTGGTGACCTGATCATCAAATGGCGCGACGACACGAGCGGCACACGCAAGACGCTCTCGGCCAGCGAGGCAAGCAACCGCTTGCTGTCGGTGGCGCAAGCGGCGGGCAGCACGCTGCAGGTCAAGCGCACGCTGGGCACCAACGCGCAACTCATGCACACCGGCCTGACCGATGCCGCCAGCATCCAGGCTACCGTGGACAAGATCGCGCAGGACGCCCGCGTCGCCTATGTGGTGCCTGATCGCATCCTGCGGCCCAACACCATTCCGAACGATCCGCTGTTCGCCACGCAGAACAACCTGGCCGCGCCGGCGCTGGTGCCGGGCGGCATCAACGCGGCCTCGGCGTGGAGCATCACGCAGGGCTCGGCGAACATCGTGGTGGCGGTGGTCGATACCGGCTACACCGATCACCCCGATCTGTCGGGCAAGATCCTGCCGGGATACAACTTCATCTCGGACCCGGCGCGTGCGGGTAACTCCTTCGGCCGTGGAACGGACGCGCATGACCTGGGCGATGGCGTAACGAGCACGGATGTAGCAAACATTTCGGGCTGCACCAGCAGCGACATCGCCAATAGCAGCTGGCATGGCACCGAGGTCAGCAGCGTGCTCGCCGCCCAGACAAACAATGCGGTCGATATCGCAGGGGTCGGCTGGAACACGCCCATCGTGCCGGTACGCGTGTCGGGCAAATGCGGCGCGTTGCTGTCCGACACGGTAGACGGCATGTTGTGGGCGGGCGGCATCAATGTATCCGGCGTGCCGACCAACGCCAACCCGGCGCGTGTGGTGAACGTGAGCCTGGGCAGCACAACGCAGTGCTCTGCGGCAGAACAGGATGCGGTGAACCAACTGGCCGCACGCGGCGCCATCGTGGTGGCGGCCGCCGGCAATGAAGCCGCGCAGACCGTTGACGCGCCGGCCAATTGCACAGGCGCCATCGCCGTCACCGCACACGTCGACAGCGGCGAGAATGCCAGCTACGCGAACGTGGGGCCGCAGGTGGCGCTGTCCGCGCCCGGGGGTGGCTGCGGCAACTCGAAGGTCGTTACGAGTACAAGTCCGGCGACTTGTGCTGAACCCGTTTCCGTTATCCGGGCCGACTCCAACGACGGCACGCAGAGCGTCGGCAACCCCACGGTCAAGTCGGTGGCAGGTACGAGCTTCTCGACGCCGGAAACAGCCGGCACCATCGCGCTGATGCTGAGCGTGCAACCACAGTTGTCGAACGCGCAGGTATTGGCTGGCCTGAAGCAGACCGCGCGCCCGCATCCGAGCGGCACGTTTTGCGCCGTGAACACCGGTATCTGCGGCGCGGGCCTGCTGGATACCGCCGGTGCCGTCAGTTATGCCCAGAACACGGCCCCGGCCGGCACGGGCAGTGGCACGACGGGGTCTGGCGGATCGACGGGCAGTACCAGCAGCGGCGGTGGTGGCGGGGGCGGTGGTGCCGTGCCGCTGGCCGGCGCAGCCGTGCTGCTGGCGCTGGGGCTCGCATGCCGACGCAAGCGCGCATTGCCGCATTGAGTTGCCTTTGGCTTGAACAAGACCGCCTCCCATGTGGAGGCGGTTTTCATTTGCGCCAGCTCCTTTGCATACCCCTTCCGGCCGCAGGTACTAGGGTTTATACCTAATACGATCTACGCCACGCTGTCTCAATCCTTTTGGACAATGCAAACGCAAGCTTTGCAATTCCTTACAAAAAATAGGACTGCTCTGATGAAGACGATGGTTCCCGGGGGTGTAGTGCAGGCGCTGGTGGCGCTTGGGCTGGTGTCATATCACGTTGCGCCAGCACTGGCCGTGGAGAAATCCACCACGTTCAATACGCAGCTGCAATGGGTGACGCAGCTGGTCGTGAAAGAGAAAAGCACGGCATTGAAGACGCAAACGGTTGCAACAGACGGCGCGGCCACACGCGCAGACGTGGCAACCGTGCAACGCTGGTCGGCGGCAGCACAGTTGCCGATGATATACAAGCGCCCGATGTCGGGCGGGGCACACGTACTGACGCTGCCCAACGTCATGACGCTGGAAGACGCCCAGACCGTCGCGCAGCGCATGGAAGCCAGCGGCGAGTTCGAATATGTGTCGCCCGACCGCATCATGCGGCCGATGGCGCTGGCCACCGATCCGCTGTTCGGTCAGCAATGGAACCTGCTGCCGCCGAGCGCCAGTGCGCCCGGCGGCGCCAACGTGACGGCCGCGTGGGATACCACCACCGGCGTCAATACCGTAGGCATTGGCATTGTCGATACCGGCATCCGCGCAGACCATGCCGACTTTGCCGGGCTGAACTTCGGCACGGGCCGCAACTTCGTCAGCAGCACCGCCATGACCGGCAGCTCGGACCCGAAAACGGGCAACACGATCCCTTCCGGATTCGTCAACAACGGCGCCAACAACACGCTCACGAATACCGACCCGTCCGACCCGGGCGATTGGGTAACCAGCAGCGACGCCGCCTCCTACCCGACGTTCTGCGGCAGCACGGCAAACAGCAGCTGGCATGGCACTTTCGTCGCCGGCCAGATCGGGGCGCAGCGCAACAACGGCATCGGCATCGCGGGCATTGCCCCGCGCGTGCGCGTGCAAATGGCGCGGGCGATGGGCAAGTGCGGCGGCTCGACCTCCGACATCATGGATGCCGTGACGTGGCTGTCGGGCGGCTCGGTGCCGGGCGTCACCAACAACCCGACGCCGGTCAAGGTCATCAACATGAGCCTGGGCGGCTCCGGGAGCTGCTCGACGGTGGAGCAGAACAGCATTACCGCAGCGCGTGCGTTGGGCGTGACGATTGTGGTGGCCACCGGCAACGAGGCGGGCCCCGTGGATGCGCCCGCCAACTGTACGGGCACCATCGCCGTGACAGCCCATTCGCAGGAAGGCGATAACGCGTTCTACGCCAATGTCGGCACGCAAACGGTGATCAGTGCGCCTGGCGGTGGTTCGGGCACGGTCATTCCCGGCTCCGGCAGCAAAATTGTGTCGCTGTCCAACACCGGGACGATGTCGCCGGTGGCTTCGCCCACGGGCGACGCCTATGCCCAGGACATCGGCACGTCGATGGCTACGCCGCATGTGGCTGCCACCGCAGCGCTGATGCTGTCGGTTCAGCCTGCACTCACCCCAGACAACATCACGGCGATCATCAGGCAATCGGCACGACCGTTCGTGGCTGGCACTTACTGTGCAACACACGCGGGCGTTTGCGGAGCGGGGACGCTGGACGCCGGTGCAGCCGTCGCGCAGGCACAAGGTTCGCCGACCGTGCACGCGGCAGCATCGGCCTCGACCGTGACCGCCAACACGGCAGTTACGCTGACGTCCGTAGGCGGCCCCGGCTACAACAAGACGACCAGCAGCACCGTCTGGGCCCAGACCGCTGGAACCCCCGTCACCTTGACAACGACTGGCCCCGACGCCAACGGCGTCAGCACGGCCACGTTCACGCCGGGCGTTGCAGGCGTGTACAGCTTCAGCGTGACGTTGACGAACAGCTCGGGCGCTACGGCCTCCGATACGGCGAGTGTGACTGCCACGGCGGCCGCAACATCGGGCTCGGGTACGAGTACGACCACGGGTAGCAGTACTGCGACTAATAGCAGCAGCGGCGGCGGCGGCGAGCTTCCGCTGTGGCTGGCCGGCATGCTCATGGCTGCCGGGCTGGCCAGCTGGAAACGGCGTCCGCTTTCGCGTTGATACCGGTCTGCGCTTCACGAAACCGCCTCCCGTGTGAGGCGGTTTTTTTATGGCTCGACGCCGACGTGCGCCCGCGTCCGGCAGAAATTGCCAGCGCCATACCTGCCTCGGCTAGCGATATTAGGGTTTTTACTTAAAACCAACGAACAGTCGCGGCATGGAAATCCTTCAGGAAAATGCCTTGGCAAATTTCTCAATTCATCACAAAAACAATCGGGGCAGTTCGCATGAAGACAGCAGTCTCAGGGGGTGTGGCTCGCGCGCTGGTAGCGCTCGGGCTGGTGTCGTATCACGCGGTGCCGGCGTTGGCGGTGGGCAGAACCGCCACGCCAGCACCGCAGTTGCAATGGGTGACGCAGCTCATCGTCAAAGAGAAAAATGGCGGGCTGAAGACGCAATCGGTTGCGGCCGGAGCGCCTGTTGCGCGCGCGGACGTTGCGACGGTGCAACGATGGTCGGTCGCCGCACAACTGCCGGTGACCTACAAGCGCGCGATGTCAGGCGGCGCACACGTGGTTACGCTGCCGAGCACGATGTCGGTTGCCGACGCGCAGACGGTGGCCCAGCGGATGGAAGCCAGCGGCCAGTTCGAGTACGTGTCGCCGGACCGCATCATGCGCCCGACCTCGGTGCCCAATGATCCGATGTTCGCGAACCAGTGGAGCCTGTGGCCGAGCACCGTTGTCGCCAACGGCCCCGCTACCCCGGCTGTCGGCGGAGCCAACATCACAACCGCGTGGGATTCGACCAAGGGCGCCAGTACGGTCAATGTCGCCGTCATCGATACGGGTCTGTTGGCCAATCACGAGGACTTCGTGGGTGCCAATATCCGCCCCGGCTACGACTTCATCAGCAACGATGTCTACAACGCGATGCCCGACCCGGCCAGCCACAAGACGGTGCCGCTGGGCTTTGTTGAAAACGACCCGCTGGACACGCCGGCCGGCCGCGACACCAACCCGACCGACCCAGGCGACTGGGTGACCAGCCAAAACGCCACCGACTATCCAACCTATTGCGGCAGCGCTTCCGACAGCAGCTGGCACGGCACCTTCGTCACAGGCCAGATCGTCGCGCAACACAACTCGGTGGGCATTGCCGGCATTGCGCCCAACGTGACGATTCAGATGGCCCGAGCCCTCGGCAAGTGCGGCGGTGTCACGTCGGACATCATGGATGCCCTGGCGTGGGTGACCGGCGCGAGCGGTGTACCTGGGGCGAGCGGCACGGCCCTGCTGCCGAATTCGCCCATGGCGCAGGTGGTCAACATGAGTCTGGGCGGCCAAGGCGCATGCTCCAGTGCAGAACAATCCGTCATCAGCGCGGCCCGTGCCCGTGGCGCCACCATCGTGGTGGCGACCGGCAACGACGGTCTCAATACGATCGGCTCGCCGGCAAACTGCAAGGGCGTCATTGCAGTGACAGCGCATACGGTCGACGGCGACCTCGCCGTTTACGCCAACGTGGGCACCGGTACGACGCTCAGCGCCCCCGGAGGCGGCCCGGGTGCGATCATCAATACGGGCAGCGGTGGTGCCGTCAGCAGCAGGCAGATTGTGTCGTTGTCCAATCAGAGCCTCACCACACCGGACACAGGCACGAGCTACTACACCACCAAGATGGGCACGTCGATGGCCACACCGCACGTGGCTGCTGTTGCTGCGCTGTTGCTGTCCCACAAGCCCACGCTGAGCGTGGACGATATTCAGGCGATCCTGACCCAATCGGCGCGCGCATTCCCGGCCGGTACGTTCTGCACGCAGAACCCCGGCATCTGTGGGGCCGGTATGCTGGATGCCGGAGCCGCCATCGCGCTGTCGGTCGGCACGCCAACGGTCAGCGTGTCGAGTTCGGCCAGCACCATTGTGGCCAACAACGCTGTCACGCTCACGGCCGTGGTTGGCGCGGGCTTTGGCAATACGCTGTCCGGCGGGGGCGTCCAGTGGGCTCAGACCAGCGGCCCGGGCGTGACTCCCACGGTGGTCGGCCCGGACAGCAACGGCAACACCACCGCCACATTCACGCCGAGCGCGGCAGGCACCTACAGCTTCACGGTCACGGTGACGAATAATCTGGGCGGCACGGCCTCGGCCTCGACTTCCGTCACGGTGACGGCGCCGCCGACGACCACCCCTGGCACCGGCACGGGCACCCTGCCCTTCAGCGGTGGCACCAGCGGCACGGGTTCCCTGAACCAGAGCGGCGGCGGCGGCGCTCTCCCCCTGTGGCTGGCCGGCCTGCTACTCGCCGGCGGCATGCTCACCTTCGGCCGTCGCAAGGCCTGATCGCGCAATCACGCAATCACGTAAACGCAAAACGGACACCCTGGCCCCGCCAGCGTGTCCGTTCTTCACTGCATCGGCATGTGACTGCTCCGCCGATCAGCCCTGCGCCTGTCTCCTGCCTTGGGCGCGCCATTCCCCCAGCACCCAGATCAGCAATCCGCTCGCCGCGCCAAAAGCATGCGCGATGCGTACCACGCCGAACCCCCAGTGCGGATCGTAGGCGATGGGCGACAGCCACGATTGTTCGAGCCACACCTTCACCAGCACGCCCACGCACAACGCCACGCCGATCCAGCGTGAGAAGCGCTCCTCCGCCCCGTCCGTGGACGGTTTCAGCAGCCGCAGCCCGCCCCATGCCGCCAGGCCATGCAGCGCGCCAGAGAGCCCGCCATACCACTGCACCGTCGGCTGACTGAGCAGGGCGATCTGCACGAGCACCCCGCACACCACCAGCGCCCCAACGACGGCTTGCGGCCGCAACACGCGCGCCAGCAGCAGAACCAGCCCTGCCGCCGCCATTGCATCCGCCAACCAATGCCACGTGTCCAGATGCACCCACATGGCGGTAGCGATGCGCCACCACTGCCCTGCGCGCACGGCGTCGCGTTGATACAGCCCGACCGCGTATAGCCACGGCACGAACGAAAACGCCGCCGACAGCGCCGCCACACCCGCGCATGCCCCCCACGTGTGCAACGCGTGCCGCTGCGCCCTCATTGCGCGGGCCCGAAGACCTGCTCCCACAACGCGCGCACGTGGGCGGCCTCGTGCGCGCAGGTGCCCACCGGTACGCGCGCGGCGGATTGCCCATCGAGCCGCAACTTGTGCTGGCGGGCCCGGAAATCACGGTAGGCATCTGCCACCTGCGCAGCCGCCGTCGCATCAATCAACCCCAGTTCGCCGGCCATGTGCAGCAGTGCGATGTTGCCCTTGTTGCGGGTCAGTTCAGCATGCGCCGCGCTGTGCAGGAGCACCAGGAACTGCACGGTAAATTCGATATCGACCATGCCGCCGCGATCGTGCTTGAGATCAAACAGCCCGGTCGGGTTCGCGTGGCCTTCCGCCACACGCTCACGCATCGCCACGATCTCGTCGCGCAGCGGGCCGGGTTCGCGCTCCTGGCGCAACACGGCGGTGCGCAGCGCCTCGAAGCGCTCGCCGATTTCCGCATCGCCCGCGCAAAAGCGTGCACGCGTGAGCGCCTGGTGCTCCCACACCCACGCAGCGTTGTCGCCCTCGCGCATCTGATAGCGACGGAAGGCTTCGAAGTGCGTGACCATCAAACCCGCGGCGCCGTTCGGGCGCAAACGCGTATCCACGTCGAAGAGCGTGCCCGCTGCGGTATGGCTCGTCAGCCACGTGATGAGCTTGCGCGCGAATGCCGCGTAGACATCGGGCGCGCGTTCGTCATCGTCGTCGTACAGGAAGATGATGTCGAGGTCCGACGCATAGCCGAGTTCCTTGCCGCCGAGCCGCCCGTAGGCAACCACGGCAAAGCGCGGTACCTCCCGGTGGCGCGTGGCGACCTGCTGCCAGACGGTTTCGAGCGTGAGGTCCAGCACGGCATCGGCCAGGTCGGAAAGCCGATCACTGATGTGCTCGACGCTCAGCATGCCCTGCAGGTCCTGCAGCAACACGCGGAAGGTTTCCGCATGGTGCTCCTGGCGCAGGATGTCCATCTGCATCTCGACGTGGTCGGACGCGGCCTGCAGGCGGTCTCGCACGCGCGTCCTGAACGCGGGCCAATCGGGCTCGGCCGACAGCGCTTCCACGTCGAGCAGCTCATCGAGCAGTTGTGGATGGCGCGTGAGGTAGTCCGCCGCCCAGCGCGACGCATGCAGCGTGTGGGCCACGCGCTCCATGGCCTGCGGGTATTCGCTCAGCAGCGACAGGTAAGACGAACGCCGGCTGATCGCATCAAAGAAATCGAGAAAGCGCGCGATGGTGACATCGGCATCGCTCTGCCGCGATGCCTGGTCAATCGCGCGGTTGATCAGCAGGTCGAAACGCTGGCGGCTGACTTCGGACAACGCGCGGTAACGCGGCGAATTGCGGGTCGCACGCAGGCGCTCCAGCACGCTGTCGGGGTTGGCATAGCCAAGTTCGGCGAGCTGTACGCGGGCGGTTTCCGTGTGCTCGTCGTCGAGCAGGTCTGCGTGCCAGACGGCCGCGCACGGCGGCTGGGTGTCCTGCTTATCTGAGAAGGTCTGCTCGAAATGCTGTGCGACTTCGTCCTGATACGCCTCAAGCGCCGTGACCAGCGCCGCATAATCGTCAAAGCCCATCATGCGTGCCACGCGCAGCTGGTCTTCCGGCGAGCCCGGCAGGTTGTGCGTCTGCGCGTCTTCGATGTACTGAAGGCGGTGTTCAAGCTGGCGCAGGAAGCGATAGGCCTCGGTCAGGCGCGCCACCGCTTCGGCCTCGATCAGGCCGCGCTCAGACGCCGCGCGCAGCACCTCCAGCGTGGGCCGCACGCGCAGCCCGAAATCTTGCCCGCCACGGATGAGTTGAAACACCTGCGCGACGAATTCGATCTCGCGAATGCCGCCGCGCCCGAGCTTGATGTTGGGCGAGCGCGCCTGCACGTGGCCCTCGCTGTCGCGCTGTTGGTTGGCACCGTGGCTGCGCTTGGCTGCTTCGTTGCGGATCTGCGCATGCAGCGCGCGAATGGCGGAGATCACGCCGTAATCGAGATAGCGCCGGAAGACGAACGGACCCGTCACGCGATCCAACTGTTGAATCACCCGGGTCGCATGCGGGCTGGTCGGGTCGGTGATCACGCGGCCCTTGATCCAGGCGTAGCGCTCCCACTCGCGGCCCTGCACAACGAAGTACTCTTCCAGCATGCCCAGGCTGCACGCCAGCGGCCCCGCGTCACCGTTCGGGCGCAGGCGCATGTCGACGCGGAAGACGTAGCCGTCCTCTGTCACATCGGCCAGCGCGTTGATCAGCCGCCGGCCAAGCTTCGTGAAATATTCATGATTGGAGAGCGGTCGCGGGCCACCCTGGGTGTCGCCGTCATCGTCGTAAAGGAAGATCAGGTCAATGTCGGACGAGACGTTCAGCTCGCGCCCACCCAGCTTGCCCATGCCGACCACCACCAGTTCCTGCACCTCGCCAGAGGATTGCCCGATCGGCTGGCCGTGCAGCGCGCCCAGTTCCCGGCCGATCACGGAAATGGCCGTGCGCACGGCAAACTCGGCCAGGTCGGTCATCGTGCCCGTCACCTCATCGAGCGTCGCGGCGCCAGACAGGTCGCGCTCAGCCAGCGCGCCGAAAACTTCATTGCGCAGCAGACGCAAGGCACGCTTGAGCGCGGCCTCGACCTCCACGGCTTTGGTGTCGAACAGCTCGGTAAAGCGCTCCGACAGCCACGCCACGTCAATCGGACAGCCTGCGCCGGCCTGCACGCGCTCGGCCCAGCCTTCGCGCGCGTGCGCCTGGCGCTGGAGGTAGCGCGAATACGCAAGCGCAAAGGGCAACGCAGCAGCGGGAGCTTCCGGCGCGCGGGCCGGAGCTTGCAGAAATGGCTGTGCGGACAAGGCAGAATCAGTCATGCGAACCCATCGAGCATTGGCGGAAGCATCCATTCTCGCTGAAATGCGTGCCGACACACGCAGGGCAATCCGTGATCACCAACGTCACGGGCACTGGGCGTGCTTGCCAGTGTTTGCCGCTGGGCAGGTGCGACGCCCCACCCCCAAATGTGGCGCCGCCTCCTGAATATCGGATAATCCGCATCATGCCTCGCCCGTCCCAGCCCCCAGAATCGCCGAAGTCCGATGGTGGACACGCCAGCACCCTGTCCACACGCGGGGTGGGCCGGCCCACGGCCTGGGCGTGGTTGGGACGACTCGTCAGCCGGGTCGGCGCTGGCATCGGGGCAGTTGTCCGCGCCCCGATCTGGCGCAAGCTGTGGCGCGTGCTCTGGAAGACAGTGGCGGCGCTGGTCGTCCTGGCCGTCGTCGGCATGCTGGCGGTGCGCTTCATCCTGTGGCCGCGCGCGAGCCTGGCGCGCGCGTGGATGGAACGCGAGGCGTCCAGCGCACTGCACGCCACGGTCGGCATCGGCTCGCTTGAGACCTACTGGGAGGGCTGGCACCCGGCCTTCCGCGCCCAGCGCATCGACGCGCACGACACTACCGGCCACCGCACCTTCGCGGTACAGGACGTGCAGGCGCGGCTGTCCTGGCGCTCGTTGCTGCGCATGCAGATCACCTTTGCCGCACTGCACGCCAGCCAGGCCGACGTGCTGGTACGGCGCGATACACAGGGCGCCCTGCTCGTCGCCGGCATGCCGCTCGGCCCAGACACCGGCGGCGACAGCGATTTCCTCGACCAGTTGCTCTCCCAGGGCGATATCGATTTCCAGCAAGGCGCCGTCCGCTGGCTCGATGAGCAGCAGAAGCTGCCTGAAGTGGCGCTGGGCAACGTGCGCGTGCAGCTCCGCAGCGGCCCGACCCGCCACCGGCTGGAGGCCAGCGGCACCTCTGCCACGCTGTTCAACGGCCCCATCAAACTGCACGCCGATTTCCGTCACGATCTGCTCGCCCGCCCCGGCGACTGGCGCCATTGGCATGGCCAAGCCTCCTGGCAGGTCGATACGCTGCAGTTGGCTTCTGTGCAGCGCTACGTGCCCGTGCTGGCCGCCGCCAAAAGCGGCACGCTCACGTCCGACGGCTCGGTGGAGTTTGCCGACGGTGTGTTCACGCGCAGCCAGGCACGGCTGACGGGGCAGCAGCTTGATCTGCAGGTCCGCAAGGATCTGGACCCGCTGCAACTGCGCAGCCTCCAGGCGCTGGCCTCGCATCAGCGCAATGCGCGCGGCGAGCACACCTTGCGCGTCGACACGCTGCTCTGGCAACCGCTGAACCCGCCCGCCCAACCGCCGTCGGTGCCCGAACTGGCAGGCCCCGGCATTCAGACGCCGGCCAACCCCGCGGGCACGCCCCGCGGCTTGCGCAATGTCACCGTGGGGTGGGCGCTCGACGCGCGCGATGCCCTGCGCAGCCTGCAAGTCAAAGCCACGACACTGGATCTGGCGGACCTGCGCAACATCGCCACCGCGCTGCCGCTGCCCACCGGTGTGCTCGAGCCGCTGCGTACCAAGCAACCGTCCGGCCGTATCGACGATCTCGACATCAACTGGCAGCGCGATGTCTCCCGCTGGCGACCGAATACGCCAGCGCCGGTGCACTTCACGGGCCGCGCCACGATGCGCCAGGTGTCGTTCGGCCCCGGCCCGCTGCCCGCGGTACCGCCAGGCCAGCACCCCGAGCCGGCCGTGCCCGGCGTTGAAAACATTTCCGGCAACGCCGTCTTCTCCAACGACAAGGGCACGCTGCGCATCGAGTCCAACGACACCGCCCTGCTGCTGCCCGGCACCTTTGCCGACGCCCGCGTGCCGCTGGACCGGCTACAGGGCACGCTCAACTGGACGTATCGCAAGCAGGAACTGGTCGTCACAAGTGACAACCTTGCGTTCTCCAACGACGACCTGTCGGCGCGCATCACGGGCAGCTATCGTCACGCGCCAGACACCAGCCATCTGGGCACCATCGACCTGAAGGGCACGCTGGACCGCGCCAACGTTCCGCGGGTGCCGCGCTACCTGCCGCTGTCGATCGGGCAGCATCTGCGCGACTATCTGGGCGGCGCGCTGCAAGCCGGCACGGCCAATAACGTCGGTTTCGCACTGGCAGGCGATCTGCACGACTTCCCGTTCCGTCCGCCGCACAAAGGCGTCTTCCGCGTGGAAGTGCCGATCCAGGACGTCACGTACCAATCGGCGCCGGCCGGAACCGCACACAACCCGCCGGGCCAAGTGCCCACGCACCCGGCTGACTGGCCGGCATTCACCAACATCGACGGCACGGTGATCTTCGATCGGGCCTCCCTCGCGTTCAAGGTGGCGCACGCCAAGGTGATGGGCGTGAATCTGCAAGACGTGAACGGCAGCCTGCCCGACATGGGCGATCACAACCCGCTGCTCACCATCGACGGCCGCGGCGACGGGGCCACGCAAAGCTTCCTGCAATACGTCGAGGCCAGCCCCATCGGCCAGTGGATCGGGCACTTCACCAAGGACGCGCGCGCCCAGGGCAACGCCACGCTGGCGCTCAAGCTGGACCTGCCGCTACATGAGATGCATTCGACGCGCGCCCAGGGCAGCGTCACGTTCCTGCGCAATGACGTCACGCTCGTTCCGCAGGCGCCGCCGCTCACCGATGTCAACGGCGCGCTGACTTTCACGCAAAAAGGCATCGGTTTCGACAACCTGCGTGCGCGCTTTGCCGGCGGCGAAATTCGCCCCACGGGCGGCACCGCGCCGGACGGCACGATCCGCATCCAGGTGGCGGGCACCGCGTCGGCGCAAGGGCTGCGTGATACGGCGCCGGAGGGCAGCCCTGTGGCAGCGGTCGCCCGCTCGCTGGATGGCAGCGCCCCGTACAGCGCAACGATCAGCGTCAAGCAACATCGCCCCCTCATCCAGGTGCAGTCCGACCTCACGCCGATGACGGTGCGTCTGCCGGCACCGCTCAACAAGGCCGCCGGGCAGCCGTTGCCGGTGCGTTTCGAGATGCAGCCGCTGGCTTCCAACAACGCCATCGACGAAATCGTTTTGCAGATCGGCAATATCGTCAGCGCACGCTACGAACAACGCAGCACGGGCAACGGCGTCGAGGTGCTGCGAGGCGGCATCGGCGTTCGGCAGCCGGTGCCGCAACCGCAGGAAGGCGTGCAGGCCAGCCTGGCGCTGGATCAGTTGGACATCGATGCCTGGCGCCATGTCTTTGCCGCCCCCACCGCCGAAATGAGTGCCGGCCAGATCGCTGCCGAACATACGGCCAATGGCGCCAACGCCTCCGACAGCCACAGCGCGTACCTGCCCAGCCGCCTGAGCGCCCGTGCGCAAACGCTGCGCATCCTGGGCCGCGATTTCAACGCCGTGCGCATCGATGCCACGCGCGATGGCCCCAACTGGCAATCGACCATCGATTCGCGCGAAATTGCAGGCAGCGCGCGCTGGCACGCCGAAAGCGCCGCCGTGCCCTTCGGCGAACTGACCATGCGCCTGTCGCGCATGAGCATCCCAGACGCGAAGGAAGAGACCGCACTCACCGAATCGCTGGCCAGCAGCTCGCAGGAAATTCCATCGCTCGACCTCGTCGCCGACAAGTTCGACCTGCGCGGCAAGGCGCTCGGCAAGCTGGAGATCAAGGCGCGCAGCCAGATCACCGACGGAGCGCCCGTGTGGACGCTCGAAACGCTGAAGATCGAGCAGCCAGCCGCCACGCTCACCGCACACGGTACGTGGCGCATCCCGCGGCGCCTGCGCGGCGGCGGCGATGACCCCGAGCGCCGGACGCTGCTCGACTTCAACCTCGACCTGCGCGACACCGGTGACCTGCTGCAGAAGATGGGCTTCGCCAAGGTGATCGACGGTGCCAAGGGCAAGCTCGAAGGCCGCGTGGTCTGGCGCGGCTCGCCCATGTCGATCGACTACCCAACGCTCAACGGCCGCATGGCACTGAACCTGGAGCGCGGCCAGTTCCTGCCGGTCGATCCGGGCTTGGCCAAGCTGGCCGGTGTGCTGAGCCTGCAGGGGCTGCTGCATTTCGC
This sequence comes from Ralstonia psammae, assembly GCF_958405935.1. Classification (NCBI taxonomy): domain Bacteria; kingdom Pseudomonadati; phylum Pseudomonadota; class Betaproteobacteria; order Burkholderiales; family Burkholderiaceae; genus Ralstonia; species Ralstonia psammae. The sequence goes on from NZ_CATZBU010000009.1 coordinate 108,315, forward strand.
CACCGACTTGCGCAGCGCCACCGGGCGCGGCACGCCGTTCGAGAACGTGGCCGCCACCGGCACCATCGCCAGCGGCGTTGCCCACACCGACGATTTCAGCGTCAAAGGCCCGCAGTTCCAGGTGGCCATGCAGGGCTCGGCCAACATCCTCGATGAAACGCAAGACCTGCGCGTAAAGGTCACGCCCAAGGTGGATGCCACGTCGGCCTCGCTGGCAGCGGCGTTCATCAATCCGGCCATCGGGCTGGGGACGCTCGCCGCGCAGCTGGTTCTGGGCGATCAGCTGTCGAAGGCATTTGTCACGCAATACCACGTAACCGGTAGCTGGGCCGATCCGAAGATCGAGAAAGTCGCGTCCAACAGCAATTCGGGCAGCCAATCGCAAACCTCGGCAAAATAGGCCCCATGACTTCGACCATCGTTGCTCCAGCCCCCGTCGCATCCGGCATGGATGCGCCTTTCGATGCACCTTTTCGCGTCGCTGCCATCCAGACGGTCACGGCCATCGATGTGGACGCCAACTTGGCGCGCGCCGACGCCCTGCTTGCCGAAGCGGCCGCCCAAGGCGCGCAACTCGCGCTGCTGCCTGAGTACTTCTGCATGATGGGCCGCAAGGACACCGACAAAGTCGCCATCCGCGAGAGCGACCCAGACGGCCCGATCCAGACCTTCCTCGCCGATGCCGCGCGCCGCCATAAGCTGTGGCTTGTCGGCGGCACGTTGCCCATGTGGTCCGAAGACGAACAGCGCGTGCGCAATACGTCGCTCGCATTCAACCCGGCAGGGTTGCGCGTCGCGCGCTACGACAAGATCCACCTGTTCAACTTCGTACGCGGCGAAGAGCGCTACGACGAAGCCCGTACCATCGAGCCCGGCGCCACGCCGGTCGCCTTCGATGCGCCGTGCGGCCGCGTGGGCATGTCGGTGTGTTACGACCTGCGCTTTCCGGAGCTGTACCGAGCGCTGTCGTCGCAGGGCAACCTGAACTTGATTCTGATGCCGGCGGCCTTCACCTACGTGACGGGCGCCGCGCACTGGGAAATCCTGCTGCGCGCCCGCGCAATCGAGAACCAGTGTTACGTGCTCGCCGCCGCTCAGGGCGGGCGCCATGAAAACGGCCGCCGCACATGGGGCCATTCCATGCTGGTCGACCCGTGGGGCGAGGTCATCGCCTCCGTGCCCGAGGGCGAAGGCGTTGCCATCGGCGACATGGACCCCGTCCGCATCGCACAAGTGCGCCGGGACCTGCCAGCGCTCAGGCACCGCGTGATGTAAGCCAATCGAATTTTTTTGCGAGAACCGACCATGAACGCAGGCGACATCGCCATCCAGAATCTGTCCATCGCGCGCCGCGTGCTGCTCGATCCGTACGGCCTTGATGAAGCGCACCTGCAGCGCGCGCTGGCCGACATCTTCACGCACCGCGTGAACTATGCCGACCTCTACTTCCAGTACACCCGCAACGAGGCGTGGAGCCTGGAAGAAGGCATCGTCAAGTCCGGCAGCTTCAGCATCGACCAGGGTGTGGGCGTGCGCGCCGTCTCGGGCGACCGCACCGCGTTTGCCTACTCCGACGACATCAGCCTGCCCGCGCTGATGCAGGCCGCCGGTGCCACGCGCACGATCGGCAAAGCCGGTGCCGGCCGCGTGAAGGTCGCCAGCAGCCTGGCGAGCACCCCGGGCAGCCACTCGCTCTATGCGCCGAACGACCCGCTCGATTCGATGACCGCCTCCGAAAAGGTTGCCCTGCTTGAGCGGATCGAAAAGCTCGCCCGCGCCAAAGACCCACGCGTGGTGCAAGTGATGGCCGGCCTGGCCGGTGAATACGACGTGATGCTGGTCGCACGCAGCGACGGCGTGATCGCCGCGGATGTGCGCCCGCTGGTGCGCATCTCCGTCACCGTCATTGCCGAGCAGAACGGGCGCCGCGAAATGGGCAGCTCTGGCGGCGGCGGCCGCTATGCCTATGGCTATTTCACCGACGAACTGCTGCGCAAATACGTGGACGAGGCAGTCTCCTCTGCGCTCGTCAACCTGGAAGCCAAGCCGGCACCGGCCGGCACGATGACCGTGGTGCTTGGCCCGGGCTGGCCCGGCGTGCTGCTGCACGAGGCCATCGGGCACGGCCTGGAAGGCGACTTCAACCGCAAGGGCTCCTCGGCGTTCTCTGGCCGCATGGGCGAGCGCGTGGCCGCCAAGGGCGTCACCGTGGTGGATGACGGCACGCTGGCAAACCGCCGGGGCTCGCTCAACCTCGACGACGAGGGCAACCCCACGCAGTGCAACACGCTCATCGAAGACGGCATTCTCACCGGCTACATGCAGGACACGCTCAACGCGCGCCTGATGAAGATGCCCGTGACCGGCAACGCCCGCCGCGAGAGCTACGCCGCCCTGCCGATGCCGCGCATGACCAACACGTACATGCTCGGCGGCGACAAGGACCCGCAGGAGATCATCGCCAGCGTCAAGAAGGGGCTGTATGCGGTCAACTTCGGCGGCGGCCAGGTCGACATCACCAACGGCAAGTTCGTGTTCTCGGCCAGCGAGGCCTACCTGATCGAAGACGGCAAGATCACCACCCCGGTCAAGGGCGCGACGCTGGTCGGCAGCGGCCCGGAATCGCTCAAGCACGTGACCATGATCGGCAACGACATGCGCCTCGATTCGGGTATCGGCGTGTGCGGCAAGGAGGGCCAGAGCGTGCCGGTGGGCGTCGGTCAGCCGACCCTGCGCATGGAGAACATGACGGTTGGCGGCACGGCTTGATTGCCCCGAAACCGTCGTTTTGACGCCGCAGGCCCGGAAAATCCGCGCTTGCGGCCCTCAAAAAAAGGGTTTATAAAGACGGTTCGATTGGTGCGGCGCAGTAGTTTCAGTCACCCGCGCGCCACAATTTTTCCTGCATCGCCTGGTTTTCCTCTCATGTCCTTCGCCAAGTTTTTTTACTTTTACTTTTGGCATCTCGCACCGCTGGCGGAAGGAGAGGGGCGCTTGCAGCAAAAGTAAAGCACCCAGCAGATACCGAAAACCGCCGGCGACCCTGGCGGTTTTTTTTTCGCCCAGTCACCTGCCCCACCCCGGCACCGACGCGAAACATGTTCCGAACACAGTAGACGTTTCCAATAGAACTCAAGACACATCCCCGGAGCTTTCCATGCCGAAGAACACCGATGATTTGCGCATTCGCGAACTGAAAGAGCTGACGCCGCCGTCACATCTGATCCGCGAATTCCCGTGCAGCGACACCGTGTCCGACCTGATCTACCAGAGCCGGAATGCGATGCACCGCATCCTGCACGGCATGGATGACCGCCTGATCGTCATCATCGGCCCCTGCTCCATCCACGACACCAAGGCAGCGATGGACTACGCCCGCCGCCTGGTCGAGCAACGCGAGCGCTTCAAGAACGAGCTGGAAATCGTGATGCGCGTGTACTTCGAGAAGCCGCGCACCACGGTCGGCTGGAAGGGTCTGATCAACGACCCGCATATGGACGGCAGCTTCAAGATCAACGACGGCCTGCGCACCGCGCGCGAGCTGCTGATGAACATCAACGAACTCGGCTTGCCCGCCGGCACCGAATACCTCGACGTGATCAGCCCGCAGTACATCGCCGATCTGGTGAGCTGGGGCGCAATCGGCGCGCGTACCACCGAAAGCCAGGTGCACCGTGAACTGGCTTCCGGCCTGTCGTGCCCGGTCGGCTTCAAGAACGGCACCGACGGCAACGTGAAGATCGCCGTGGACGCCATCAAGGCCGCATCGCAGCCGCACCACTTCCTGTCGGTCACCAAGGGCGGCCACTCGGCCATCGTGTCGACGGCGGGCAACGAGGATTGCCACATCATCCTGCGCGGCGGCAAGGCGCCCAACTATGACGCCGCCAGCGTGCAGGAAGCCTGCGACGCCATCTCCAAGTCCGGCCTGGCCGCGCGCCTGATGATCGATGCTTCGCACGCCAACAGCAGCAAGAAGCACGAGAACCAGATCCCGGTGTGTGAAGACATCGCCCGCCAGATGGCTGCAGGCGACAACCGCATTGTCGGGGTGATGGTGGAGTCGCACATCAATGCCGGTCGCCAGGACCACGTGCAGGGCACGCCGGTGTCCGACCTGGCTTACGGCCAGAGCGTGACCGATGCGTGCATCGGCTGGGACGATTCGGTGAAGGTGCTGGAAACGCTGGCCGACGCCGTGCGCAAACGCCGTCTGGTGCCAGGCAGCGGCAACTAAGACGCGATCTGCATCCTTTGCGAAGGACGCCTGCGGGCGTCCTTTTTTGTTGGGCGCCGCTCAAGGCCCCGATCTATAACAAATGTGAGCAAAAAGTACCAAAGTCACACCAGTGCGTTGTCTTTGACATATCGTAGGTGGATTCCCCCCTGCTCACCCGGAGGCACCCATGGCAGACAACCTGGCGGAAACCGCCGTCAACACCGCAAGCAAGTACCAGGCGATCGTGGCGCAATACGCCACCGACGTCGGCATGAAGATCCTCGCCGCCATCGTCTTCTGGGTGGTCGGCCGCTGGCTGATCCACGTGGCCGTGCGCATGGTGCAGGGGTCGCTGGAGCGGCAGAAGGTGGACCCGACCGTGCTGCGCTATGTGGGCTCGGTCATCACCGTCACGCTGAATGTGCTGCTGGTGATCGGCATCCTCGGCTACTTCGGTATCCAGACGACGACTTTCGCGGCGCTGATTGCTGCGGCCGGCGTGGCGATCGGCTTGGCATGGTCGGGGCTGCTGTCGAACTTTGCGGCGGGCGCGTTCCTGATCGTGCTGCGTCCGTTCAAGGTGGGGGACTTCGTCACTGTCGGGGGCGTCACGGGCACCGTCAAGGAGATCGGCCTGTTCTCCACGGCGCTCAACACGCCCGACAACGTGGTCACGATGGTCGGCAATAACAAGATCTTCTCCGACACGATCCAGAACTACACGGCCAACCCGTTCCGTCGCGTCGAATTGAAGGCCCAACTGGCCGGAAGCGCCGACCACCGCGCCGCCATCGCGCTGCTCAAGGAAAAGATTGCCGCCATTCCGAACGTCCTGACCGATCCGGCGGTCGATGTGGAGATTCTGGAATTCAACCTAGTTGGCCCGGTGCTGACGGTGCGTCCGTACACGCACAACGACAACTACTGGCAGGTCTATTTCGACACCAACCGCACGATCAAGGAAGCGCTGGCTGAAGGCGGCTTCCCGGCGCCGACGCCCTCGCAAGCGCTGACCATCACCACGCCGGGGCAATTGGCCGGGCTGGCTGCCGTAGCGCAAAGCACGACGACGACACCGACAAGCGTGAACTGATTCGGCGCGCTGCAAAGCAAACGGCCCGATGCCGAGGTGACGCAACCTCGCCGGGCCGTTTTTTTTTCGACGGCGGTTACGTGGGCTTGTGCTCGTCGCGCTTCCAAAGGACGTCCATGCCGCCATCTGCGCGGTTCAGCACGCGCGCCAGCACGAACAGCAGGTCCGACAGGCGATTGACGTACTGGCGCGGCGCCTCGCCAAGGGTCTCTGCGCGGCCCAGTGCGACGATGCTGCGCTCCGCACGGCGTGCGACGGTGCGGCAGACATGCGCCTGTGCCGCAGCGCGGCTGCCGCCAGGCAGGATGAATTCCGCCAGGCGCGAGAGATCGGCGTTGTAATCGGCCAGCCATTGATCGAGCCGCAACACATGCGCGGTCGTCACCATCGTGTAGCCCGGAATGCACAGTTCGCCACCCAGATCGAACAGGTCGTGCTGGATGGCCGTGAGCGCCGCGCGCACGCCGCCGGGCAGCGTTTCCGTGAGCAACACGCCGATGTGCGAGTTCAGCTCGTCGACGTCGCCGATGGCGGCGATGCGCAGGCTGTCTTTTGCCGTGCGGCTGCCGTCGCCGAGGCCGGTGGTGCCATCGTCGCCGGTGCGGGTGGCGATTTTGGATAGGCGGTTGCCCACGGTGCGTCTCCTGTGTTGGCTCGTTGGTAGCCGTCATTATCGCAAGCGGCGTGCAACCCCGGCGTTAGAATGATTCTTTGGCCCGCCGAGAGCCGCACGACATTGCGAGACCCCATGAACCACCCGCTCCCCCATCCCGGATTGGTGCGCAAGCCGATTCCTCCGGCCATGCTCGACGCGCTGCGTGCCCGCTTCGGCGATCGCGTCTCCACCACCGAAGCCGTGCGGGCGCACCATGGCCGCGACGAATCCGCCTACGACCCGATGCTGCCCGACGCCGTCGTCTTCGCGCAGACCACCGAGGAAGTCGCAGCCGTCGCCAAGCTCTGCTTTGAACACGAGATTCCGCTGATCCCGTATGGCGCCGGGTCGTCGCTCGAAGGCCATCTGCTGGCCGTGGCTGGCGGGGTGAGCCTCGATCTATCGCAGATGAACCACGTGCTGTCGGTGCACCCGGAAGACCTGACGGTGACAGTCGAACCGGGCGTCACGCGCAAGCAGCTCAATACCGAGATTCGCGATACCGGTTTGTTCTTCCCGATCGACCCGGGTGCGGATGCGTCCATCGGCGGGATGTGTGCAACGCGCGCCTCCGGCACCAACGCCGTGCGTTACGGCACGATGCGCGAGAACGTGCTGAACCTGACGGTAGTCACCGCTGACGGTCGCATCATCAAGACGGCCAACCGCGCACGAAAATCGTCGGCGGGGTATGACCTGACGCGCCTTTTCATCGGCAGTGAAGGGACATTGGGGATCATCACCGAGATCACGCTGAAGCTGTACCCGCAGCCGGAAGCGGTGTCCGCGGCCGTGTGCGCCTTCCCGAGCATGGGCGATGCGGTGTCCGCCGTGATCGACACCATCCAGATGGGCGTGCCGATTGCGCGCGTGGAATTTGTCGACGCGCTGGCCATTCGGGCGATCAACCAGTACGACAAGCTCACGCTACCCGAGATGCCGACGTTGTTTTTCGAGTTTCACGGTTCGGAGCACGGCGTGCAGGAGCAGGCCGAGACCGTCCAGGAGATCGCGGCCGAACACAAAGGCCAGGGCTTCGAATGGGCAACACGCCCCGAAGACCGCAGCCGCCTGTGGAACGCCCGACACAACGCCTACTTCGCCTTCCTGCAGCTCAAGCCGGGCTGCCGCGCCGTCACCACCGACGTGTGCGTGCCGATCTCGCGCCTGGCCGAATGCGTGGTCGAGACCGAGAAGGACCTGCTCGCCAGCGCACTGCAACTGCCTGCCCCCATCGTGGGCCACGTGGGCGACGGCAACTTCCACGTCGCGCTGCTCATCGACCCGGGCAAACCGGAAGAACTGGAAGAAGCCGAGCGCATCAACCAGCGCATCGTCGCGCGTGCGATTGCCATGGACGGCACCTGCACGGGTGAGCATGGCGTGGGCCTGCACAAGATGGACTTCCTCATCGCCGAACACGGCAACGATGCGATCGACCTGATGCGCAGCGTCAAGCAGGCGCTGGACCCGAAGCACATCCTGAATCCCGGCAAGATCTTCCACCTGTAACGCAACCGATCGCAGGCCTGCATGTCTTCCGTCTTCAAGCGCGTCCCTCCGCTGCATCTGCTGATTGCCTTCGAGGCAGGCGCGCGCCATGCCAGCTTCGCGCGCGCGGCCGAAGAGCTGTCCGTCACACCCAGCGCGGTATCCCATCGCATCAAGAACCTGGAAGAGCTGTGGGGCGAAGACCTGTTCGTGCGCACCGGCACGGCGCTCAGGCTGACGGCCGCAGGCACCCGCTACCTGCGCAGCGTGCAAGACGCTCTCAAGAGCCTGCATGAACTGGCCCGCCCCGAATTCAGCAAGCAGCGCGCGCGGCTGCGCGTGGCGATTCCGCCCACGTTCGGGCGCCAGCACCTGGTGCCGCGCATTCCGGAGTTCAACGCGCTGTACCCGCACATCGACGTGGAGTTGCACCTCAGCATCCCGTTCCTTGATGTCAAGGCGGAAGACACCGACGTCGAAATCCGCTACGGCACGGGCCGCTATCCGGACCTGAAGACCACGCTGCTGCTCAACGAGCCGGTGTTCCCGGCGTGCGGGCGAGGCTACTTCGAGCAGATCAGCGGTGCCACCATCACCGAAGCGTCGCAGTTGCTGAATCTCACGCTGCTGCGTAGCCCACTGGAGCCATGGCGCCCCTGGTTTGAGGCGGCCGGTCTGGATGCGCCGGAGCCTGCCACCGGTTCGCTCTTCAATGACATCGGCCTGATGCTGGAAGCCGTGGCCTCCAACCAGGGCGTGGCGCTGGTGCGGCAGGCGATGGCGCGCAACTGGCTGGCCTCGGGGCAGATCGTGCGGCTGCTGGACATCGAATCGGCCTCACCCCATGCTTATTACATCGTCCAGCGCGAGCAGGCGCCGATGAAGCTGGAGGCGCAGCATTTTGTGGATTGGTTGCTTGGGCTGGATTGGTAACCCTGCTCCGTATTGCTGCACCGCGATGAACCGGATTGGCTGTTAGCGCGAGCCAAATTCATCGCAGCAAAAGTCCTTAACACGCCGCGCGGCGCGGCGGCCGGGCTATAGTGCCTCCCACCCCGGCCACCGCTGGCGGGCAGAACCATGAGAGACACCCCATGAATGCGCCATCGTCGTTGTCAGCCACCGCCCGCGATCCTTCTGCCGTGCAGGCGGAGCTGACCGCCGCGCTGTCCCAGATCGTGTCCGACGACGCGCTGCTCTGGGAACGCGAAGACACCACGCCGTATGAATGCGATGGCCTCGCCGCTTACCGGCAGGTGCCGCTGGCCGTGGTGCTGCCGGATACCGAGGCGCAGGTCGTCCAAATCCTGCGCGTGTGCCACCGCTTGGGCGTGCCTGTGGTACCGCGCGGCGCAGGGACGAGCCTGTCGGGCGGCGCGATGCCGACGCCGGGTGGGCTGGTGCTGTCGCTGGCCAAGTTCAAGCGCATCATCAAAGTCGATCCGTATACGCGCACGGCGGTCGTCCAGCCGGGTGTACGCAACCTCGCCATTTCGGAAGCCGCCAACCCGCACGGGCTGTACTACGCACCCGATCCGTCGTCCCAGATTGCCTGCACCATCGGCGGCAACGTGAATGAAAACTCGGGCGGCGTGCACTGCCTGAAATACGGCCTGACCGTGCACAACGTGCTGCGCGTGCGCGCGGTGATGATGGATGGCGAGGTCGTCGAATTCGGCAGTGAAGCGCCCGACGCGCCCGGCCTTGACCTGCTGGCTACGGTGATCGGCTCCGAAGGCATGCTGGCCGTGGTGACGGAAGTGACCGTGCGCCTGATCCCCAAGCCCCAGCTCGCGCAGGTGATCATGGCGAGCTTCGACGATGTGGAATCCGGCGGTAACGCCGTGGCCGACGTGATTGCCGCGGGCATCATCCCGGCCGGGCTGGAGATGATGGACAAGCCCGCCACCGCTGCCGTCGAAGAATTCGTCTGCGCCGGCTACGACCTTGATGCGGCGGCCATCCTGCTGTGCGAATCCGACGGCACGCCCGAAGAGGTGGCCGAAGAAATCGCGCGCATGAGCGAAGTGCTGCGCGCCTCGGGTGCCACGCGCATCCAGGTGTCGCAAAGCGAAGCCGAGCGCCTGAAGTTCTGGAGCGGCCGCAAGAATGCATTCCCGGCAGCAGGCCGCATCTCGCCGGACTACTACTGCATGGACGGCACCATCCCGCGCAAGCACATCGGCACGCTGCTGCGGCGCATCCAGGAGATGGAGCAGAAGTACGCCCTGCGCTGCATCAACGTGTTCCACGCGGGCGACGGCAACATGCACCCGCTCATCCTCTTCAACGGCGAAGACCAGGACGAATGGCACCGCGCCGAACTGTTCGGCTCCGACATCCTCGAGACCTGCGTCGAACTGGGTGGCACCGTAACGGGTGAACACGGCGTGGGCGTGGAGAAGCTCAGCTCGATGTGCGTGCAATTCTCGGCGGAAGAGCGTGACGCCTTTCTGCGCGTGAAGGCGGCCTTTGACCCGGTGCGTTTGCTGAACCCCGACAAGGCCATCCCCACACTCGCGCGCTGCGCCGAATACGGCAAGCTGCACGTACGCAACGGCCTGCTGCCGCATCCCGATTTGCCGCGCTTCTGAGTGCGCTCCACCTCGCCATGAGCCAGAACCCATCCCGTACGAGCCGATGGCACGCGCATAACACGCGTCTGGGGGCGTACCTCGGCAAGCCGGAAGAGGACGGCTGGCGCCGCCGGTGGTACGTCATCATCTTCGAGGCCGAGAAGCGCGCAGGCCGGCAGTTTGACGTGACGCTGCTGATCGCCATTCTCGCCAGCGTGCTGGTGGTCATGCTCGACAGCCTGCCGAGCGTGCACGACCGCGCGGGCACGCTATTCACCGTCATCGAATGGCTGGCCACGCTGCTGTTCACGGCGGAATACGTCATGCGCATCCTGGTGGTGCGCAAGCCGTGGCGCTATGTGCTGAGCTTCTACGGCATCATCGATTTCATCTCGATCCTGCCGACCTGGCTGGCAATCTTCGCGCCGGAAATGGCCTACCTGATCGACGTGCGCCTGCTGCGCTTGCTGCGCGTGTTCCGGGTGCTCAAGCTCACGATCTACTTTGAAGAAGCGCAGATCCTGCTGCGCGCGCTGGTCAACGCCCGGCGCAAGATCTTCGTGTTCCTGGGCACGGTGTTCATCATCACCATCATCCTGGGCACCGTGATGTACGTGGTGGAAGGGCCTCAGCACGGTTTCACCAGCATTCCGGTCAGCATGTACTGGGCTGTGGTCACGCTCACCACCACGGGCTTCGGCGACCTGGTGCCGAAGACCCCGCTGGGGCAGTTCATCACCTCGCTCACCATCCTGCTCGGCTACAGCATCATCGCGTTCCCCACCGGCATCATCGGTGCGGAGTTGGTGTCGAGCATGCGCGAGGCTGCCCCGCGTTCACCGCCCCAGCCGGCGTCGCGTGCGTGCACCGATTGCATGACCAATGGCCACGACACCGACGCCGCGTTCTGCAAGCGCTGCGGCACCAAGCTTCCGCCCCACCCAACCGAGACCGCGAACAGCCAGTGAGCTGCGCACCCGAAGGTTCGCCATGCCAAGCACGCCAGACTCCGCCCTTTCGCCCACGCTCGCACGTTTTCGCGAGGCCATCGCGCACGCGGCGGACAGCCGCACGCCACTGACCTTGCGCGGCGGCGGCACGAAAGACTTCTACGGCCGCGCACCGGCGCCCCACGGCACCGTGCTCGGCACACGCGAATGGTCGGGCATCGTCGACTACGACTGCGCAGAACTCGTCATCACCGCGCGCAGCGGCACGCCGCTCGTCGAGATCGAAGCCGCATTGGCCGAGCACCGGCAGATGCTGGCGTTCGATCCGCCGCACTTTGCTGCGAATGGCCAGCAGGCAACGGTTGGTGGTGCGTTTTCATCCGGTCTGTCTGGCCCGCGCCGGCAGTCGGTGGGCGCGCTGCGCGATTTCGTGCTCGGCGCCGTCGTCATGGATGGCCGCGGGGACATGCTCAACTTTGGCGGCCAGGTGATGAAGAACGTGGCCGGCTACGATGTCTCGCGCCTGATGGCCGGCGCACTCGGCACGCTCGGCTTGATCGTGCAGGTGTCGCTCAAGGTGCTGCCGATGCCGTTCTGCGATGCGACGCTGCGCTTTGCCATGGCGCAAGGCGAGGCCATCGACACGCTCAATCGCTGGGGCGGCCAGCCCTTGCCGATTGCGGCGTCGGCTTGGATCGACGGTGTGCTGTGGGTACGCCTGAGCGGAGCCGATGCGGCCGTGCGCGCAGCCATTGCCAAGCTCGGCGGAGAGCGTGTTGACGACGCGGAAGGGGTCGCACTCTGGCGCGACCTGCGCGAGCAATCGCATGCGTTTTTCGCCCGCGCCGTGCAAGGCAGCCGACCGCTGTGGCGCATTGCCCTGCCCCCGGCCACGCCGCCGCTGGCGCTCGGCCATGCGTCGGCTGACGAGCAACTCGTCGAATGGGGCGGCGGCCAGCGCTGGTGGATCGACACCGCCAACACCTCCGCAAACGTCATCCGCGATGCAGCACGCAACGCCGGCGGCCACGCCACGCTGTTCCGCAACGGCGACCGCGCAAGCGACATCTTCACGCCCGTCGCTGCGCCGTTGATGGCCGTGCACAAGCGCCTGAAGGACAGCTTCGATCCGCACGGCATCTTCAACCCGGGCCGTTTGTACGCCGACTTTTAACGCAAGCCATCATGCAAATCACGCTCGCGGCGTTCCTGCGCAACACCCCCCAGGGCGAAGAAGCCCAAAGCATCGTGCAGAAGTGCGTGCACTGCGGTTTCTGCACGGCCACCTGCCCGACCTACCAACTGCTCGGCGATGAGCTGGACGGCCCGCGCGGGCGCATCTACCTGATGAAGCAGGTGCTGGAGGGCCAACCTGCAGGGCAGGCCACGCGCCTGCACTTGGACCGCTGCCTGACCTGCCGCAACTGCGAATCGACCTGCCCGTCCGGCGTGACCTACGGGCGCTTGGTGGAGATCGGCCGCAAGATCGTCGATGACCAGCTCGACGCGAAAGGCGAATCGCGCCCCTTGGGCGAGCGCGCCGTGCGCTGGGCGCTGCGCGAGGGGCTGACACGGCCGGCGCTGTTCGGCTCGGCGCTCAAGCTCGGACAGGCGGTGCGACCGATGTTGCCGCAGGTGCTGCGCAACAAAGTGCCGGCCAAACAACCGCAAACCGGCGTGCGGCCGGACACCGCGCACGCACGCAAGATGCTGCTGCTCGAAGGCTGTGTACAACCCGCCATGTCGCCCAACATCAATGCGGCGACAGCACGTGTATTCGACAAGCTGGGCGTGCAGCTCATCAGCGCAGACCGCGCGGGCTGCTGCGGTGCCATCCGCTATCACATGAACGACCACGGGGGCGGCCTCGGCAACATGCGCGCCAACATCGACGCATGGTGGCCGCATATCGAAGCGGGCGCGGAGGCCATCGTCATGACGGCCTCCGGTTGCGGCGCCATGGTCAAGGAATACGGTCACCTGTTGCGCGACGATCCGGCCTATGCCGAACGCGCGGCGCGTGTGTCCGCCATGACGCGCGACCTGTGCGAGGTGCTGCCGGCGTTCTCGCAGCAGCTCCTGCAGAAGGCCAAATCCGAAGCCCGCAGTGGTACATCCGGCCCACGCGTGGCGTGGCACCCGCCCTGCACGCTGCAGCACGGTCAGCAGATTCGCGGTGCGGTGGAAGCGCTCCTCACCTCGCTGGGCGTGGACGTCAAACTCTGCGCCGACAGCCACCTGTGCTGCGGCTCGGCCGGCACGTATTCGGTGCTGCAGCCGGAACTCGCCTACCGCCTGCGCGACGACAAGCTGAGCAAGCTGCAAGCGACGCAGCCCGAGCGCATCGTCACCGCCAACATCGGCTGCGTGACGCATCTGCAGAGCGGCACGGACACGCCTGTCGAACACTGGATCGAGCTGGTTGACCGCATGCTGGCCTGAAACGAATGCAGCCGAGTTCTATACTTGGCGCTTCGTTTTGCCCGGAGGCCCCATGCTGCAAACCTTCGCGATCCTGTTGACATTCCAGTCGGTGGGAGAGCTGTTGACGTATTCGCTGCACCTGCCGGTGCCCGGTCCGGTGATCGGCATGGTGCTGCTGGTCATTTACCTGCTGGTCGACAAGGGCCGCGTGCTCGAAGTCATGCAGGGCACGGTCCGCGATCTGCTGCGACATCTGACCATCCTGTTCGTACCGGCCGGCGTGGGCGTCATGACGCAACTGAACCGCATCGGGCAGGAATGGCTGCCAATCGTGGTGGCGACCGTCGTGTCGACGTGGCTGTCGATTGCCGCTGGTGCGCTCGTTACGCGCGCGCTGATGCGCCGCATGGGCGACCACGGCGAAGGCCACGAGGAGCTGGCCCCATGAACACGATGGCTCCCAACCTGCACCAACTCTGGGTCTACCTGGCAGCCAGCCCACTGCTGGGCTTGACCGCCACGCTCATCGCCTACCTGATCGGCGTGCGCCTTCATGAACGCAGCCGCTTCAACCCGATGGTCAATCCGCTGCTGATTGCGGTGATCATCCTGGGCACGTTGCTGACACTGACGGGCACGCCGTACAAGACCTACTTTGACGGCGCGCAGTTCGTGCACTTCCTGCTGGGGCCGGCCACGGTGGCGCTGGCGGTACCGCTGTTCCAGCAATGGGCGAAGCTGCGCCGCCATGCGCTGCCGCTGCTGGGCGGACTCCTCGCGGGGTCTGTCGTGGCGGTGGTGTCAGCCGTGGGCATCGCGTGGCTGTTGGGCGCATCGCCCGAAACACTGCGCTCCATGGCGCCGAAATCGGTGACGATCCCGATCGCCATGGGCATCTCGGAGAAGATCGGCGGCGCGCCGACAATCACGGCGGTGCTGGTGCTCATTACCGGCATCGTCGGTGCGACCACCACGACACGGCTGCTGAATCTGCTGCGCGTGCGCGAGTACAGCGTGCGTGGCTTTGCCACCGGCATTGCGGCGCATGGCATCGGCACGGCGCGCGCGTTTCAGGTCAATCCGGAAGCGGGCGCGTTCTCGGCGCTGGGCATGGGCCTGAACGGCGTGCTGACCGCGATACTGGTGCCGCTGCTGGCGGGCTGGATTCCGCACTAGTCTGACTCGCCTTCTCTGCGCCCAACGTTCACTGCCTGGGCAATTTACGCCACGCTCCGCAATCCTCCTGAATGCTCCTGACAGAACGCTGTCAGGAGCCCCCCGCCAGAATCACTCCACCTCAACCGGCAACGGCACCCCCAACCGCCTGCGCCACCGACTGGAGCGAACATCATGGCAAGTGTCATCAACTGGTTTGAAATCCCCGCCAACGATTTCCCGCGCGCGGTGAAGTTCTACGAAAACGTCTTTGACACCCAGCTCAAGCAGGAAGACATGGGCGATCTGACCATGGGCGTGTTTCCCGCGGGTGAGACGACCATCCACGGTGCGCTGGTCAAGGGCGAAGGCTTTGCGCCGTCCGACAAGGGCAGCGTCGTCTACCTGAACGCGCCCAACCTCGATGTGGTGCTCGAGCGCGTCAACGGCAGCGGCGGCCAATGCGTATTCGGCCCGATGACGCTGCCCGACCACATGGGCCGCATCGCCCATATCGTCGACACCGAAGGCAACCGCGTTGGTCTGCACGAGCCGGATGCCAAGACGCAGGCGTACCTGCTACAGCAGTAAGCGCCCCAAAAAGGCCGGTACGCGGATACCGGCCTTCACTACAAGACAGAGAAGAACACCATGCCGAGTCAATCGCCGTACCTCATGCGTGCCGCGGATATCGCCGCACGCACGCAGTCGTTTTCGCACCCCTGGAACAGCCTGTCGGAAATCCACGGCACCATGATGGGCCGGCTGCTCGGGCTCAAGCGCACCGGCGTGAATTTCGCGCGCGTGCCGCCGGGCAAGGAGTCATTCGTCTATCACTCGCACCAGCGCGAAGAGGAATGGATCTACATCCTCTCGGGTGAAGCACAGGCTGAAATCGCAGACAGCATCTTCACCGTGCGCACGGGCGATTTCATGGCGTTCCCCACGGGAATCGCGCACCACCTGCGCAATTGCGGCAAGGAAGATCTCGTCTATCTATGCGGCGGCGAACATCTCAACATCGAGATTGCCGATTTCCCGCGACTGGGCAAGCGCATGCTGCGCCGTGGTGAACAGGTCGACGTGGTGGATATCCACCCGCAACGTGAACTGACGCCCTTCGGCGCGTAGGGGAAATGGCGCGCATTGCACCCGGGCCCAAGCCCACTACAATGCCGCGCATGACCCGCCGCGCCGACCGCCTGTTCCAGATTGCCCAGATCCTGCGAGGCCGCCGTTTAACCACGGCAGCCATGCTGGCCGACCGCCTGGGCGTGTCCGAGCGCACGGTATATCGAGACATTCGCGACCTGTCCGTCTCGGGCGTGCCGATCGAAGGCGAAGCCGGTATCGGCTACCGCATGCGCGCCGGCTTCGACCTCGCGCCGCTCATGTTCACCGCCGATGAAGTCGAAGCCTTGGTGGCCGGCGCGCGGATGATCAAGGCATGGAGCGGTGGCACCATGGCCGATTCGGTGGAAGCGGCACTGGAAAAACTGATGGGCGCGCTGCCCGCGGAGCGCCGCACCGAAGCCGAGACCACACGCATCTTCGCGCCCGGTTACGGCATGGGCAACGAGGTCAAGCAGGTGTTCGACACCCTGCATGCCGCGCTGGGCCGCCACGCCGTTGCGCGGCTGTCTTACCGCGACGCACAAGGCCAGTTGACCGAGCGCTGTATCCAGCCGCTCGGCTTGTTCTTCTGGGGACAAGTCTGGCTGGTGGCCACCTGGTGCGAGCACCGTCAGGACTACCGCACCTTCCGCCTCGACCGCTGTGTCAAGGTCGACATCCTGGAGCGCCACTTTGCCGAATCCGCCGAGCGCTCGCTGGCGGATTTCATGCGCAAGGTGCGGGGGTCGTCGGACTGACGCAACCGTCAGATGGGGTCCGGCTCCGCCAGCAGCCGCTCAATATCGTCGGCGATCTCTTCCGGCTTGGTCATCGGCGCATAGCGCTTGTAGACCGTGCCGTCGCGGCGCAGCAGAAACTTGGTGAAGTTCCATTTGACGGCTTCGATGCCGAGCACACCCGGTTTCTCGGAAGTCAGCCATTTGTAGAGCGGATGCGCGTTCGTCCCGTTCACGTCGATCTTGCTGAACATGGGGAACGACACACCGTAGTTCTTCTCGCAGAATGCGCCGATCTCCGCCTCGGCCCCGGGCTCCTGCTTGCCGAACTGGTTGCAAGGAAACCCCAGTACTTCCAACCCCTTGTCGTGCAGCCGCTTGTACACCGCCTCCAGCCCCGCGTATTGCGGCGTGAAGCCACACTGGCTTGCGGTGTTCACGATCAGCAGGACCTTGCCCTTGTACTGCGACAGCGGCACGCGCTGGCCGGTCAGCGAATCGGCCTCGAATGCGTAGACGTCCCTCATGGCTACCCTCCGGATGGTTGCGGGAACGGGAATGCTCCGGCATCTGCCGGGAATTGTAACGGCCCGCGCTGGGCGGGCCGTTGGGGTGAATGCTAGAGAGTCCTGGTCAGTGCTTGTCGGTTTCGGAGAACCAGAACGTGCGCTTGCGTTTGCCTAGGCCCAGGGGGGTGACCTTGATTGGCGCCAACGACGATCCACCACCTGAGCCCGTCTGGTTGCCGCAGCCAAAGCACACCGGAACCGGCGTTGTGCCGCCGTTGCCATTGTTCACGAGCACCACGCCATACACGGAGGATGGAGGAAACCCGCCGCCATCGAGCATGACGGATCGGTCCGGGTTCTGACCCACGCCGGTCAGGAAGCCGACGGAATAGGTACGCGCCACCCCCAGGTTCGGATAACACATGCCGGCCTTTGGCACTGCTGGCGTATTGGTACCGAACGTCGTGTAGCCCGCCACGGTCAGAGGCGCATTCACAACCTTCTCCCCCGGATTCGGCAACGTGATGAAGAAGCCGGAGCCCGTGCCGTTGTACGCCACAGAGGTCGCGTCGACAAGGTTAGCCTCGATCAGCGGCGTCCAACCGGCAGGCACTGGACCCAGGTTCGGGTCCTTGAGCATATAGAACCGGTTGACCACGTTGTACGCGGTACCGGGCGTGTTCGACGCCGAATACAGTGGATGTTCGCGGTCGCCAGTGCCTGCCATGACGGCGTTGAAACCGGCCGTGGGCACCACATCGGGCGCATAGAAGAACTTGCGCGCGTTGTTGGTGTTGGCGGCGCCGCCCAGCGACGCGAATTGCGTCAACGCCCAGTTGGCGGGGGTGTTGCCGGTAGCGCTCTGGAAATCCACGCGCCAGATGTTGCCGCCCACATCGCCGACGTAGGCCATCTGGATGTAGCCGCTGCCCGTGCGATCCACCGCAGTGACGTCGGAGGCAATCGAGCGCGTGAGGCTGGTGTTCTTCACACACACGCCGGCAACGCCACTGCAGTTGGCCAGCGCGCTCCAGACCGGCACGCCGGTGTAGGCATCCAGCACGATGATGCCGCGACCCATGGTGTCGGTGCCGGGAGCCGGGTCGCTGTCTTCGGAGGCCGCATCGTAGCCGGCGCCCATGATCAGCACCGGGTTGGTATAGCCCGCAACTCGCATCAGGCGAGGCTTGGACCACGTCTGGCCCAGCTCGGGAATATCGGTGTTGCTCCGCGACCAGAGATAGCGCGGATTGACGGGATCGGTCACGTCCAGCGCATAGATGAGGCTGCCACCACGACGCGCGGTCAGGTAGATGATGGTGCGCGGGCTGCCGGCAACGCGCTGATCCTGCATGACGGTCGTGCTGCCGTCGAAGAAGTCATCACGCGGTGTCGGCTTGGGCGTGATGCCGCCCGGCGTGGTCGAGAGGGCGACCTCGGGCGAGTTGGCGTATAGCCGGCTCAGCTTGCCGATGAACTCGGGTGGGATGAAGCCCCACAGCTCACCGCCCGGGCGCACGGTGTTTGTCGACGAGGCCTTGATGCCGGTTGTCTGGTTGCCGTTGATCGCATGGAACACGCCGTCATTGGTGCCGTAATAGACAACGACATTCGGCGCGGTCGATGTTCCATAGTTGATCACCACCGGCCGGGAATGCAGCACGTCGCCGTGGATCGACGGGCGGATCGTCACCGGAGACCCCGGACCTGTCTCGGCTTCCTGCCCCACTGTCGGCGCTTTCGTTGTTCCGTCCATGGCATAGACGTCGCGACCGCGCACCCAGTTGATGAAATAGTTCTGCTCGGTCGAGGTGATTGCCGGGGCGCCGTTGACACTGTTGTAGGAGTTGATCGCGTCCAGGCCCTTACCTGCGCCTCCGGTCAACCACGTGTTCGAGGTATCGAACGTCGGCATGGCGCCGCTGGTCGGGCACGTGCCCACGCCGTTGCAGGTATAGAGCACACGGGTGCTCTGGTCCGTAAGGAACTGTACCCGCAGCATTTCGCCGGTACCGCCCTTCTCGACCACCTCTCCGTCGGGGGAGTCACTTGCGCCTCCGACGCCAGAAGGGCTGTTGATCCAGAACCCATTCTTAGGCCAGTTTGTCACGCTGGACCCGTAGCCGCTGGTGCCAAAAGCGAGCGGAGGATCGGCCGTCCAGAAACTGATGGCGTTGGGTGAGATAAAGCCGGTGCCCGCGCTGCTGAGTGCCGGCTTTCCGACCGAATCGAGCAACTGCAGGCTGCCGTTGGCGTCGTAGCCCACCTGGTATTGCTTGAGGTTGCCCATCCAGCGAGGCGCCGCCGTGGCATCCGGGCGAAACATCCCAACATAGACCTGATTCAGAAACTGTCCCTGCGCATTCACGGCGGCCGGCAAGCTGACCGAGGCGAACACGCTGTTCACAGCCTGGATTTCGTTGAAGATCTGCAGGAGGATGTCTTTCAGCTGGTCCGGTTTGCCAAGCTGCGCAACATAGGCTTTGCCCCCGCCGTTCGTGGCCATGCTCTGGTCGAACGCGACGTAGTCCGGGTTGTTTCCGTCGGTGACGGAAATCGTGTAGGTGATGATGTTCTGCGGCGGGTGATCCTTGGAGATCGTCTTGGTCTGCAGATCGTACCGGTACATGAACTGCGCCCATTCGTCGCCCCAGTTGGCCTGGTACTTGTTATAGGGCGACGGTATGACGATCTGCGGCGGGGTGGTCTTGGCCGACAGGCCGAGGGCGGTTGCCAGATCGCTCTGGATGTTGTTGCCGGTGTCCTGCGGTTTGCCGTTATTGACGGCGTTGCCGATGTAGATGACGTACGTCCGCTGGCACGGATTATTGATCGGACGCACGGAGGAGTAGTCCGTCCCCGATGGGCCCGTCCCGCTGTTGAAGTAGGCCCACGCCTCCTCCATGCCGCCGCCCACCTGCGAGTTATTGGAGTTGTTCGCCTGCCGGTCGATGGTCAATACGTAGTTGAGAAAGCTGTTGATCCCGTTGAGATCCATCAAGGGCAGTTGTGCTGGCGGCGTCGACGGATACTGAAACTTCGCACCGACGTTATTGCCGGTGCCAAACATCATCAAACCAAGATTCAAGTTGCCCAGCAGCGACGGGGAATTCTTGAAAGCGTTCACCGCGTCATACAGCGCGCACTGTTCCGCACCCACATCGGTGTTCGCATTGTTACTGGACACGACGCCGGTCGTATCGCAGGTGAACGGCGCGGATGCATTCCAGGTGGACGCGTTGTCCATGAGGATCAACACGTTAGGCTTGCCGGCCTGCGGTTGCAGCCCCGTGTACAGGTCAATATCCTCGGCCCCTGCAGGCTGTACACACGCCAGCGCGAGCGCGGCGGTTGCCGTCACGGCAAACGCAAATCGTTGGGCAAATGAGCGCATATGAATTCTTCCTGGCTTTGCGCGTTGGCTTACGGACACGCCGCGCCGGTCAGCACGCGAACAGCAACGCCCTGATGCAGCGTGGTGTTCACGGCCGTGCCGTTGGCATCGTTGACGGTAGCGGCAACATCCCACTGCGTCGCACTGCAGTTCGACATGCCGCCCGGCGTACCGGCGGCGGTGAGGACGCCCGTATCCGAGTTGTTGTTCACGCCGCTGAAGCAAGACGAGTCAGCGACAAAGTTGGGGCTGGTCGTATCGGTGGTCAATTGCGTGTTGGCAATCGGCTTGGTGGCCACGCAAGCGGGCGCCGCAACCTGCGCGGTGTAGTCCGCCTTGCCGTCGCCGTTCACGTCCACCGGCACGCTGGTAGCGACCGGGTTGGAGGTGAAATCAACGCTGATGACCTGCTCAATGCCCTGTTGCGCCGCGCTGCGCGCCTCCAGCCCGTATTGCTGGTTGGCGGCGATCTTGGTGTTGATCACGCCCGAGTTCATCATCATCACAACGATGCCCATGAAGATCGCCAGGAAGATCAGCGTGACAACGAGGGTCACGCCCGACTGACGTGCCGATTGGCGAACCGATAAGCGCCGCATGGCTACTCCCGTGGGCCGGCCACATTGGCGACGCGCGCGAGTTCCGCGTAGACGTGTCGCTTGTAGCCATCTTGGAAAGGGGGGGTGAGCGTGCCGCGGCCCAGGTCGTAGGACCGTGTGTCGGTCCAGCCCGGTGACACGGCCAGCGTGCGCGCAAGCACGTTGATGCGCACGGCTGTCACATTGCTCCAGTTCGTCGCGGCGGATGCTACCCAGTTGTAACCGCCCACGTTGGTGCACGCAGCGCTGTTGTCGATGCCTGGATTGGCGACATAGCAATCGGGCGAACCGTTACCGTCCATGTCTACGCCATAGGCGAAATGCACGTCGTCGATGCCTTGGGCGATCGAGTTGGGCGGTTGCATCGCGCCATTGGAGAACTCCACCATCTTGAGCGTGGGAATGCTGTCGCCACCCGTGCCGCAGCGATCGCACGTAGCGAGGTAGAACGCTCGCACGCTGACCTGCCGCAGGTCTGCCAGCTTGTTGCAGGTCTTGTCCTTGAGGGTAAAGTCCGTTGCGGTGGCGCTGAACACAAAGGGCGCCGTGTCCGTACTGCAGAACGAGTCCTGCAGATAGGCTTGCCCTGCTGCTACCGCACTCGCAGACGTAACGGTGCTCGACACGCGCCGCACCACCAGGATCTCCGAGTTGGGCGACAGGTTGGGCAAGCATGGCGCCGCATTCGCACCAGACACGTAACCGTAGATGGCCACCGGCACCGTCGCCGGGCCATTGCTGAAGCCAAGCGCATTGGTGGCAGCGGCGCAGACATCGGGCGTGGCAACTGCAGAGGTTCCCAGCAGATTCAGATCACCGAGGAAGCCGCCGAGCCCGACTTCCTGGCTGATGATGTCCAACGCATAGCGGCCGTTCTCGATCTGCGTGGCGCTGTTGCCCAGTTGCACGCGCGATTGCGAGGTCGATGCATACAAGCTCGCCAGCGCGGTTAGCAGCAACAGCCCCAGCGTCATCCCGACCATCAGTTCGACCAGCGACATCCCGCGCTGCAGCCGCCGCAGTGTGCGATTCGGCGTCATGACAGCACCCCCATGCGCACCTGCACGCTGATGGCGCGGCGGTAGGCATCGTTACCGAAATTGCCGCTGCCGCTGCCGCAGGGCAGTGACGGCGCCACGGTCTTGACCAGGCCCTGCCACGCGACCGTCACACGATAGATCTGGTTGACGGTGTCGACGGCTTCGATACAGCCGCGCGCGCCGATCATGGCGCCCAGAGCAACGGTGCCGCTCGCGGCAGTCTCGGTATTGCCGAGCAGCGCATTGTTCCAAGCCGTGAGATCGGTTGCGACAGTGGCCTGCTGTGCGGCCGAACCCGTCGTGCAGCTGGGTGCCGAGATACCCCCCGTGCCGACAGTGGTCATTACGCCAGCCACGGCGTAGCAGGTGGCCGCCTGGCGGTTGGCATTGAGCCGCGCGGCCATGTCCTGCAGCAGCGTCAGGGCCTGCACGCGCTGGTAGGACTCCATCTCGGACTGGTTCGAGCGCACCATCATGCCGGCCGCGCCCAACAGCGCCACCAGCAGGATCACCACCGAAATCAGGATCTCGATCAGGGTGGTACCGCGCTGCCCGCGCTTGCCCGACCGGCGATGTGACAAATGGGCGATGGCGCTCATGAGCACGTCCCCGAAACCACGGCAACGCGGCCGCTGCCGCCCACCTGAACGCAACTCGGGGAGACCGATTGCGACGAACTCGTCGGCGTGACCTGGAACGTGACGCTGCCTGCAGTGGGTCGGCCATCGTTGCCGAACGACAGCGAGTTGCCGTTGCTCGCCGCAATGGTGACGCCGCTGTACGGGCCGAATGTGCGGATCACCGTGGCGGGTGTGCCCACCGTCAATGTCCAGCCGGTCGCCCAACTGCTGGTGGTCGAGACCGTGGCGACGGCGTTCTGCTTGACCGCTTCCGCACGCGCCAACGACACGGCGGACGACAGGTCGAACGACGCATTGCGTGTTGCCTGGGTCGCGATCATGCCCGAGAACGACGGCACGGCAATGGTCACCAGAATGGCGAGCACGGCCAGCGTGACCATCAGCTCGGTCAGCGTAAAACCTTGAATGGGCTTGCGCAGGATAGTCACGGCGCGCCTCACTTCCAGCAGTTGGAGGCGCCACCGGTTGCCGCCTTGGCGCCGGTGTTCGTCAGGGTGAGCGTGCCACAGCCGGAGTCGTTCACCTGCTGCGAGCCCTGCGGATTGGCCGCCAGTTGATAAGACGGCGGCACACTGCTGGCGCTCAACGTGAAGGTGTAGTTGGGCGAAACGTTGGCCGGCACGTTGCTGGCGTATTGCAGCGTCGTGAGGTCCGGCGCGTAAGCGCGGTTGTCGAGCAGGAAGCGCTCTTGCGCGGCCGCCACTTCCTGCATGAAGGATTCCGCCGCTGCCCGATTGGAGCGGACGATGTACTGGACGTAGCTGGGATAAGCAATGATCGCCAGGATGCCAACAATGGCCACCGTGATCATGAGCTCAATCAGCGTAAAGCCCCGCGCTGCCCGCGCGCGCTGACACCTCGGCTTGCTTGCCACGTTTTTACCCACCCGGATTTGCTGTTGCTTTTATCGTTTTGATGCGCGCCTGCCGACGATCTGGCAGGCCCACCCACCGCTCTTAAGCGGCAATTCTCAGCAAATATTAAGGAAAGATCATGAAGACCGGGTGGCCTTCCGAGCGGCGCAAACGTTATGCGCCGCAAATTACCTCAAATGGTGTAGCTCCGAGACCACATCAGACGACATTCAGATGCTCGGTGCCGGCCGACAGATCTGTCTGGCCGCCGCGCTTGCTGTGCAGCTTGATCTGCAAGCGCAGATCGTTGAGGGAGTCCGCATTGCGCAGCGCGTCCTCGTAGGTGATCTTGTTTTCCTCGTACAGCTCGAACAGCGCTTGGTCGAACGAGATCATCCCCTGCTCGCGGGATTTCTTCATGACCTCCTTCAACTCGTGCACCTCGCCCTTGAAGATAAGGTCTTGCACCAGCGGGGTAGCCAGCATGATTTCGACCGCCGGTACACGTCCCTTCCTGCCCTGACGCGGCAGCAGGCGCTGCGCGATCATCGCGCGCAGGTTCAGCGACAAGTCGATCAGCAACTGCTGACGCTTCTCTTCCGGGAAGAAGTTGATGATCCGGTCGATGGCCTGGTTCGAGCTGTTGGCGTGCAGCGTGGCGAGGCACAGGTGGCCCGTTTCCGCGTACTGGATGGCGTATTCCATCGTGTCGCGGTCCCGGATTTCGCCGATCAGGATCACGTCCGGCGCCTGCCGCAGCGTGTTCTTCAGCGCCACGTGCCAGGACTCGGTATCCACGCCCACCTCACGCTGCGTCACCACGCAGTTCTGGTGCGTGTGCACATATTCCACCGGGTCTTCAATGGTGATGATGTGGCCATACGAATTCGCATTGCGATAGCCCACCATCGCCGCCAGCGAGGTCGACTTGCCCGAGCCCGTGGCTCCCACCACGATCACCAGCCCGCGCTTGCTCATCACGATCTCGTTCAGGATCGGTGGCAGGTCCAGTTCGCCCAGCGTCGGGATCTTCGTATTGATGGTCCGCAGCACCATGCCGGCACGGCCCTGCTGCATGAACGCCGACACGCGGAAACGCCCCGCGCCCGGCGCCGTGATCGCGAAGTTGCATTCCGAGCTGTCTTCGTACTCGCGCAACTGCTTCTCGTTCATGATCGACTTGACCAGACCGACGGCTTGCGTGGCATTGAGCGGCTGCTGCGAGATCGGGGTGACCTTGCCGTCAACCTTGATCGCAGGCGGAAATTCCGAGGTGATGAACAAGTCCGAGCCACGGCTGTTCACCATCAACTGCAAGAGTTCGTGGATGTATTTGGTGGCGGCTTCGCGGTCCAGCATGGCGTGCCCCTCCTGAAGAAAATTGGAAAGCGCGCCGACGTGTCAGTCAGCGCATCAGTTCGCGTATCAGTTCGCGAACGCGTCCGGGTTCTTGGCGATGGCGCGCGCGTCTGCGTAGTTGATCGCCGAGCGCTTGATCAGCTCTGACAGGCACTGGTCGAGCGTCTGCATGCCCATGCCGCTGCTGGTCTGCATCATCGAGTACATCTGCGAGATCTTGTTCTCGCGGATCAAGTGACGGATGGCCGGCGTGGCAATCATGATTTCGTGCGCCGCAATCCGGCCCGAACCGTCGCGCGTCTTGAGCAGCGTCTGCGAGATCACCGCCTCCAGCGATTCGGAAAGCATGGTCCGGACCATCTCCTTCTCGTCCGACGGAAACACGTCGACGACCCGGTCGATGGTCTTGGCTGCCGAGCTGGTATGCAGCGTGCCAAACACCAAGTGGCCGGTTTCTGCGGCGGTGAGCGCCAGCCGAATGGTTTCCAGGTCACGCAATTCGCCGACCAGGACCACGTCCGGGTCTTCACGCAGTGCCGACTTCAGCGCATTGGCAAACGAGTGGGTGTGGGGCCCGAGTTCACGCTGGTTGATCAGGCTCTTCTTCGATTCGTGCACGAATTCGATCGGGTCCTCCACCGTGAGGATGTGGCCCATGTCGTTTTCGTTGCGGTGGTTGACCATCGCGGCAAGCGTCGTCGACTTGCCCGAACCCGTCGGGCCCGTGACGAGCACCAGGCCGCGCGGCTTCATCGCCAGGTCCGCAAACACGGCCGGCGCCTTCAGGTCGTCCAGCGAAAGCACCTTGGACGGAATCGTCCGGAACACGGCCGAAGCGCCGCGGTTCTGGTTGAACGCGTTGACCCGGAAACGCGAGAGTCCCGGGATCTCAAACGAGAAGTCGACTTCCAGGTTTTCTTCGTAGACCTTGCGCTGCCCGTCGCTCATGATGTCGTACACCATGGAGTGCACGTCCTGGTGCGTGAGCGGAGGCACGTTGATCCGGCGCATGTCGCCGTGGATCCGGATCATCGGCGGCAGTCCGGCCGACAGGTGCAAGTCCGACGCCTTGTTCTTGGCGGAAAACGCCAGAAGCTGCGCGATGTCCATCTTATAATGACCCCCGACTTTTTTATGTCGCCCGGGCGTCGCAATGGCGCCAGACGCGCTCCGAGCCGTTGATTCAACGTGCCGGAACCTTGTTTATTTGTAACAAACGTCGCCGGATTATGTCTGTAATCGCCGCCAACTTGCAAGCCGTGCGTCAGCGGATCACAACGGCCTGCACACTGGCTTCGCGCGATGCTGCGGGTGTCACATTGCTGGCCGTTTCCAAGACGTTCGGCGCCGATGCCGTGCGCGCCGCACATGCCGCCGGGCAACGCCTTTTCGGCGAAAACTACGTGCAGGAAGGCGTCGCGAAGATCGACGCGCTGGCCGACTTACGCTCGGGCGCCGACCCGATCAGTTGGCACTTCATCGGCCCCCTGCAGAGCAACAAGACACGCGCCGTGGCAGAGCAGTTCGACTGGGTACACAGCGTCGACCGCCTCAAGATTGCCGAGCGCCTATCGGCCCAGCGCCCCGACACCTTGCCACCGCTGCAGGTCTGTCTTGAAATCAACATCAGCCGTCAGGGCAGCAAGCATGGTCTGCTCCCCGATTTCGATGAAGTGCTTGCGGTGGCGCAAGCGGTCTCGGCCCTGCCCCGCCTGCAATTGCGCGGCCTGATGGCTGTGCCCGAGCCCAGCGACGACCCTGTCGCGCAGCGCAAGCCCTTTGCGGATCTGCGTGCCCTGGCAGGTCAACTGCGCGAGGCCGGCATCCCGCTCGATACGCTATCGATGGGCATGTCCGCCGACCTGGAAGACGCGATTGCCGAAGGCGCCACCATTGTGCGCGTGGGCAGCGCCATCTTCGGCGCGCGGCATTACGCAAACGCCTGAATTCCTGTTTTCTCTCACACCACCACTCTCATGCTCGACACTCTGAAACTCGGCTTCATCGGCGGCGGCAACATGGCGGCGGCCCTCATCGGCGGCCTGATCGTCAAGGGCGCGCACGGCGCCAACATCGTGGTGGTAGACCCGACCGAGCCTGCCCGCAGCCGTGCCGAACAAACCTGGGGCGCTCGCGCCGCTTCTGCCCCCGGTGCAGAACTGGCCGACCGCGACGTGATCGTCCTGGCGGTCAAGCCGCAGCAGATGCGTGAAGTGTGTGCGCAACTCGCGCCGCATCTGGGCGACAGCCTGGTGCTGTCGGTGGCGGCGGGCATCCGGATCCAGGATCTGTCGCGCTGGCTGAATGGCCATGCGCGTGTCGTGCGGGCGATGCCGAATACGCCTGCGCTCTCCGGCCTGGGGATGACCGGCTTGGCCGCCAATGCGGGCCTGTCGGACGCCGATCGCACAACCGCCAGCGCCATTGCCAATGCGGTCGGCAAGAGCGTGTGGGTGCCTGCCGAGGCGCAGATTGATGCAGTGACGGCCATCTCGGGCAGCGGCCCGGCGTACGTGTTCTATTTCATTGAGGCAATGCAGCAGGCGGCGCAGGAGCTGGGGCTGTCGGCTGAGGATGGGCGCACGTTGGCGGTGGAGACGTTCATCGGCGCGGCCACGCTGGCAGGCCAATCGTCTGAGCCGGTGGCGGTGCTGCGCGAGCGCGTGACATCCAAGGGTGGGACGACCTATGCGGCGCTCACTTCAATGGAAGGGGCTGATATTAAGGCTGCGTTCGTGCGCGCGATGCATGCTGCGGCGGCGCGCGGCAAAGCGATGGGAGAGGAATTCGGGCGGGACTGAGCTGGTTAGTCCATCCCCGGCAGGGGATGGACCAACAGGAAAAGATCAGCGCAGCGCGTACGCCCCCGCCACCCCGGCAAACACGCAAGCGCCCAGCCAATTGTTATGCCGGAAAACAAAGAAACACTTCATCCGGTCCCGCGTCTGCAGCATCGGGTAATACCAAAGCGCCAACGCCACGGCAGCAGCAAACCCGATCCAATACGCCACGCCTAGCGCCATCACATGGCCCGCCAGGGCCATGATTCCAAAGAACCCCACGTAGCACAGCATGATCGCCGCCACGTCATAACGTCCAAACGTAATGGCCGACGTTTTGATACCGATGAGCAAATCGTCATCACGATCGACCATCGCATACGCGGTGTCGTAGGCAATCGCCCAGAACACATTGCCCGCGAGCATCAGCCACGCCAGCAGCGGCACCTGATCCTGCACCGCGGCGTACGCCATCGGAATCCCAAACCCAAACGCAATACCCAGGTACGCCTGCGGAATCGCGAAGAACCGCTTGAAGAACGGATACGTGCCGGCAATCACGATGGCCGCCACCGACATCCACTTGGTCAGCGCATTGAGCGGCAGGATCAGCGTGAACGCGATGAGCGACAGCACCGCCGCAACCGCCAGCGCTTCCCATGGCGCGATCAGGCCCGCGGTGAGCGGCCGCTCCTTGGTGCGTTTGACGTGTTTGTCAAAGTCGCGATCTGCCCAGTCGTTGACGGCGCAGCCGGCCGAGCGCATCAGGAAGGTGCCGACCGTGAAGATCACCACCAACGACACCGGCGGATGCCCTTCGGCGGCCATCCACAGCGCCCACAGCGTCGGCCACAGCAGTAGCAGCGTGCCGATCGGCTTGTCCATGCGCATCAGGCGCGCATAGAGCACGAGGCGGCTGGGTTGGGCAGCGGACGATCGCATGAAAATCACCAAAGAAAAATGGCGCCTGCACGAGGCAAGGCGCCATTTTAGTCCTGATGACCTGGGGGTCAGAATTCAGGCTCAGGCCAGATCGAAACGATCCAGATTCATCACCTTGACCCAGGCCGCCACGAACTCGCTGATGAAGCGCTCCTTACCGTCGGCGCTGCCATACACCTCGGCCAGCGCCCGCAGGATCGAATTCGAGCCGAACACCAGATCGACGCGCGTGCCGGTCCACTTGAGCTGGCCCGTCTTGCGGTCAACGCCCTCGTAGATGTGGCCTGCGGCCCTCCATTCGGTGCTCATGTCGAGCAGGTTGACGAAGAAGTCGTTGGTCAACGCGCCCGGCGTGGCGGTCAACACGCCATGCTGGCTGCCATCCGCATTGATGTTGATGGCACGCAAGCCACCGATCAGCACGGTCAACTCAGGCGCGGTCAGCGTCAGCAACTGGGCCTTGTCGAGCAGCGACACTTCGGCCGGCATCGCGTAGTCGGCCTTCTGGTAGTTGCGGAAGCCGTCGGCCACGGGTTCGAGCGGAGCGAATGAAGCGGCGTCAGTCTGTTCAGCTGTGGCATCGACGCGGCCCGGCGTGAACGGCACGGTGATGGTCGTGCCGGCTGCCTTGGCGGCCAGTTCGATACCGACGCTGCCTGCCAGTACGATCACATCCGCCAGCGAGGCCTTGCCGGAGGCGCGCTGAATTTCCTCCAGCTTGGCCAGCGTGCCGGCCACCGGCTGATTGACCGCCCAATCGTTCTGCGGTGCCAGGCGGATGCGCGCACCGTTGGCGCCGCCACGTTTGTCCGAACCGCGGAAGGTCGAGGCAGACGCCCACGCCACGGCAACCAGTTCGGATGCCGACAGGCCGGAGGCGGCAATCTTCGCCCTAAGGTCGGCGATGTCGGCCTCGGTCGGCTTGTGCGTGGCAGCCGGCAGCGGGTCTTGCCAGATCAGGTCTTCACGCGGCACTTCGGGGCCGAGGTAACGCGACTTCGGGCCGAGATCACGATGCGTCAGCTTGAACCAGGCGCGGGCAAAGGCTTCGGCAAACGCCTGCGGGTTGTCGAGGAAGCGGCGCGAGATCTTCTCGTACGCCGGATCGAAGCGCAGCGACAAGTCGGTCGTCAGCATCGTCGGCTTGCGCTTGGGCGCGTCGGGTGTCGGGCCCGGAATGATCGCCTCGGCGTCTTTGGCCACCCACTGCAGTGCGCCGGCCGGGCTCTTCTCCTGCACCCATTCGTACTTGAACAGGTTCTCGAAGAAGAAGTTGCTCCATTGCGCGGGGGTCTGCGTCCAGGTGACTTCCAGCCCGCTGGTGATGGCGTCGGCGCCCTTGCCGGTCCCGTAGGTGCTGGCCCAGCCCAGGCCCTGCGCCTCCAGCGGTGCAGATTCAACGTCCGCGCCGACGTGGCTGGCGGCGCCGGCACCGTGCGTTTTGCCGAAGGTGTGGCCGCCGGCGATCAGCGCGACGGTTTCTTCGTCGTCCATCGCCATGCGGGCAAAGGTGTCGCGGATGTCGCGTGCCGCAGCCAGTGGGTCCCCGTTGCCGTCCGGGCCTTCGGGGTTCACGTAGATGAGGCCCATCTGCACGGCAGCCAGCGGGTTCGCGAGATTGCGGTCGCCCGAGTAGCGGCTGTTGGGGTTGTCGGTGGGCGCAAGCCAGGTGGTTTCGCTGCCCCAGTAGACATCGTTGTCCGGTTCCCAGGTGTCTTCACGGCCAGCGGCAAAGCCGAAGGTGCGGAAGCCCATGGTTTCGAGTGCCACGTTGCCAGTCAGGATCAGCAAGTCGGCCCACGAGATCGCCTGGCCGTACTTCTGCTTGATCGGCCACAGCAGGCGGCGCGACTTGTCGATGTTGACGTTGTCAGGCCAGGAGTTGAGCGGAGCGAAACGTTGCTGGCCGCGCCCGGCGCCGCCACGGCCATCACCCGTGCGGTACGTGCCGGCGGCATGCCATGCCATGCGGATGAACTGCGGTCCATAGTGGCCGAAGTCTGCCGGCCACCAGTCTTGCGAATCCGTCATCAGGCGGCGTAAATCGGCCTTGAGCGCATCGTAGTCGATCGAATTGAACGACTTGCGGTAGTCGAACTTCGGCCCAAGCGGATCAGACTTCTCGGAATGCTGGTTCAGTAGATCAACGCGCAGTTGATTGGGCCACCAGTCCTTGTTGGCCGTACCGCCACCGAAGGCGTGGGAAGCAGCAGGAGCATGGCCGGAAAACGGGCATTTGGTTTCGGTCGTCATGATTCTCTCGTTTAGGTCATGGAGGTAAATGCCGCCCCACCCGCAACACGACGGGCTCGCGGGAGGGGCGCAGTTCGCTGCTGTCGAAACGCCTGTTGCAAACGTGGCGAACGGCCGTCAAGCCAGCCTTAAGCCAGGAGCGAACGCAGCATCCACGCGGTCTTTTCGTGCGTGTCCATGCGTTGCGTCAGCAGATCGGCGGTCGGTTCGTCAGCGGCCTTGTCGACGTCGGGGAACAGGCTGCGGGCGGTGCGCGTTACGGCTTCGTGGCCGGCCACCAGCTCGCGCACCATGTCCATCGCCTCGGGAATGCCCTTCGATTCCGGAATCGACGACAGCTTGGCGAACTCCGTATACGAGCCCGGCGCGGGATAGCCCAGCGCGCGGATGCGCTCGGCCACCGGATCGACGGCATTCCACAGTTCGTTGTACTGCGTCTCGAACATCAGATGCAGCGTGTTGAACATCGGGCCGGTGACGTTCCAGTGGAAGTAATGCGTCTTCAGATAGAGCGAGTAGGTATCGGCCAGCAGGCGCGACAGGCCGTCTGCGATCTTCTTGCGATCTTTGTCAGCAATGCCGATGTTGATCTGGGCGGCGGCAGTCGCGCCGCTGTTCTTCTTTGCCATCTGGATTCCCCTATGAAGTGGTATGCAAAAACGCGATGCCGGTGCTTCGGCGCCGGGTCACGCGTGCTTCAAGCCTTCTTTCGGTCGCCGCTCGCGCGGCAAGTTCCGATCGTCGCATCGTCCCATGACGAAACGCAGAGCGGATGGCAACCGAGCATCAGGCCGATCATCAGACCATGAGCTGCACCATGCCGTGCAGGAGCACGATCATAGCGCCGGCAGCCACGATGGTTAGACCGATCTGCTTGCGCGCCCACTTGCGTTGCAGGCGAACGGATTCTGCGAGGCGCGTGCCACGGCCACCGGCCGCACTGCCGGGCACACCGGACAGCGTCGGCACCTCGGCCTGCGAGGCGCGCACCGTGTCCGCAAACCCCTGCCATTCCGAAACAAACATCCGCACCATTGTCATGCTCTCTTCTCCTTGCGACCCCGCGCGTTCCTGATGTCCGCACCACACGCGCGGACCACTTCATGCATCCATCAGGTCAGTGCGATTCACCATAGGCAGCGAGCCATTCCAGCACGGTCGCGACGGTGTTCGAGGCAAGCGGCAAGGACATGACGGGCTCCACGGTGATTAGGTAGTGAGCGATGCGCTCACCATGGAAGCCAGTCTATTCGAGCACTATTGATGCGTATATTTGATTGTTTTTATCTATTAATTAGACGTGCGCTATGGCCGTCATGGGACGGCACCCAGCGGTTACCTCAGAGGGGATCAGTGAATCAGCGGCGTGTGCGGCAACAGCTTGATGCCCGGCAGTTCGCATTGCGCGACCGCCTTGGCCACCGCCTCGATCGCGGCAATGCGGGTGAAGCTCTTGCGCCAGGCCAGCACAACGCGGCGGTCGGGCACCGGCTCCTGGAACGGCACGTAGCTCAGCAGATCGGTGGCGGCGGGCTGCATGTTCGGCACCGACGTGCGCGGCAGCACGGTAATGCCCACGCCGCTGGCGACCATATGGCGGATCGTCTCCAGCGACGAACCTTCGAAGGTTTTCTGAATACCGTCGGCGTTCTGCGAGAAGCGCGACAGCTCCGGGCACACGCCCAGCACGTGGTCGCGGAAGCAATGGCCGTTGCCGAGCAGCAGCATGGTCTGCTGCTTGAGCGCCTCCGGGTCCACCGACGACGCCTTGGCCAGCTCGTGACCGCGCGGCACCGCCACGACAAAGGGCTCGTCGTACAGCGGCACCGTCATCAGGCCGGCCTCGGGAAACGGCTCGGCCATGATGGCGCAGTCGATCTCGCCCTGCTTGAGCAGCTCCACCAGCCGCACGGTGAAGTTCTCCTGCAACATCAGCGGCATCTGCGGGACGGTGTCGATCATCTGCTTGACCAGCGCGGGCAGCAGGTACGGCCCGATCGTGTAGATCACCCCAAGGCGCAGCGGCCCGGCCAGTGGGTCCATCCCCTGCTTAGCAATCTCCCGGATCGCCATCGTCTGTTCAAGCACGCGCTGCGCCTGCGTCACGATCTGCTCGCCGACGGGCGTGACGCTCACTTCCGACGCGCCGCGCTCGAAGATCTGCACGGCCAGCTCGTCTTCCAGCTTTTTGATGGCGACCGACAGCGTCGGTTGCGAGACGAAGCAGGCTTCGGCGGCACGCCCAAAGTGGCGTTCCCGCGCAACGGCGACGATGTATTTGAGTTCGGTGAGCGTCATGGCGATCAATCGGCTTGGGGATATCGATAGATTTTACCAAGGGACGTGGGATATTGCTTGGGGTTCGAGCGGCAACCCGGGCATTGACAACGCTGCTGGCCGCCCCATCTTCCGTGAATACGCCCCACCGAGACAAAAAGGAGCCGCCCCAGCATGAGTGACGAACCTAACGGCAGCCGATCCCTGCCCCGCGGCAGACGCCGCTTTCTGACGACGACGGTGGCGCTCATGGCAGCGCTGCATCTCTACATCGGATGGCGGCTGCTGCCGGATCTGGGCTGGAATGGCGCGGGCTGGGCTGCAGGCGTGGTCTTCCTGCTGGTATCGACGGTGATGATTCCCACTGGGATGGCAGCGCGCTTCGTAATCCGCCCCATCTCGTTGGCGGATCGCGTCACCTGGTTTGGCGCGTTGCTGATGGGCTTGTTCTCGTCGCTGCTGGTGCTGACGCTGCTGCGCGACATCGCGCTGATCGTGCTGCCGCAGGTGTATCGCCACGACTCGGCACTGCTGGTCGTCGCCCTCACCTTGCTCGTGACGGTGATCGGCTATGTCAACGCGCGTCGCATCCCCCGCGTCGCGCGGGTGACGGTGCCCATTGCGGGTCTGCCTGCGCCGCTGCACGGCTTCACCATCGCACAGATTACCGATCTGCACGTCGGCCCGACCATCAAGCGCGCGTATGTGGCCGGCGTGGTCGACAGGCTCAATGCGCTGCAACCGGATGTCATCGCGGTGACGGGCGACCTGGTGGACGGCGAGGTCGACGTGCTCCGCCCGCATATCGCGCCGCTGGCCGGCATGTCGGCCCGGCATGGCATTTTTGCGGTGACGGGCAATCACGAGTACTACTCGGGGGTCGGCCCCTGGGTGACCGAGTTCGAGCGGCTCGGCATGCAGGTGTTGATGAACGAGCATGCGGTGCTTGAACACAACGGCGCGCCGCTGGTGATCGCGGGCGTGACCGATTTCACTGCGGGCAAGTTCGACGCTGCGCATGCGAGCGATCCGACCCGGGCGCTGGCAGGGGCGCCGGCCGGCGTGACCCCCACCATCCTCCTCGCGCACCAACCGCGCAGCGCCCCTGCCGCCGCGGAGGCCGGCTTCGACCTGCAGTTGTCGGGGCACACCCATGGCGGCCAGTTCTGGCCGTGGAGCTTGTTTGTTCCGCTGCAGCAGCCTTTTACGGCGGGGCTGCACAAACTGGGACGCCTGTGGATCTACACCAGCCGTGGCACAGGATATTGGGGCCCGCCCAAGCGGTTCGGTGCACCGTCGGAGATCACGCTGCTACGGCTGGAAACGGCCGTTAGCTAAACCGCAAGAGCGGGCATCCGACGAAGAAGCCTACGACAGCAACGTCTTGCGCCCTGCCGAAGCCCCCCGCACCGTCGTAGTGCGTACGAAAGTTGTAACGCCGCCTCACACCGGCGACATTTCGGTCTATGTCGTTCGGTTGACGGGCTAGAATCGCGCGACTCACTGCCACACCCGCGCCACGTCCCATGTCGTTCGACCACCCGCATCTGCAAAACCCCGCCACGCTCCTCGAAATCGTGCGGGCGCAGTCAGAGATCGCCAAGCTCGGCACGGATCTGGGAGCGATCATGGCGCTGGTCACCGAGCGGGCACAGCACCTGACGTGCGCGACGGGGGCGGTGGTCGAATTGGCGGAAGGCGAAGAGATGGTCTATCGGGCCACCTCGGGCCTGACCGAAACGCTGCTCGGCCTGCGCCTGGCGCGCAAGGGCAGCCTGTCGGGCCTGTGCGTGCAGACCGGCGAGATCCTGCAATGCACGGACTCCGAAACCGACGCGCGCGTCGACCGCGAAGCCTGTCGCCGCGTTGGTTTGCGCTCAATGGTGGTAACGCCGCTGCGGCATCTCGACACCACGGTCGGCGTGCTCAAGCTGGTGGCGCCGGAGGTGGACGCCTTCAGCGAAAGCGACATCGGCGTGTTGGAGCTGATGTCCGAACTGATCGCCGCGGCCATGTTCCACGCCGCCAACGCCGAGCGCGATCAGTTGTACCTGCGCGCCACGCACGACGCGCTGACCAACCTCCCCAACCGCGCGTTGTTTTATGACCGCCTGCGGCAGTCGATCCATCTGGCGCAGCGCGCGCATGGCGGCTTGGGCGTGCTCAATGTCGACATGGACAATCTCAAGCTCATCAATGATCGCCATGGCCACCGTGCCGGCGATGCGGCGATCCGGGAGACCGCACAGCGCATGGGCCGCACGGCACGGCGCTCCGACACGGTGGCGCGCGTGGGCGGCGATGAGTTTGCCGTGATCCTGCCCGGCATCGGCGCGCGGGCCGATGCGCAGGCGCAATGCGAGCGGCTTATCGAAGAGGTGCAGCAACCGTACGTGTTCGAAGGCCAGCCGCTGGACCTGCGCGTGAGCATCGGCGTGGCGGTCATGCCCGAAGACGGCACCGAGATCACCGCCCTGCTGGACCAGGCCGACCGCGAGATGTACACCGCCAAGCGCTTGCGCAAGCAGGCACAGCTGACGCACTGAAGCTTGCGCGGCGACATGCGCCGCCGGCCTTAAACGCGTAGATAGTGCTCGCGCTCGCCCAGCCAGCGCTTGAGATGGGTGTCGACGGCTTCAGGAAAGCGCACAAGCATGTCGTCCGCCGCGCCTTGGGCAAACTCGACGAGCCACGCGTCGTGGTTCAGATCGGCAAAGCGCAGCATCGCTTCGCCCGACTGCCGCGCGCCGAGGAATTCACCAGGGCCGCGGATCTCCAGATCGCGCCGGGCAATTTCGAAGCCGTCAGTGGTCTCGCGCATGGTCTGCAGGCGCTGCTTGGCCGTCGGCGACAGGGGCGCCTGATACAGCAGCACGCATACCGATTCCGCCGTGCCGCGCCCCACCCGCCCGCGCAACTGATGCAACTGCGCAAGGCCAAAGCGCTCGGCGTGCTCGATCACCATCAACGACGCATTGGGCACATCCACACCGACTTCGATGACGGTGGTGGCCACCAGCACGTGCAACTCGCCGCCGGCAAAGGCGCTCATCACGGCGGCCTTCTCGGCGGATGGCAGGCGTCCGTGCACGAGACCCACCTTCAGGCCCTGCAGACTTTGCGAAAGCGTCTCGAAGGTTTCGACGGCGGTCTGCAACTGCAGCGCCTCGCTTTCTTCGATCAGCGGACAAACCCAATAGACCTGCCGACCTTCGCGGGCGGCGGCGTAGATGCGTTCAATCACTTCGTCACGGCGCGCATCGTTCACCAGGCGCGTGACGATGGGCGTGCGGCCGGGCGGCAATTCGTCGATGGCAGAGACGTCGAGATCGGCGTAATACGTCATCGCGAGCGTGCGCGGGATGGGCGTGGCGGACATCATCAGCTGGTGCGGCACCTGGGCGCGGGCGGCAGCGGGCGCTTCGCCATTGCTGGCTTTGCCGCGCAGGGCGAGCCGCTGCGCCACGCCGAAGCGATGCTGCTCATCCACCACGGCCAGGCCGAGGCGCGCGAACGTGACCGCATCCTGGATCAGCGCGTGTGTGCCGATCACGAGCTGCGCGGTGCCGGCGGCCACGCGCGCGGCCGCCTCGTCCTTCTGCTTGCGCTTGAGGCTGCCGGCCAGCCAGACAATGTCCACGCCCAGCGGCTCCAGCCACGCAGAAAGCTTGCGATAGTGCTGCTCGGCGAGCAGTTCGGTCGGCGCCATCAGCGCGGCCTGCCAGCCGGCGTCGATGGCCTGGCACGCTGCCAGCGCGGCAATGACGGTCTTGCCGCTGCCCACATCGCCCTGCAGCAATCGCTGCATCGGGTACGGGTGCGCGAGGTCGGCGCGGATCTCTTCCCACACGCGGGCCTGGGCGCCGGTGAGCTTGAACGGCAGCGCATTCATGAAGCGCGCGAGCAGCCCGTCTTTGCCGCTGTCGCGCAGAATGGGTGCATTGCGCATCCGGCGCGCGGCCTGCGCACGCTTGAGCGACAACTGCTGCGACAGCAGTTCATCAAACTTGATGCGCAGCCACGCCGGGTGCGTACGCTCGACGAGGCTGTGTTCGTCGACATCGGGCGTCGGTTGGTGCAGCAGGCGCACGGCATCGGCCGGCGTCATCAGCTTGAGTGGGGCGAGCGGGCCGGTAATGAGGCTATTCGGCAGCGTTTCCGGCAACGGCGTACGCGTGAGCGCATTCAGGATCGCCTTGCGCAGGTAGGCCTGCGCCACGCCGGCCGTGCTCGGATACACCGGTGTCAGGCGATCGGGCAGCGGTTCATCCTCGGCCACGGCGCGCACGGACGGGTGCACCATCTCTGCGCCGAAGAAGCCGCCGCGCACTTCACCGCGCACGCGCAGGCGCACGCCTTCGGCCATCTGCTTGACTTGGCTGCCGTAGAAATTGAGAAAGCGGAGAACCAGTTCGCCCGAGTCATCGGCGATGTGCACGACGAGTTGTCGGCGCGGCCGGAACGCCACTTCGTTGCGCGTGACCGTGCCTTCGACCTGCGCAGCCCAGCCGGTGTTGGCGCGGGCAGTGGCTTCGGCAATGGTCAGGCGCGTGGTTTCGTCCTCGTAGCGCATCGGCAGATGCAGGACGAGATCGACGTCGCGGTGCAGGCCGAGCTTGGCCAGCTTGTCCGCCGGTCGGGCGGTCTTGGCCGCTGCTTTGGCCGGCTTGTCTGCCGTGGCTGCGCGTTTTGGCTTCTGCGCCGACGCAGTATCAGCGTTGTGCATAGGAGCAGCATCAGTGGCGGATCGGGCGCGAGGCGGCACAGGGCGTTTACAATGGCGAACTTTGCGAGTCGCCCGATTGTACCGGCGCCCGCCACCATCACTTGGCGCAATCCACGTCTGCGCCACTTTTCATGCTGACGCTGTCCGATTTCGATTTCGATCTGCCACCCGAGCTGATCGCACAAACCGCCCTGCCCGACCGCACCGCGAGCCGCCTGCTGGCCGTACGTCGTGCGCAAGATGCCGTGCATTTTGAAGACCGCCAGTTTGCCGATCTGGTCGACTACCTGCGCCCAGGCGACCTGCTCGTCTTCAACGACACGCGCGTCATCAAAGCACGCTTTTTCGGCCACAAGGCCAGCGGCGGCAAGGTCGAGGTGCTGGTCGAGCGCCTGCTGGACGAGCACACCGTGCTGGCGCAGATCCGCTCCAGCAAGTCGCCCGTCGAGGGCACCACACTGCGCCTGGCCGACGCCTTTGACGTGACGGTCGGCCCACGCGCCGAGCCGTTCTTTACGTTGCGGTTCCCGCAGCCGGCGCTGGATCTGATCGAGCAATACGGCCGCCTGCCGCTGCCGCCTTACATCGAGCACGACCCCGACAGCTTTGACGAGACGCGCTACCAGACCGTCTATGCGCGCAATCCGGGCGCTGTCGCGGCACCCACGGCGGGCCTGCATTTCGACGATGCCCTGTTCGCCAGGCTCGACGCCATGGGCATCAAGCGCGGCTTTCTCACGCTGCACGTGGGTGCAGGCACGTTCCAGCCGGTGCGGGTGGAAAACATCGCCGAGCACCGCATGCACAGCGAGTGGTACGAAATCACACCCGAACTGGCCGAAGCGATCCGCGCCACGCGCGCTGCCGGCGGCCGCGTGATCGCCGTGGGCACAACGTCGATGCGCGCGCTCGAATCGGCCGCGCAGCCAGACGGCACGCTCAATGCCTGCAGCGGCGAGACCGACATCTTCATCACCCCCGGCTACCGTTTCCGTGCCGTCGACCTGCTGGTGACCAACTTCCACCTGCCCAAGTCGACGCTGCTGATGCTGGTGTCGGCGTTTGCCGGCATGAACGCCATCCGCAGCGCCTACCAGCACGCCATTGCCCAGCGCTACCGCTTCTTCAGTTACGGCGACGCCATGCTCCTGACGCGCGCCCCATCCGAACCCGGCGAATCCCAATCGCTCTGATCATGCTCAAGTACGAACTGCTTACCACCGATGGCCTCGCCCGACGCGGCCGCATGACCCTGAACCACGGCGTGGTGGAAACGCCCATCTTCATGCCGGTGGGTACCTATGGCGCGGTCAAGGCGATGTCGCCGGCGGAGCTGAAGGACATTGGCGCGCAGATCATCCTGGGCAACACGTTCCACCTGTGGCTGCGCCCCGGGCTGGAAGTGATGGACGCACACAAGGGCCTGCACGGCTTCAATGGCTGGGACAAGCCCATCCTGACCGATTCGGGCGGCTTTCAGGTGTTTTCGCTGGGCGATCTGCGCAAGATCACCGAAGAAGGCGTGACGTTCGCTTCGCCCATCAATGGCGACAAGCTATTCTTGTCGCCCGAGATCTCGATGCAGATTCAGCGCCGGCTGAACTCCGACATCGTCATGCAGTTCGACGAATGCACGCCGTACAAAATCGGCGATCGCCCCGCCACCGAGGCCGAAGCCGCAGCCTCGATGCGCATGAGCCTGCGTTGGGCCCAGCGTTCGCGCAACGAATTCGAGCGCGAGAAGAATCCGAACGCGCTGTTCGGCATCGTCCAGGGCGGCATGTTCGAGAACCTGCGCGACGAATCGCTGGCCGGTTTGCAAGCGATTGACGCCGATGCGGGCGGCGACGGTTTCGGTGGTTACGCCATCGGCGGCCTGTCGGTTGGCGAGCCCAAGGAAGACATGATGCGCGTGCTCCAGCACGTGGCGCCGCGTCTGCCCGCGAACAAGCCGCACTACCTGATGGGCGTCGGTACGCCGGAAGACCTGGTGGCAGGCGTTGCTACCGGCATCGACATGTTCGACTGTGTGATGCCGACCCGCAACGCGCGCAACGGCTGGCTCTTCACCCGCTTTGGCGACATCAAGATCAAGAACGCGGTACACCGCAACGATCCGCGCCCGCTGGACGAGACCTGCGGCTGCTACACCTGCAGCAATTTCTCGCGCGCCTACCTGCACCACCTTCAGCGCGTGGGCGAGATTCTCGGTGCCCGCCTGAACACGATCCACAACCTGTATTACTACCTGGAATTGATGGCCGAAATGCGCGCCGCCATCGAGTCGCACGGCTTTGCCGCATTCCAGGCGCGCTTTGCCGCAGACCGCGCGCGCGGGGCCCTGTAACCGTTCTCCACGGGGCGCCAGGCGCGCCCATTTGCAGCAGCACCGCAATGGTAGAATGTCGGGTCCGATTTTTGACCGATTGACGAACCATTACGGAGTTCTGACGTGTTCCTGATTTCCGACGCTTACGCGCAAACTGCACCGGCTGCTGGGGGTGCCGCGGGTGGCCTGATGAGCTTCCTGCCCATCATCCTGATGTTCGTGGTGCTGTGGTTCATCATGATCCGCCCGCAAATGAAGCGCCAGAAAGAAACCAAGGCGATGCTCGAAGCCCTGGCCAAGGGCGACGAAGTCGTCACCGCCGGCGGCATTCTGGGCAAGGTCAGCAAGGTGGCTGAGCAGTACGTCACCGTGGAAATCGCTGCCAACACCGAAATCACTGTCCAGAAGAGCGCCGTGACGACCGTGCTGCCCAAGGGCACGCTCAAGGCGCTGTAATCAGCCCATCCTGGCGCCGCGCACGATTGCGCCGGCGCCGGAACCCCAGGCAGCGCCTATTCTAAGAATCCGCGCCCGCGCCCCTCGGCGTCGCCCCTCTGCATTCCAAGATGAATCGCTATCCGCTCTGGAAATACCTTGTGATCCTGGTGGCGCTTGCCATTGGGTTCCTCTATACGCTGCCGAACTTCTTCGGTGAGGCGCCTGCCGTGCAAGTGTCGTCGGGCAAGGCCACCGTCAAGGTCGACCTGAACGTGCAAAAGCAGGTCGAGAGCCTGCTGGCTGCGGCCAGCATTCAGCCCGACGGCGTGTTCTTCGACAACAACGGCACCTCCGCCAGCGTGCGCGTGCGCTTTGCCGACACCGACACGCAGCTCAAGGCCAAGGACGTCCTGGCCCACGGCCTCAACACCGATCAAGCCGACCCGACCTACATCGTGGCGCTGAACCTGCTGCCGGGCTCGCCGCGCTGGTTGAGTGGCGCACCGCTCTTTGCCAAGCCGATGTTCCTGGGCCTGGATTTGCGCGGTGGCGTGCACTTCCTGCTGCAGGTCGACATGAACGGCGCCCTGACGAAGAAGCTCGACTCGCTGGCGGGCGACATCCGCACGCAACTGCGTGACAAGGGCATCCGCCACAACGGCATCGACCGCAACAGCAACACCATCACGATCAAGTTCAGCAACCCCGACGACGCCGACCGCGCCCGCGGGCTGCTGGCCGACTCGACCCGCGAACTGGCCTATACCGTGGACAAGAGCGCCGACGGCGCCACGCTCACCGGCACCTTCACCGCCGCTGCGATGAAGGAAGTGCAGGACAACGCGGTCAAGCAGAACATCGTCACGCTGCATAACCGGGTGAACGAACTCGGCGTGGCTGAACCGGTGATCCAGCAGCAGGGTCCGGACCGCATCGTCGTGCAACTGCCCGGCGTGCAGGACACGGCCAAGGCCAAGGACATCATCGGCCGCACCGCTACGCTGGAAGCGCGCCTGGCAGACCCGAACGCGCCGCTCGCACCGCGCGCCGGCGATCCGGTGCCGCTGGGCGACGAGCTGTTCACGCAAGGCCGCAGCGCCCCGGTGCTGCTGCAGAAGCAGGTGATCTTCACGGGTGACCGCATCACGAGCGCCTCGGCGGGCTTCGACCAGAACCACAATTCATCGGTTGACATCACGCTCGACGGCCAGGGCGGCCGCATGCTGCGCGATGTCTCGCGTGACAACATCGGCAAGCGCATGGGCATCGTGCTCTTTGAAAAGGGCAAGGGCGAAGTGCTGACGGTGGCGACCATCCAGTCTGAACTGGGCTCGCGCTTCCAGATCACCGGCATGGGCTCGACCGAGGCAGCTTCCGACCTGGCACTGCTGCTGCGTGCCGGCTCGCTGGCGGCGCCGATGGAGATCATCGAAGAGCGCACCATCGGTCCGTCGCTGGGTGCCGATAACATCAAGAAGGGCTTCGATTCGGCGCTGTACGGCTTCCTCGCCATCTCGGTGTTCATGGTGCTGTACTACATGCTGTTCGGCGCGTTCTCGGTGGCGGCCCTGGGTGTCAACGTGTTCCTGCTGATCGCGCTGCTCTCCATGCTGCAGGCCACGCTGACGCTGCCCGGTATCGCGGCAATCGCTCTGGCGCTCGGTATGGCCATTGACGCCAACGTGCTGATCAACGAACGCGTGCGTGAAGAGCTGCGCAGCGGCGCATCGGCACAGATGGCCATCGCAGCCGGTTTCGACCGCGCCTGGGCGACTATCCTCGATTCGAACGTGACCACGCTCATCGCCGGCCTGGCGTTGATCGCCTTCGGTTCGGGCCCGGTGCGCGGCTTCGCGATCGTGCACTGCCTGGGGATCGGCACGTCCATGTTCTCGGCGGTGTTCTTCAACCGTGGTCTCGTGAACCTCTGGTACGGCCGCAAGAAGAAGCTGCAGAGCGTCGCCATCGGGCAGGTGTGGAAGCCGGGCAATACGAACACAGAATCGCCCGCCAAGTAATCACGCCACCCACAACGAATCTCGCATAACCGGCACCGCCCCCGACACGAAAGGGGCGGTCGCCACAAAGGGCAGACCATGGAGTTTTTCCGCATCCGCCGCGACATTCCGTTCATGAAGCACGCGTTGATCCTCAACGCGCTGTCGTTCCTGACGTTTATCGCCGCTGTCTTCTTCCTGTTCCACAAGGGGCTGCACCTCTCGGTGGAATTCACCGGCGGTACGGTGATGGAAGTCGCTTACACCCAGGCCGCCGATCTGCCCAAGATCCGCGGCGACGTTGAGAAGCTCGGCTATGCCGACGCCCAGGTGCAGAACTTCGGCACCTCGCGCGACGTGATGATCCGCCTGCCGCTCAAGAACGGTCCGGACGGCAAGCCCATCGCTTCGGCCGTGCAAAGCCAACAGGTGATGACGGCCCTGAACGCCGTCAACCCCGACGCCAAGCTGCAGCGCGTTGAATTCGTCGGCCCGCAGGTCGGCAAGGAACTCGCCACCGATGGCCTGCTGGCGTTGCTGTTCGTGGTGGTCGGCATCGTCATCTACCTGTCGATCCGCTTCGAATGGAAGTTTGCCGTGGCGGGCGTGATCGCCAACCTGCACGACGTCGTGATCATCCTGGGCTTCTTCGCCTTCTTCCAGTGGGAGTTCTCGCTGTCGGTGCTGGCGGGGGTGCTGGCGGTGCTGGGCTACTCGGTCAACGAATCCGTGGTGATTTTCGACCGGATCCGCGAAGCATTCCGCAAGTACCGCAAGATGAACACGCACGAGGTGATCGATCACGCCATTACGAGCACCATTTCGCGCACGATCATCACCCACGGCTCGACCGAAATGATGGTGGTGTCGATGCTGGTGTTCGGTGGCCCGACGCTGCACTACTTCGCCCTGGCGCTGACGATCGGTATTCTGTTCGGCATCTACTCGTCGGTGTTTGTGGCAGCCGCGCTGTGCATGTGGCTGGGCGTCAAGCGTGAAGACCTGGTCAAGTCCGAGAAGAAAGGTGGCGGTCCGAAGGAGGACGATCCGAACTTCGGCGCGCAGGTCTGAAACCCCTGCCCCGCACTGCCCGGAACCCTCATTCCTCGGGCAACAAAAAAGCCCCGCAATTGCGGGGCTTTTTCTTTGGCCGTAGCGATCGCCGGGCTTACTGCTGTGCGACGCTGGCGTCTTGCTTGACGCCTTCCACCTGAATCTTCAGCTTGGTTTCCATATTGAAACCGTAGGCCTTACCGTAGTCGACGCCGAACTCGTCGCGCTTGAACTTCATCTCGGCATCGGCGCCGCAGACTTCACGCTTGAGCATCGGGTGCGGCATGCACTTGAACGCGTCGATTTCCAGCTTGGCCGGCTTGGTCACGCCGTGCAGCGTCAACTGGCCTTCAGCCTCGGTCGGCACGTCGCCCTTGAACTTCGTGAAGTTGCCCTTGAACGTGGCGGTCGGGTACTTGGCCACGTCGAAAATCTCGGCGCTCTTGGCGTGCTCGTTCATCTTGGCAAGACCGAAGTCGATGCTGTCGGTCTGCACGGTCACGTCGATGCTGCCAGTCTTAGCGGCGCGATCCAGCGTCACGGTGCCACTGGACTTCTCGAACTTGCCGCGCCACTTCGACAGACCACCCATGTGGTCAGCTTCGAAGCTCGGGTAGGTGTGGCTCGGATCGAGCTGGTACGTGGCCGGAGCAGCAAGGGCGGCGGTGGCAGCAACGGCCGACAGTGCGGCAACGAGGGTACGCAATTTCATGAGAACTCCTGCGGATAAAAGCGGCACACGAGGGCCGAAAAAAACGTTGGGTTGGGACTTCTGATTACTTCTTGGCGATGACGACGCGGAACTTGATCGTCACATCGTCCGAGACGACCGACGTGTCCTTCCACTCACCGTCACCCACCTTGAATGCGTTGCGCTTGACCGGCAGCGCGCCTTCAAAGATCTGATTGGCGCCTTCCTGCTTGAAGGTGAAAGGCGCCGTCACATCTTGCGTGATGCCTTTGATGGTCAGCTTGCCGACCACGTCCACCTTGCCGCCCGCACCGGCCTTGAATGCCGACGACACGAACGTCGCCTT
This sequence comes from Ralstonia psammae, assembly GCF_958405935.1. Classification (NCBI taxonomy): domain Bacteria; kingdom Pseudomonadati; phylum Pseudomonadota; class Betaproteobacteria; order Burkholderiales; family Burkholderiaceae; genus Ralstonia; species Ralstonia psammae. The sequence continues at coordinate 152,956 of NZ_CATZBU010000009.1, forward strand.
CGGATACTTTGCGGTGTCGAACCAGTCCTTCTTCTTCAGTTCGTCGTTGTATTCCTTGCTGCCCACGTCGACACTGGTGACATCGATGTCGACCTTGGCCGTGGATGCAGCCAGGTTGGCGGGGTTGTAGTTCACTGCGGCGTCGAACTTGCCGAACTTGATGTCCATCGGCACACCGAGCTGCTTGCCGGTAGCGGTGACGCTGCTCTTGGCGGCGTCCACCTGGGCGATGGCCGATGCCGACACGGCAGCGATCGACAACACGCCGGCGGCAACCAGGGCAATGGCGCGGGGGCGCACAAAACGTTTCATCATCAGACTCCTTCGGTCAGGCCGGGTCATGCCGGCAGTCTTGGTCAGGATGGAAAGACAGAAGCGCCGGCATACCGTGCACCGGCGCGTTTGGAAATCAGCGGAGGAAAGGCATCATGCGGCGCAGCGTGCCGTCACGATCGATGACGTGGTGCTTGAGCGCGGCCAGAATGTGCAGCACGACGATGGCCGCCATGGTCCAGTTCAGCCATTCGTGCGCCATGCTGAAGAGGTCTTTCAGGGCATCGCTCTTGTCGAACGGCATCGGCAATTCCCACAGGCCAAGATAGACAACCTTGACGCCGGCGGCGACGCTCAGCAGATAGCCGGTGAGGGGCACCGCCAGAATCAGCAGATACAGCCCGACGTGCGCGGCCTCCGCGGCGGCGTGCTGCCACTTCGGCATACCCGGCACGGGGCCCGGCGCGGCATGCGTCAGGCGCCACAGCACACGGAGCACCGCGAAGATCAGCACCGTGATACCGATCCACTTGTGATACGAGAACAGCTTCAGCTTGGTCGGCGTAAAGCCCGGGATATCGGTCATGTACAGACCGAGCCCGAAAGCCGCGAAGATCAGCAGTGCGACGATCCAGTGCATCGCAATCGCGGGCTTGGCATAGGCGCCGTGGTCAGCGGCGCCGCGCATGGCGAGATTCGAGTGGGCGGCTTGTGACATCGGTTCCCTCGGTGTGTTGGAGCGCTCAGTAGGCGGCGCCTGTCGGTAAGACCGCGGCGCCAAACGATTGTGCATTATTTGCGCGATCCGACCGGCCAAGGCAGCCCGAAGTTCATCGAGCGATTCAAATTTTTTGATTGACTAGGCATTATTATGCCTATGGCGCGGCAAAGGGTTCTACAGAGCCCACCAACCAAAACGGCCCGCCCTCGGATTCGAGAGCGGGCCGTTCCTCAGACCGCACCAACAAATTTTTGCAACAATCAGGCGATACGGCGTGCGAGTTCTTCTGCCTTGCCAATGTAGCTGCCGGGCGTCATGTCCAGCAGCAGCTTGCGGGCGTCTTCGGGAATCGCCAGCGTACCGATGAACTCACGCAGCGCCTCGCGCGAAATGCCCTTGCCGCGCGTCAGTTCCTTGAGCTGCTCGTACGGATTGGCGATGCCATAGCGGCGCATTACGGTCTGCACCGGCTCGGCCAGCACTTCCCAGCAGGCATCCAGGTCTTCGGCCAGGCGCGCCGGGTTGGTCTCCAGCTTGCCCAGGCCGCGCAGGCAGGCATCGTACGCCAGCAGGCTGTAGCCGAACGCCACGCCGATGTTGCGCAGCACGGTCGAATCCGTCAGGTCGCGCTGCCAGCGCGACACCGGCAACTTTTCCGACAAATGGCGCAGCACCGCGTTAGCCAGGCCGACGTTGCCTTCAGAATTTTCGAAGTCGATCGGGTTGACCTTGTGCGGCATGGTCGACGAGCCAATTTCGCCGGCCTTGGTCTTCTGCTTGAAGTAGCCCTGCGAGATGTAGCCCCAGACGTCGCGGTCCAGGTCCAAGATGATGGTGTTTGCGCGCGCCACGGCATCGAACAGCTCGGCCATGTAGTCGTGCGGTTCGATCTGGATGGTGTACGGGTTGAACGTCAGGCCCAGGCGGGTCTCGATCACGTTCTTCGAGAAAGCTTCCCAGTCCAGCGTCGGATACGCCGACAGGTGCGCGTTGTAGTTGCCCACGGCCCCGTTCATCTTGCCCAGCAGTTCAACCGCTTCGATACGACGGATGGCGCGGTCCAGGCGGGCGGCCACGTTGGCCATTTCCTTGCCCAGTGTGGTTGGGCTGGCCGGCTGGCCGTGCGTGCGCGACAGCATCGGCACGTCGGCGTTGGCGTGGGCCAGCTCCACCAGACGTGCCTGCACGCGGCGCAGCGTCGGCACGATCACCGTGTCGCGCGCGCCCTTGAGCATCATGCCGTGCGAGGTGTTGTTGATGTCTTCCGACGTGCAGGCGAAGTGGATGAACTCGCTGGCGGCTTCCAACTCGGCGTTGCCCTTCACGCGCTCCTTCATCCAGTACTCGACGGCCTTCACGTCGTGGTTCGTGACGGCCTCGATCTCTTTGATGCGGGCGGCGTCTGCCTCGGCAAAGTTCTCGACCAGCGCGAGCAGTGCGCCCTCGGCGGCGGCCGAGAAACGCGGAATCTCTGCCAGGCCGGCCTGCGACAGGGCGATCAGCCAGTGCACCTCCACCTTCACGCGGTTGCGCATGAAAGCGGCTTCCGACAGCCACTCGCGCAGCGGATCGGCCTTGGCAGCGTAGCGGCCATCGATGGGAGACAGAGCGGTCAGGGCAGAGAGCGACGACATGGCAGGCGGGAAAAAATGTGAAGGGAATCTCAATCCGGACAACCCGGACGCGGCGTTGCGCGTTGAACCTAGGTGCATACGCGCACCCAAGCGAGCCCGCGATTTTACCACCCGGCACCTGTCTTTCACGGCCAATCCGGCCTAAAGCAAGCCTCCGTTTGGTTGCGTTGGGTTCAGGCGCCGCCCAGCGCACTCGGGAAAGTGCGCGGCTATACTTCCGCCTCCAACATGACATGCCTATGAAACTGATCGGATCGCACGCCAGCCCGTACACCCGCAAGGTGCGCGTCGTCCTGGCTGAAAAGAAAATCGACTACCAGTTCGTGCTGGAAGACGTGTGGAGCGCTGATACGCAGATCCACCAGTTCAACCCGCTGGGCAAGGTGCCCTGCCTGGTGATGGACGATGGCGGCGCCCTGTTCGACTCGCGCGTGATTGCGGAGTACGCCGATACGCTGTCGCCGGTGGCGCGGCTCATTCCGCCTTCGAGCCGTGAACGCGTGGAAGTGCGCTGCTGGGAGGCCCTGGCCGACGGCCTGCTCGACGCCGCGCTTATGCTGCGCATCGAACATACGCAGCGCACGCCGGAGCAGCGCAGCGAAACGTGGCTCGCGCGCCAGACGCACAAGATCGATCAGGCACTGCAAGCCATGTCGCAAGGGCTGGCCGACAAGACCTGGTGCAACGGCAACCACCTGACGCTGGCCGACATCGCCGTCGGCTGCGCGCTGGCCTACCTGGATTTCCGCCAGCCTCAGATCGACTGGCGCGAACGTCACGCCAACCTCGCCACGTTCTACGCGCGCATTGAAAAGCGGCCGAGTTTCATGGAAACCCAGCCGCAGTAATCAATGGCAATTCACGGACGTTACACGGCCACCGGATCAAACCGCTCGGCCTGGGCCATCGGCCAGTAGCGTTCATACAGCTGAAAGCGATACCGCCCGGCCAGCAGATCGCCGGGTTCCAGGTACTTCAGCAGCGCGGAGAGCAGCTGCACCTCGTTGCCCGACACGCGCCGCACGATGTGGTGCGCGCGGAAATCCGCGGGATGCTGCAGGCCGGCCGCCTGCGTCAGCTCCAGCAGCGCATGCAGCGTGTGCGCGTGGTACTGATGCACGCGCTCGGCCTTGTCGGGCACCACAAGCGCCTTCTGGCGAGACGGATCTTGTGTCGCCACGCCGGTCGGGCAGCGGTCGGTGTGGCACTTCTGCGCCTGGATGCAGCCCAGCGCAAACATGAAGCCGCGCGCAGCGTTGCACCAGTCTGCCCCCATGGCCAGGGTGCGCGCCACGTCGAAAGCCGTGACGATCTTGCCCGAGGCGCCAATCTTGATCTTGTCACGCAGGTTGGTGCCCACCAGCGTGTTGTGCACCAGCAGCAGCCCTTCCTGCAGCGGCGTGCCCACGTGGTCGGTAAATTCCAGTGGCGCCGCACCCGTGCCGCCCTCCGCCCCGTCGACGACGATGAAGTCCGGCAGGATGCCGGACTCGAGCATTGCCTTGACGATGCCGAAAAACTCCCACGGGTGCCCGATGCACAGCTTGAAGCCAGTGGGCTTACCACCCGACAGCGTGCGCAGACGGTCCACAAACTGCAGCAGGCCCAGCGGCGTGCTGAACTCCGAATGCGAGGCCGGCGAGATGCAGTCCTGCCCGATCGGAATACCGCGCGTGGCGGCAATCTCGGGCGTCACCTTGGCGGCAGGCAAGACACCACCGTGCCCCGGCTTGGCACCCTGCGACAGCTTCACCTCGATCATCTTCACTTGCGGGTTGCGCGCCTGTTCGGCAAAGCGGTCCGGATCAAAGCGTCCATTGGCGTCTCGGCAACCGAAGTAGCCCGAGGCGACTTCCCAGATCAGGTCGCCGCCTTCTTCGCGGTGATACGGCGAGATCGAACCCTCGCCCGTGTCATGGATGAAGTTGCCGAGCTTCGCGCCACGGTTGAGCGCGCGAATGGCATTGCCCGACAGCGCCCCAAAGCTCATCGCCGAGATGTTGAACACCGACATCGAATACGGCTTGGCGCGGCCCTCGCCCACCATCACGCGAAAGTCCGATGAAGCAATGCGCGTGGGCGCCAGCGAGTGGCCGATCCACTCGTGCCCGGCCACCTTCACATCGACTTCGGTGCCGAACGGGCGGCTATCGACTTCGCCCTTGGCGCGCTGATAAACGATGCTGCGCTGGGCGCGCGAGAAGGGCTTCTCGTCGGTGTCGTCTTCAACGAAGTACTGGCGGATTTCCGGGCGAATGAACTCGAACAGGAAGCGGAAGTGTCCCCAGAGCGGGTAGTTGCGCAGCACCGAATGGCGCGTCTGCGTGATGTCGTGCACGCCCAGGATCACAAACATGCCCGGAATGACCGCGCACACCCAATGCAGGCGCCCCGCTACCGCAAACCCGGCAGTGACGGCAAACAACAGCACAACGCCCGCAAAGGCCCAGTAGCGACGTGGCAGCATGAACAACCCTGTGTGGAGACAAATCAGGGCGCAAGCTTAAACGAGTGCAGCAACAGCCGCAGCCGACACAACGCAGTGTTGCGAAAACCGCTTAGGCAACCGCCTTTTCGACGACAGCCGGCTCAGCTGCAGAAATAATGCCGCCGCCCAGGCAGATTTCACCGTCGTACAACACGGCGGATTGTCCTGGCGTGACGGCCCATTGCGCCTCCTGGAAGGCCAGCGTAAGCGCGCCATCGGCCGCGCGTGCGACCGTGCAAGGCGCGTCCGCTTGGCGATAACGTGTCTTGGCGCCAAGGTGGGTGCCCTCGGCGGGCGCGTGGCCGGCGACCCAGCTCAGATCATCGGCGTGCACGGTATGCGCCAGCAGCCACGGGTGGTCGTGACCCTGCACCACGTACAGCGTGTTGGCCGCCATGTCCTTGCGCGCCACGTACCAGGCATCGCCATTGCCATCGCGGCTGCCACCGATGCCGATGCCCTTGCGCTGTCCCAGCGTGTAGAACGCCAGACCGATGTGCTCACCAATGGTCTTGCCGTCCGGCGTCTTGATCGGGCCGGGCCTGGTCGGCAGGTAGCGGTTCAGGAAATCACGGAACGGCCGCTCGCCGATAAAGCAGATGCCGGTGGAATCCTTCTTTTTAGCGTTCGGCAGGCCGATCTCGGCGGCGATTTCACGCACTTTCGTCTTCGGCATCTCGCCCAGCGGAAACAGCGTGCGCGAGAGCTGCGCTTGGTTCAGCCGGTGCAGGAAGTAGCTCTGATCCTTCGTGTGGTCGAACGCCTTGAGCAGCTCGAAGCGGCCATCGACTTCGCGCACGCGTGCGTAGTGCCCGGTCGCGATCGTATCGGCGCCCAACGCCATCGCGTGATCGAGGAAGGCCTTGAACTTGATCTCGGCGTTGCACAACACGTCGGGATTGGGCGTGCGGCCAGCCGAATACTCGCGCAGGAAATCCGCGAATACGCGGTCCTTGTATTCGGCGGCAAAGTTGACCGCTTCCACGTCCACGCCGATCAGGTCGGCCACCGACACCACGTCGATCCAGTCCTGCCGGGTCGAGCAGTATTCGCTGTCGTCATCGTCTTCCCAGTTCTTCATGAACAGGCCGACGACGTCGTAGCCCTGCTGCTTGAGCAGCCACGCGGTGACGGACGAATCCACGCCGCCGGACATCCCGACGACGATACGCTTCTTGCTCATGGCTGCGCTCCGAGCCCGTACACGCTGGCGTGCGTGTGGATGACATCGAGCGGATAGCGCTTGCCGACCAGGTAGTCCTCCACGCAAGCGAGCAGCAGCGGGCTGCGATGGCGCTCGCGGCTGGCGCGGACTTCATCTGCCGTCATCCACACGGTGCGGACGATGCCGTCGTCCAGCGTGCGGCGCGGGTCTTGCGGCCCCAGTTCGCCGGTAAACGCCATCCGCACATAGGTGACCGGATCCCCTGGGTCCTGACCTTGCGGTTGGAACTGCGCCATGTAGCAACCCAGGAACGCAGTCGGCACAAAGCTGTATGCGGTTTCTTCCAGCGCCTCGCGCGCAACGGCGTCAACCAGGCTTTCGTCCGGGTCGAGATGGCCGGCAGGCTGGTTCAGGCGCAGGCCGACATCGGTGTGCTCCTCAACCAGCAAAAAGCGCCCATCCCGTTCGATGACGGCGGCAACGGTAACACTGGGTTTCCAGCGGACAGCTTGGCTCATGGCAAAAAGGCAACAAAAACAAGGCGTTATTGTAGCTGGAGGCCGCCCTCCCCGCTTGCACGAGGCGCTGGGGGCAACGCATATCGCCCCGCCCCGCAGTTGTGAGCAATTGAGCACACGTTTGCGCAGAATCGGCCCGCATTCCATGTCGGTTCGGATATTCGACATGGCATTCGACGAGCGTCCGTGCGCCAAAAAGTTCGGGTAAGCTGCACGTCGATCCTGATTCAGCGCGCTTTCGTTCACTTCGCGCGCACCCTGACGCACCCTAACCATAATCAGCGAGGAGAGAACACGATGCACATCGGCATCCCGCAGGAGACGCGGGCGGACGAGACGCGCGTTGCCGCGACCCCGGAAACGGTGAAAAAGTACGTGGCGCTTGGCCATCAGGTGACGGTGCAATCGGGTGCCGGCGTAGCCGCCGCCCAGCCCGACGACGCTTACATCGCTGCCGGCGCCAAGATCGGCACCGCAGCCGAAGCGCTTGGCGCGCAGATCGTGCTCAAGGTCCGCTCGCCGGAGGCGGCCGAACTGGCGCAGATGCAGCCGGGCGCCGTGCTCGTCGGCATGCTCAACCCGTTTGATGACGAGAACACCGCGCGCCTGGCCGCCGCCAACGTCACCGCATTCGCGCTGGAAGCCGCGCCGCGCACCACGCGTGCGCAGAGCATGGATGTGCTCTCCTCGCAGGCCAACATCGCCGGCTACAAGGCCGTGATGGTGGCGGCCAACCATTACCAGCGCTTCATGCCGATGCTGATGACGGCAGCCGGCACGGTGAAAGCCGCGCGCGTGCTGATCCTCGGCGCCGGTGTGGCCGGCCTGCAGGCCATCGCCACAGCCAAGCGCCTGGGTGCGGTCATTGAGGCATCCGATGTGCGCCCGGCCGTGAAGGAGCAGATCGAATCGCTGGGCGCCAAGTTCCTCGACGTGCCTTTCCTGACGGACGAAGAGCGCGAGATCGCCCAAGGCGTGGGCGGCTATGCGCGGCCGATGCCGCCGGACTGGATGCGCCGCCAGGCTGAACTCGTGCACACGCGCGCAAGCCAGGCTGACATCGTCATCACCACTGCGCTGATCCCTGGCCGCCGCGCACCGACGCTGTTGTCCGAAGCCACCGTGCAGGCGATGAAGCCGGGCTCGGTCGTCGTCGATCTGGCGGCGGCGCAAGGCGGCAACTGCCCGCTGACCGAAGCCGACCGCGTCGTCGTCAAACACGGCGTCACGCTGGTGGGCTATACCAACCTCGCGTCGATGGTGGCAGCCGACGCCTCTGCCCTCTACGCCCGTAACGTGCTCGATTTCCTCAAGCTGATCATCGACAAGGATGGCGGCCTGAATATCAACCGCGAAGACGACATCGTGGCCGCCTGCCTGCTCAGCCAGGCCGGCCAGGTGGTGCGCGCTCCCGCAGCCACGAGCGCCGCCAAATAAGAACGGAGACGGCGGCCTGCCGGGCGTCAAAACCCGGCCTGGTCGCCAGTGGCGATTTCATTTCTGTTTCAAGGAAAGCTTCATGCAACGCAACATGCTTCGCGCCAAGCTGCACCGCGCGACGGTCACCCAGGCCGATCTCGACTATGAAGGCTCGTGCGGCATCGACGAGGACCTCCTCGACGCCGCCGACATGCGCGAGTACGAAAAGATCGAGCTGTACAACGTCAACAACGGCGAACGTTTCTCAACCTACATCATCAAGGGCAAGCGTGGCTCGGGCGAAATCTCGCTCAACGGCGCCGCTGCACGCCGTGCCCACGTGGGCGACCTGCTGATCATCTGCACCTATGCGCCGATGAACGAAGAGGAAGTCGCCAGCTACAAGCCCAAGGTCGTGCTGCTGGGCGAGGGCAACAAGATCAAGGCCATCAAGGAAACCTGACGCGCCAGGCGGCCCGTGTCTGCATGACAGGGGTCGCTTTGCACATCGACCAAGAAGCGAGGAGGAGCACTCATGGAGCTGGTCAATCACACGGTGATCAACCTGATCATCTTCGTGCTGGCGATCTACGTCGGCTACCACGTGGTCTGGACGGTCACGCCAGCGCTGCATACGCCGCTGATGGCCGTGACGAACGCCATCTCGGCCATCATCATCGTGGGCGCCATGCTGGCGGCGGGTCTCACGCAGACGGGCCTGGGCCGCACGATGGGCGTGGTGGCAGTGGCGCTGGCGGCGGTGAACGTGTTTGGCGGCTTCCTGGTCACCCAACGCATGCTGGAGATGTTCAAGAAGAAGGAGCCGAAGGCCAAGGTCGGGCAAAACGAGGGAGCCAAGCAATGAGCATGAACCTCGTCACCCTGCTGTATCTGTTGGCATCGGTCTGCTTCATCCAGGCGCTCAAGGGGCTTTCGCACCCCACCACGGCGCGGCGCGGCAACGCGTTCGGCATGACGGGCATGGCGATTGCCGCCGTCACGACCGTCGCGCTCATCTACAAGCTCAAGGCCGAGATGTTTGCCGGCACCGAGAGCGGCGCATCCACCGGCTTCATCCTGATCTTCGCGGGCCTGGTGGTCGGCGGCGGCATCGGCGCCTATGTGGCGCGCACGGTCGAGATGACCAAGATGCCCGAGCTGGTGGCCGCCATGCACTCGCTGATCGGCCTGGCCGCGGTGTGCATTGCCACAGCTGCGGTGGCCGAACCGTCTGCCTTCGGCATCACCATGGCCGGCGACAACGTGCTGCCCCTGGGCAACCGCGTGGAGTTGTTCATCGGCACGTTCGTCGGCGCCATTACGTTCTCCGGCTCGGTGATCGCCTTTGGCAAGCTGTCGGGCAAGTACAAGTTCCGCCTGTTCCAGGGCGCGCCGGTGCAGTTTGCCGGCCAGCACATGCTGAACCTGCTGCTGGCGGTAGCCATGCTCGGCTTCGGCATCCTGTTCTTCCTGAGCCAGAGCTGGCTGCCGTTCATCATCATGACCGCCATTGCCTTTGTGCTGGGCGTGCTGATCATTATTCCGATCGGCGGCGCCGACATGCCGGTGGTGGTGTCGATGCTGAACTCGTATTCGGGCTGGGCGGCGGCCGGTATCGGCTTCTCGCTCAACAACCCGATGCTGATCATCGCCGGCTCGCTGGTCGGTTCATCCGGTGCAATTCTGTCTTACATCATGTGCAAGGCGATGAACCGGTCGTTCTTCAACGTGATCCTGGGCGGCTTTGGCTCGGAAGCTTCCGCCGGGGCGGCAGCGGGTAGCGGCGGGCAGCAGCGCCCGGTCAAATCGGGCTCGCCGGATGACGCCGCCTTCCTCATGGGCAATGCCGAGACGGTCATCATCGTCCCCGGCTACGGCCTGGCCGTGGCGCGCGCGCAGCACGCCCTGAAGGAGCTGACCGAAAAGCTGTCGGATAAGGGCGTGACCGTCAAATATGCGATCCACCCGGTCGCAGGCCGCATGCCGGGCCACATGAACGTGCTGCTGGCGGAAGCCGAAGTGCCGTACGACCAGGTGTTCGAGATGGAGGACATCAACGGCGAGTTCGGCCAGGCCGATGTCGTGCTGGTGCTGGGCGCCAACGACGTGGTCAATCCGGCCGCCAAGAACGATCCGAAGTCGCCCATTGCCGGCATGCCGATCCTGGAGGCCTACAAGGCCAAGACCATCATCGTGAACAAGCGCTCGATGAACGCCGGCTACGCCGGGCTGGACAACGAGCTGTTCTACATGGACAAGACGATGATGGTGTTCGGCGACGCCAAGAAGGTCGTCGAAGACATGGTGAAATCGGTCGAGTAAAGCCGTGCGCTGACGGCCGTCAACGGGCCGTCAGAACAGACCGGTTCCGCTTGCTCCCGGCGGCGGCAGGCAGTAACGTAGTGCAAACGGGCAGCGCGGGCCACACCGGCCCTGCGCTGCACCTTGCCCCCTTCCGACTCCTCCCGACGTATGCAACAGGACAGCGCCCTGCCGGTCTATTTCCACCCCACCCTGACGGTGGTGGTCGACGACAGCCAATCGTTCGTGGAAAGCCTCGGGTTCCAGATGGACCCATCGCGTGCGCTGTTGGCCTTCAATGATCCGGAAGAGGCGCTTGCGTGGCTGCGCCAGTGGCATTCGCTGCGCATGCCGGGTTTCCTGCCGGTGCGCGTTACGCACGATGACCTGACATTCTCGACCGAACGCCGCACCATCCAGCTCGACGTTGATCGCGTCTACCGCCAGATCCACGAGGTCAACCGCTTCCTGCAGCCCTCCGTCATCGTGGTGGATTACTCCATGCCGCGCATGAACGGGCTGGAATTCTGCGCCAAGCTCAAGGATCTGCCGTGCATGACGATCCTGCTCACCGGCATGGCCGACGAAAACATCGCCGTGCAGGGTTTCAACGACGGCCTGATCGACCGCTACATTAAGAAAGACAACCCGGCGATGGCCGAGCGGCTCAGCGCCGAAATCGAAGCACTGCAGGTGCGCTACTTCAGCAATCTGTCGAGCACACTGCGTGATCTGCTGTCGCGCCACTCGTTCAGCTTTCTCTCGGACCCGGCGATCACACGGCTCGTGCGCGATTTATCCACGCGCTACCGCTTCATCGAGTACTACCTGTATCCGCACCCCGCCGGCGTGCTCCTGCTTACGGCCGACGGGCGTGCCACGCTCATGGTCATCGAGACCAACGCGAGCATGCTCACGCACCTGGAAAACGCCGAGGCGTACAACGCGCCCGACGCGCTGCTCAAGGGCCTGCACGACAAGCAGATCGTCCCGTTCTTCTGGCCCGGCGACGGCATGTACACCCCGGCCTGTGTGGAGTGGGAGCAATATTGCCTGCCGGCAGAGGTGTGCCAAGGGCGCGAGCCGTACTACTACGCGCTGTTCGACATGCCCAGCCACCTGCTGCCGGCACAGGTCTACAGCTACACCCAGTTCCTCGCCAACTACAAACAGGATCCGGACGCGCTCACCGGACGCAAGTCACGCTGAGGTGGTGTTTCCGCTTTGCTCTGCACTGCGGGTTTCCGCATTGTGTGGGTCACATTGGGCAAGTACAATCGATTGCGTCATCCGGCAGCCATGACGTCAGAGCATGGGCCGGCTGAATCGCCCTGATGCATGCGTGGCGTAGCTGCGGCATCATGGCGAACGCGGGTGCCGGCACGCAACATGCGATACGGCGCCCCGAGTTCATTACTGTGCGGGATTCTCCTTGAGAGACGATTTGGGATGCAGCAGCGGGCCGCGCGTTCAAGCAGCGTGCGTTGCGGATGTCAGGGGAGTGCATCGTTCCAATCTGGTCACGGTCCACGGTTGCACGATTCCCGTTGCCACGCTGTTGATTGGCGAGCAGTAAAGGTGCCGCGGTAGTACTACGGAAGGCGCCGGCTGCAGTCGATCATCTTCCCCGATCTTCTCGGAGCGGGTTTGGGCGAGAGACGCCCGGGCTGGCGCGTATTGCGCACGGCCAGCGGACGGCTTCAAGCACGCTTTCACGACTGATGCGGCGGCATGCCCGGCAGTGTCGGCGGGCGCGCCGTGTTCGCGGTGCCCGGATTCGCGGCGCGACGCCGGGTGCGCGGTTGTTGGAGTGAGCGTCCCGCTTGGCAGACGTTTTCCCTGAAGTCTCCGGCAAATTCGCACCGTGTACTCACCCAACCAAATCGATCCCGCGGTCAGCTTCCGCAACTCACAGGGTCAGCAGGTCCGCGGCACCATCATCACGCTGCAGCGGCGTGCCCTGGTGATGGAGATCTACAACCCCTACTCGATCGTGCAGGTGAGCGAGGTGCTGTCCGAACTCGCGATCAAGATGGGGACGCGGCAAGCCTATCTTGGCAAGGCGGTGGTGATCAGCCTGGTGAACACGGGCCTGACCGCCGTTGTCTCGCTCACGTTGATCGACGAATGGCGCGAGCTTTCGGAAGTGGCCGACACGCCCGCCTCGGTGGGCGAAGAAGCGCGAACGTTCGTGCAGGAATGGCAGGAGCGTTTCCGCATCCATCGCGACTACCAGATCGTCGTCAATGAGATGCGTGCGTTCCTGGCCGAGGTGTCGCGCTGGGTGGAACAGGTGGATTTATCCAAGACATTGCCGCGCGAAGACAACAAGCTGCGCATGGACGTCTTCCAGGAGCTGGCCGAGCCGATCATGCTCAAGCTCAAGGGCTACATGGATGGGCTGGAGTCGGAAGCGGGCAAGGTCGAGGCGGAACTTGCACCGGCGCACCGCACATTCGCGCAAGCCGCACTACATCCGCTGCTGTTGCGCGCGCCGTTCATCTATCGCACATACACCAAGCCTCTCGGTTATGCGGGCGATTATGAGATGGTCAACCAGATCCTCGCCGACCCGCGCGAAGGGCCGAACACGTACTTCCAGATCGTCAACGCCGCGTTCCTGCGTACCGACGTGGCCGAGGCGCACCGCAATCGCATCGACATTCTTGTGCAGTATCTGAGCGACCTGGCTGCGCAAGCCAAGGCCGCGGGCCGAACGTTCAAGGTGCTCAACGTGGGCTGCGGCCCGGCGGTGGAAATCCAGCGCTTCATTCAGCAGCACCCGGAACCATCGCTGCTGTCGTTCGAGCTGGTGGACTTCAGCGAAGAGACGCTCAGCTACACCCGCGAGCAGATGCGCCGAGCGATGGACCGCGCGCGCAATACTGTCACCATCGATTTCGTACACGAGTCGGTGCACCAACTGCTCAAGCGCCGCATCACGCCCGGCAGCCCGCAAGCCGGCGATTGCGATGCGGTGTATTGCGCCGGCCTGTTCGACTATCTCTCGAACAAGGTCTGCCAGCGCCTGCTCGCCTACTTTGCTTCGCGCACGCGCCAGGGCGGCGCCATTCTTGCGACCAACGTGCACGGCAACAACCCGATGCGTTTCGTGATGGAACACGTGCTGGAGTGGTACCTCGTCTACCGCGATGAACCGCTGATGGCCGAGCTGCTGCCCGAAGGCTCGCACGACGTGCGTATCTATACCGACGTGACCGGCGTCAACGTATTCGCCCAGGCCAGCGTGGCCGGGCTCACCACATCCGCCGCCTAATCCGCCGCCCAGGAACACGCATGGAGCCCATTACTCATCGCGGATACCAAGCCGAGCTGAAGCAATTCCGGCTCGTCTTCAGCCGCATGGCCGCCGTTACCGGCATCGTGCTGGTGCTCGCTGGCGTCGGGCTGGACTACGGCATGTATGTGGACAAGCTCTGGTTGTTCGCGTCGCTGCGCGTCATCACCTCGCTCATCATGCTGGGCGCACTGCTTGTGCTGTACACGCGCTGGGGCGAAGAGCACGTGCAGAGCCTGACGTTCTTCTGGCTGATCTGTCCGCAGATCATGATCTCGTGGATGATCTACGACACCGAGGGCGCCAGTTCACCGTATTACTCCGGGCTGAACCTGGCCATCTATGCGGTGGGCATGGTGATGCCGATCGGCTTTCTGCAAGCCGTACTGTTCGGCACCTGCACGTACATCTTCTGGGTGATCGCGTGCACGCTGCATCCGGGTGGCATCCAGTCGCGCGAGATCTTCATCGTGCATTCGATGTTCATCCTGTTCTCGATTGCAACGAGCACGCTGTACACGTACTTCAATGAGCGCGGGCGCTTCCAGCTCTTCCGACTCAAGGAAGAAGTGGCACAGAAGAACGCGCAACTGGCACAGACCAACCAGAACCTCACCGACATCAAGGGCCAGCTCCTGCAGCAGGAAAAGATGGCCGCCATCGGCACGCTGTCTGCGGGCCTGCTGCATGAGATCAACAACCCGGTCAACTTCTGCCTGATGGCAATTGCCGTGGCGCAGGAAGACCCGACCGCCAAGAGCAGCCCGATGCTGCTCGAATGCCTGACCGATGCCAAGGAAGGTATGCAGCGCGTGCAGCACATCGTGTCGGACCTGAAGACCTTCGCCTACCGCAGCCCCGAGAAAGGCGAGGCCGATGCGCCGTTCCTGGTGGAGAAGGCCATCGACTCGGCCATCCGCCTGACCAGCCACGAGTTGCGCGGTGTGGCCCTCGAACGCAAACTGCCGCCTGACACGCTCGTGCGCGGCGACGAGGCAGCCATCATCGGCGTGCTGATCAACCTGCTGTCGAACGCGGCGCTGGCCATGCAAAAGGTGCAGCGCGAGAACCCGCGCATCGAAATTGCCGGCGAGTGGATCGACAACCGCCTGCAAGTGGTGGTGACGGACAACGGCCCGGGCATCTCCGAGAAGAACCTGTCGCGCGTGTTCGAACCGTTCTTCACCACGCGCGATGTCGGCAAGGGCCTCGGGCTGGGCCTGTCGATCAGCTATAGCGTGATCCAGCGCCACGGCGGCACCCTCGCGGTGACGAGCCAGGAAGGCGAATGGGCGCGCTTCACGTTCGATCTGCCGCGCTCGGAGTAGACGCACATGGACACCACGCCGGACACCGTCACCATCCTCTACGTCGACGACGAAGCGCAAGCCTGCAAATGGTTCGCGCGCACGATCGGCGCCGGCTACGAGGTGCTGACGGCCAACAGCGTCGAAGAGGCCAAGACCGTGCTGCGCGATTCGCACGAGCGCATCAGCGTGGTCCTGACAGACTTCCGCATGCCCGGCGGCGACGGCACCGAACTGCTGCGCTTCATCGATGCGGAATACGGTGACATCGCTACCATCCTCGTCACCGCGTATGCCGACAAGGACCTGCTGATCCAGGCCGTGAATACCGGGCGCGTGTTCAAGATCCTGGAGAAGCCCTATCAGCCCGAAGACGTGCGGCGCTCGCTGCAAGAGGCACTGGCACTGCGCCAGGACCGCCTCTTGCGTACCCAGCGCCTCATGGCAATCGACGAAACGCTGGCTTTTCTCGCGCACGAGCTGAACACGCCGCTGGCCGCCATCTCCAACTTTGCGCGCGGCATCCGCATGCGCGTAGACCAGACCGAGCCCACGCCCGGCGCCCTCCCCGAGATTGGCCGTGCCGCCGATCGCGTGCAGGACAACGCGCGCTACTGCCTCTCGGTGATCGCCACGTTTCTGAACTCCGTGCGCAACACCTACGGCAAGCCCGGCACGGCGGCCACGCCCAACAGCGCGGGCGGGCTGATCCGGTCGCTATTCGACACGTACCCGTTCACGAACGCACAGCGCGAATGGGTGTCGTACCGCGTGGAAGACGATTTTCCGATCCAGACGCTGCCCAACTGCGTGATGCTGGTGCTCTCGTCGCTCACGAGCAACGCGTTGCAGGCACTGCGGCACACCAATGCGCCGCAGCTTGAAATCGTCGCCAGCCGTGCGCCGAACGCGGGCAAAACTCAGCACATGATCCGCATCGAGGACAACGGCCCCGGCATCGCCCCCGACGTTCTTGCGCGGCTGACCATCGACCCCGTGACCACGCGCGCCGAAGAAGGCGGCAATGGCATGGGCATGATTTTTTGTACGCGGATCATGCAATCGTTCGGAGGAGCGATTGCGATTGATTCTGCACCCAGCGCAGGCACGCGCGTGACTCTGACGTTCCCATGACAAGACCATCAACACTACGAACCACGCCGCACGTGATCCGCGCGTTTGCCGTATTGGCTGCATTTGCTATGAGGAGTGACGGATGACCAATCCCGGGGGCAACGAGCCCAAGATCCTGTACGTGGACGACGAGACATTGGCGCTGACTTACTTCGGCCGTGCCATCGGTTCACTGGCGCCGGTCGTCACCGCCACCTCGGTCGAAGAAGGCAAGCGCATGCTCGACCAGCACGCCGCCACGCTGGGCGTGCTCGTGTCCGACCAGCGCATGCCCGGCGAACTCGGCAACGAACTGCTGCGCTATGCGCGCGAGCGCTATCCGCACCTCGTGCGCATCCTGACCACTGCCTACTCCGAAATCGAAGACACGGTGGAGGCCGTCAACCAGGGGCAGATTCACCGCTACATCAAGAAGCCGTGGGACATCACCGCGCTGCGTGTGGAACTGAAGCAGGCATTGGAATTCTCCGATCTGCGCCGCGAGCGTGACGCGCTGCTGCGCGAGAAGATGACGGTGCGCCAGAGCCAGACGCTCACGCATCGCATCGGTGCGCTGCAGACGCTATACCTCGCGGTGTCGGGGCTGTCGTCGTTCAGCGCCGTCAACGATTACCTGCGCGCCGCCGCCGCCGTGGGTCTGCAGTCGTTGGCACAGCCCGATTGGGCGATGAAGGACTACACCGAGCTGGTCGGCGAAGAAAGTCTGCGCACTGGCGAGTTCAGCCACGCAGTGCGGCAGGCATATCTGGACTTGTCGTCGCGCTTTGACAGCAAGCCCGCGGCGCAGGCGTTGGAAGTGCTGGCCGAGGTGCTGCACGGCAAGGTCTCGCCGTCGGGTAGCGATGCTGCGGCGGTGGTTGATCTCACCACGCTGACGGAATTCTTGGAAGCCGCGTCCACGCACAAGGTGTCGGAAGCCCATGCCCAGTGGCTGGCATTCCTGCTGTGGCTCGATGGCAAGGGTTGGTCGCTCACGGCCGAGCGCGATGGCGCGACCGTCAAGCTGCGCCTGCTCGACAACCAGACGCAACTCACGCCCGATCAACTCGCGGCGTGGATGGAGCATTTCCAGGATCAGCAGGCCGCCTGAAACGGGCCCGCCGTTGCCACACAACGCCGATGCTTATGCGTCGGCGTTGTCGTTTGAGGGGTCGCCCTTTGCGGGCCGCTCGGGGCGATCGCGCATGCCGCCCTTCACCATGTCGAAGCGGAACAGACGGCATTCGATGTTGCCGTTGTAGAGCGGCGTGCGCTGCGATTCCTTCAGCCGCATGCGACGCGGCATCGAGAGATCGCCGGTGAAGACGAACGCCTTCCAGCCGGCGAATTCGCGCTTGAGCGTGCCGGCAAAGGCCTGCGCGAATTCGTTGGCGGCGGCCTCTTCCTCGGGGTCGACCGGCGGCGGCGGTTCGGGCTGGCGCAGTTCGCGCATCGGACGGCGGCCATCGTCGCGCGGGGCGCCCATGGCGCGGCTGGCGCGCTCGAACACGGTGCCATCCTCCTCACCCTCGCCTTCCGGCCGGCGGCGGCGCGAACCATGTGCACCGCGCACGACGATACGCTCGCCGTACGGCGGATTCATCAGCAACACACCGGCGACCTCGAACGGCGGCTTGCCGAAGCGCGCATCGACTTGCTTGAGCACCGGCTCACCGGGCAGGCCGGCACGCTGCCAGTTGGCCGCGGCATAGGCCAGCATGTCGGTGGAAATGTCGGAGCCCGCCACCAGCGGCGGCGCACGGCGCATGGATGCGGCGGCCGCATCGGCGGCGGCTTCGCGCAGCCGCTTGAAGCATTTGGCGTCGTGGTCCTGCAACCACTCGCAGGCGAAGGCGCGTTGGCCGCCTGGCGCAATCCCAAGCGCACGTTGCGCAGCTTCAACGAGGAATGTGCCGCTGCCGCACATCGGATCGTAGAACGGCATGCCGTGTGCGCCCGTCCAGCCCGTCAGGCGCAGGATGCCGGCGGCGAGGTTTTCCTTCAGCGGCGCCTCGCCCTTTTCTTGGCGCCAGCCGCGCTTGAAGAGCGGTTCGCCCGTGGTGTCGAGGTAGATCGTGCAGTCGGTCTCGGTCAGGTACGCGTAGATGCGCACGTCGGGCGAGACGGTATCAACGCTGGGCCGCGCGCCCATGCGCTGGCGGAAACGGTCACAAACCCCGTCCTTCACGCGCAGGCCGACAAACTTCAAGCTCTGCAACGGCGATTTGTGCGCGGTCACGTCGACGCGAATCATTTCGTCGGGCGTGAAATAGTCTTCCCAGCGCTGAGCGGCGGCCAATGCATAGATGTCGTCTTCCGAGCGATACCCGCGCGAGCCCAGGCGCATCAGCACACGGCTGGCAATGCGGCTGTGCAGGTTCACGGCATACGCCGCGCCCTGTGTGCCGAAGAAGTGCACGCCGCCCGGGACAGTGCGGCCCACCTCGAACGCGGCCAGCTCATCCACCTCGGGGCGGATGGCGATTTCGGCCAGTTCATCGGCCAGCGCCTGTTCCAGCCCACGTGGGCATGGCGCGAAGTAAGCAGTTGCCATCGGAAAACCAAAGAATCAGAACGGCTTCACGACCACCAAGATCGTGATCGCCAGCAACAACAGCACCGGCAGTTCATTGAACCAGCGGTAGAACTTGTGGGAGCGCTTGTTGGCGCCCGCCTCGAACTTGCGCAGCAGCACACCGCAACCATGGTGGTACCCGATCGTCACGAGCACCAGCGCGAGCTTCGCGTGCATCCAGCCATTGGGCGGATACAGCCCGATGCGATACCCCAGGAACAGCCACAGCCCCAGCAGGATCGCGACAATCGCCAGCATGGTCGTGAAGCGGAACAGCTTGCGCGCCATGATCAGCAGGCGCGTGATCGCTGCGCGCTCGGTTTCCATCGCGAGGTTGACGAAGATGCGCGGCAAATAGAACAGGCCGGCAAACCACGACGCAATGAATACGATGTGAAAGGCTTTGACCCAGAGCATGCGAACTATCCCGTGAATGGTGTGAAGCGCGATCGGTAAAAACATCGCGCGCCGCTCGTGGCGGCGCTCAATGTGCGACAGGCAATATCAGGTGCGAATCTCGCCGTGCCCGAACACGACGTACTTGAGCGAGGTCAGCCCCTCCAGCCCGACCGGTCCACGCGCATGCAGCTTGTCGTTGGAGATGCCGATCTCGGCGCCAAGGCCGTACTCGAAACCATCGGCAAAGCGCGTGGACGCGTTGATCATCACGCTGGCCGAATCGACCTCGCGCAGGAAGCGCATGCCGGTCGAGTAGTTCTCGGTGATGATCGAATCGGTATGCGCAGAGCCGTAGGTGTTGATGTGCTCGATGGCCGCGTCCAGGCCATCAACGGTGCGGATCGACAGGATCGGCGCGAGATATTCGGTGTGCCAGTCGGCCTCAACGGCGTCCTTCAGATTGCCGAAGCCGGCAGCTTCCAGCGTGGCGCGCGTGGCCGGGCACACGCGCAGCTCAACGCCCTTGTCCTGGTAGATCTTCACGAGCGGCGGCAACGCGCGCGCAGCAACGTCGCGCGACACGAGCAGCGTTTCCATCGTGTTGCACGGCGCATAGCGCTGCGTCTTGGCGTTGTCGCACACGCGCACGGCCTTCTCGAGGTCCGCATCGGCGTCGATGTAGATGTGGCAGATGCCGTCCAGGTGCTTGATCATCGGCACCCGAGCTTCTTCGATCAGGCGCGCGATCAGACTCTTGCCGCCGCGCGGCACGATCACATCGACATACTCCGTCATGGTGATGAGCTTGCCGACCGCGGCGCGGTCCGTGGTCGCCACCACCTGCACAGCGTTGGCAGGCAAGCCAGCATCGGCCAGACCTTCTTCGATGAGCGCCGCCAGCGCGCCGTTCGATTCGATTGCTTCGGAGCCGCCGCGCAGAATGGTCGCGTTGCCTGACTTGATGCACAGCGCCGCAGCATCCACCGTCACGTTCGGCCGCGACTCATAGATGATGCCGATCACGCCAAGCGGCACACGCATCTGGCCGACCTGAATGCCGGTCGGGCGGAACTTCATGTTGCTGATCTCGCCGATGAGGTCCGGCAGCGCGGCGATCTGCTCCAGGCCAGCGGCCATGGTGTCGATGGCGCGGTCGGTGAGCGTGAGGCGGTCGATGAAGGCAGCATCCTGGCCGTTGGCGCGGGCGCGCTCGACATCGCGGGCGTTGATCTCTTTGAGCTTGGCGGCATCGCGACGGACCGCAGCGGCAATGTGCAACAGCGCGCGGTTCTTCTGCGCGGTGCCGGCGCGTGCCATGCCGCGCGAGGCGGTGCGCGCCTGACGGCCGACCAGGGCCATGTATTCGTTCACGTCGAGCTGCTTCATGATGATCGCGACCGGCAAGCCGCCGGCAAATTCAGTGTGAGGACAATTCGGAGGCTTGCGGCCGATGGTGCGGATCAGGCCGGTACCGGAAGACTGCCCGGCCGCGCGATGCGCATCGCCAGTTGCAGCAGGCCATCCCAGGGTTCAGCGGGTAGCGATGATTCGCGCAACCCCTTGACCTGCCGATCCAGCTTGGCCGCCATGGAGAGCGCACCCTCCAGCTCGCGCTGCGACAACCGTTGCGCCGCCTGCGGCACCAGCCGCTCGCGCGGGCCCCACACCCGAAGCTCCCGCAGCATGGACGCCATCGGCTTGCCTTGGGCCGCACCCGAGGCAATTTTTGATAATACGCGAATTTCTTCGGTCAACGTCCAGAGGACCAAGACCGTGGCCTCGCCCTCGCCGCGCAGGCCTTCGAGCATGCGCACCAGGCGCGGCACATCTCCGGCCAGCATGGCTTCGGACAGCTTGAACACGTCGTAGCGCGCGACGTTGAGCACCGCATCGTGCACATCGTCGAACGTCAACACACCCGGCGGATGCAGCAAACCGAGTTTCTGGATTTCCTGATGCGCGGCCAGCAGGTTGCCTTCCACACGGTCGGCAATGAACTGCAGGGCGCGTCGGCCGGGCTCACCCGGTTCCACATGCTGCGCCTGGCGCGCCAGGCGCTCGCCAATCCAGCCGGGCAGCTTGGTGCGGTCCACCGAATCGATCTTGATCGACACGCCGGCGCCTTCCAGCGCCGCGAACCACGCCGACTTGGCGGTCGCAAAATCCAGACGCGGCAGCGTGATCAGCGTGAGAGTGTCGGTGGGAGGGCCGGACGGTGTACCCGCGGCCAATGCGCGCAATGCTTCGCCGCCATCCTTGCCGGGCTTGCCCGACGGAATGCGCAGCTCGACGATCTTTCGATCCCCGAACAGCGACATCGATTGCTGCGCCTCGGTCACACGCGACCACGAGAAGCCCCGCTCGACGCTCATCACCTCACGCTCGGTAAAGCCCTGCGCGCGTGCGGCCTGGCGTAGCGCATCGACCGCTTCCAGTGCGAGCAGGTGCTCGTCGCCGTGCACCACGTACAGCGGCGCGAGCCCCTTGGCGGTGGCCTGCTTCAGATGACCTTCGAGCGCATCGAGCCGCAATTGCATGGCAAACCTTGCCCTCACCCGCCGCTTACGACGGCAGCTTCACGGCGCCCAGACGCCGCACGAGCTGGTTAATCGTGTCGCCCTGCATGTCGCGATAAAGCGCCGCTTCTTCGTAGTCCTTGGCGAGCACTTGCGTCTCGTTGTACGAGAGATCGCGGAACTGCGTGATTTCCGACGGCGGGATCAGCAGGTTGTCGTGCGCATCGCGCAGCTGGAAGCGGAAGCGATACGTGATGCGGTACTCGCGCACCACACCCTGCGGCGTGAGCGACGAGATGGTTTTCACGCGGTCTTCGGCCAGCACGTCGAGCAGTGCATCGGCGTCTTTCTTGTCCGACACGATGACGGTATCGGAACCGTTGTCGATCAGCCGGCGCAGCTGCGCCCGCATCTGCGAGTTCTGCGGCAGGTTGATGTACAGCCGCTTGAACGCGAAGTCGGTGTTGCCCCGCATATGGAAACCGCAGGCGGACAGCGCCGGCAGCGCAATCGCCAGGGCAAGGACAGAGCGACCAAAGCGACGGCGCGACAAACCTCGGGACAACGACATAACCATGCGTTCCTTGAGTGGGATGGCCGATCAGGCCACCACGTTCACCAGACGACCCGGCACCACGATGATCTTCTTGGGCGGCTTGCCTTCAGCAAATTTCTGGACCGCTTCATCCTTGGCGGCAATCGCTTCGATGGCAGCGCGGTCGGCATCGGCCGGCACGACGATGCTGCCGCGCACCTTGCCGTTGACCTGCAGCACCAGCTCGATCTCGCTCTGCACCAGCGCGCCTTCGTCGACCTGCGGCCACGGCGCATCAAGCAAATCGCCATACGTGCCGGCGTAGCCCAGCTCCGTCCACAGCACGTGCGTGATGTGCGGCACCACCGGGTACAGCACGCGCAGCAGCAGCCCCAAGCCTTCGCGGCGCGCATCGGCGCCGGCGTCCTTGGCGCCTTCCAGCGCGTTGAGCATCTTCATCGTCGCCGAGACGACGGTGTTGTACTGCAGGCGCTCGTAGTCGTAGTTGGCTTGCTTGAGCACGGTGTACAGCTCACGACGCAGCGCGCGATCGGCATCCGTTGCACCCGCCACGACACCATTGCCGTGGCCGGCGCGAATGGCATCGCCATGCGCCACGCCGAAGTTCCACAGGCGACGCAGAAAGCGCGAAGCGCCCTCCACACCGGCGTCGTTCCACTCGAGCTGCTGCTCGGGCGGCGCGGCAAACATCGTGAACAGGCGTGCGGTATCGGCGCCGTACTGGTCGATCAGGGCCTGCGGGTCGATGCCGTTGTTCTTCGACTTCGACATCTTCTCCACGCCGCCGATCACCACCGGCTGACCGTCGGCCTTGAGCGTGGCGCCCACCGGGCGGCCGCGCTCGTCGGTCTGCACATCGACGTCGGCCGGGTTGATCCACTGCTTCTTGCCCGACGCATCTTCGCGGTAGTACGTCTCATTGAGCACCATGCCCTGCGTGAGCAGGTTGGTGAACGGCTCGTTGAACTTGACCAGGCCCAGGTCACGCATGACCTTGGTCCAGAAGCGCGCGTACAGCAGGTGCAGGATGGCGTGCTCGATGCCGCCGATGTACTGGTCCATCGGCATCCAGTAATCGTTGCGGGCGTCGACCATGGTGTCGCCGTCCGGGCATGTATAGCGCATGTAGTACCAGCACGAATCGATGAATGTATCCATCGTGTCGGTCTCGCGGCGCGCGGGCTTGCCGCATGACGGGCACGTGCATTCCAGGAAGCGCGGGTCCTTGGCGAGCGGGTTGCCCGTGCCGTCCGGCACGAGGTCTTCGGGCAGGCGCACCGGCAGGTCCTGCTCGGGCACCGGCACAACGCCGCAGCTCTCGCAATGGATCAGCGGGATCGGCGTGCCCCAGTAGCGCTGGCGCGAGATGCCCCAGTCGCGCAGGCGCCAGGTGGTCTTCTTCTCGCCAAGGCCTTGTGCGGCCAGATCAGCCGCCACGGTGTCGACCGCCTGTTGGTAGCTCAGGCCATCATATTTGCCGCTGTGGAACAGGACGCCATGGTCCTTGTCGCCGTACCACTCGGCCCAGGTGGCCGTGTCGTACGGCTGGCCCTTGACGTCGATCACTTGCTTGATCGGCAGGCCGTACTTGTTGGCGAAGGCGAAGTCGCGCTCGTCGTGCGCGGGTACGCCCATCACGGCGCCGTCGCCGTAGCTCATCAGCACGTAGTTGCCGACCCACACCGGCACGGATTCGCCCGTGAGCGGGTGCGTGACGGTCAGGCCGGTCGGCATGCCCTTCTTTTCCATGGTTGCCATGTCGGCTTCCATGACGCTGCCGTGCTTGCACTCTTCGATGAACGCGGCGAGTGCCGGGTTCGTCTGCGCGGCATGCGTAGCGATCGGGTGCTCGGCGGCCACGGCGCAGAACGTCACGCCCATGATGGTGTCGGCGCGCGTGGTGAAGACGTACAGCTTGCCGTCGTTGATGACCTTGCCGTCATCGCCGGGGATGCTGTGCGGGAAGGCGAAGCGCACGCCTTCGCTTTTGCCGATCCAGTTCTGCTGCATCAGCTTGACGCGCTCTGGCCAGCCCAGCGGGTCGAGGTCGGACAGTAACTCCTGCGCGTACTCGGTAATGCGCAGGTAGTACATCGGGATCTCGCGCTTTTCCACCACCGCGCCCGAACGCCAGCCGCGCCCGTCGATCACCTGCTCGTTGGCGAGCACGGTCTGGTCGACCGGGTCCCAGTTGACGGTGCCCGTCTTGCGGTACGCGATGCCCTTCTCGAGCATCTTCAGGAACAGCCACTGATTCCAGCGGTAGTAATCGGGGTTGCAGGTGGCGACTTCGCGCGACCAGTCGATCGCCAGGCCCATCGACTGCATCTGCTTCTTCATATAAGCGATGTTGTCGTAGGTCCAGGCGGCCGGCGCCACGCCGTTGTTCAGCGCCGCGTTCTCCGCCGGCATGCCGAAGGCGTCCCAGCCCATCGGCATCAGCACGTTGTACCCCTTCATGCGCAGTTGACGTGTCATCACGTCATTGATCGTGTAGTTGCGCACATGGCCCATGTGCAGCTTGCCCGACGGATACGGCAACATCGAGCAGGCGTAGAACTTGGGCTTGTCCGAGCCGTCAGCAGCGCGCGCGTGTTCGGTCACGCGGTAGGCATCCAGGGCCTGCCAGTGTTGCTGCGCTTGCTGTTCGACGTCGGACGGGGAGTATTTGTCTTGCATGGTGATGGGTCGCCCGGATGCCCCGGGCGATTGCAGCCGCGCCACCAACGCGCGCAGCCGGATTGAATAACGGAAAAGGCCCGATTATACCGTCGCCACCCGCCCCATCCGGGCGATCGCGAGCGGAGAAAAAAGGCGCCGGACAGGCCTGCCGGCGCCCTTTCCTGCCGGCCTGATTTATAGGCCGAGCACGTCGTTCATGTCGTACAAGCCCTTCTTGCCGGCCACGTACACCGCAGCACGCACGGCGCCTTCGGCATACGACTGACGCGTGTTGGAGCGATGCGTGATCTCGATGCGCTCGCCGTCGCCAGCAAACAGCACGGTGTGATCGCCCACGATGTCGCCGCCGCGCACGGTGGCAAAACCGATGGTGCCAAGCTCCCGCGGGCCGGTCTCACCTTCCCGGGCATACACGGCGCGATCGGCCAGCTTGGTGCCCTGCGCTTCGGCCACGATCTCGCCCATCTTGAGCGCGGTGCCCGACGGCGCGTCAATCTTGTGCTTGTGGTGGGCCTCGATAATCTCGACGTCGTAGCCTTGCGCCAGAATCTTGGCGGCCACCTCGATCAGCTTGAAGGTCGCGTTCACGCCCACACTCATGTTGGGCGCCCAGACCACGCCGATCGACTCACCGTAGGTCTTGAAGCTGGCCTTCTGCTCGGCAGTGAAACCCGTCGTACCGATCACCACGGAAGTGCCCAGCTCACGTGCCACGTTCAGGTGATGGAGTGTGGCGTCAGGGCGAGTGAAGTCGATCAGCACGTCGGCTTGCGAGAGCCCCGCGCGCACGTCGTCGGTCACAATCACACCGGTGTTTTTGCCAAGCTTGACGCCGGCGTCCTGGCCCACGGCGTCGCTGCCCGGGCGGTCCAGCGCAGCACCCAGCGTCACGCCCGGCGTGCGCAGTACGGTGTCGATCAGCATCTGGCCCATGCGGCCCGAGGCGCCTGCAATCGCGATTTTCATGTCGGTGGAAGCGAAAAGCTGCAAAAGAGAAAACGGTCTGTAAAACGCACAAGCGGCGGAACCCGTCCGCCGCTCGCTCAAAGAAGGTGTGCCGATGCTGCGGCTACGCGCGCGCCAGGGCGCTCAGGGCGACGTGGTGGCCGGCGGCGGAACGCTGGTGTCGGTGCCACCACCGCCAGTGCGGCGCTCCGGCAGCGTCACGTCGACATTGTTTTTGGAGCCGGCCGTCGACTGCACACGGTCGGTCACTTCAGCCGACGGAATCGACGGTGCGCGCGCTGCCGGCGCTGCACCCGCAGCGGCGGCGGCTTGCGCGGCATCCTTCTTCGGGCGCTTGATGCCATCGATCTCGGAGATCAGCTCCGATTCGGACGGCAATTCATCAGCGCCCACCCACTTAGCGAGGCGGTCACCATCAAACCACACGGTCAGCTTGCGCTCCTGCACAACCGCCGTGTTGCCGCGCTTGAACGAGAAAATGTAGTCCCAGCGGTTGGCATGAAACATGTCCGTCAACAGCGGCGTGCCGAGTACGAAGCGCACCTGGTCGCGCGTCATGCCTTCCTTGAGCTGCGCCGCCTGTTCGCGCGACACAAAGTTGCCCTGCACGATATCGATGCGATACGGCGTGATGGCATTGGCGATCTTGCGCGTGGTGCTGTCATAGGTGCCGCATCCGACCAGCAACGCCGACGCAGCGAGCATGGCACCCACCAACAGGCCGCCGCGACGGGCGACGTGGGCAAAACGGACAGGACTGCGCGCAAAGGAAAAGGTCATGAGCGATCGGCCTTCAAACGGTTCCGGACATGCCGGTACGGGAGGAATCGGCGACGGCCTGGGCACATCGTGCAGGCCCGTCAATAGGACTTTTGCCGCCAAAACCCTTATGATTGGAATATCCGAACATTGTACTCTAGGGAGCCTGGCGCATGCCGAGTCCTGCAGACCTCAAGAACATCGGTCTGAAAGCCACGGTGCCGCGGTTGAAGATCCTCGAGATCTTTCAGACCAGCGAAGAGCGCCACATGAGCGCCGAAGACGTGTACCGCATCCTGCTCGCCGAGCACATGGACATTGGCCTGGCCACGGTCTATCGCGTGCTGACGCAGTTCGAGCAGGCGGGGCTGCTGTCACGCAACAACTTCGAATCCGGCAAGGCCATCTACGAACTCAACGAGGGCAAGCACCACGATCACTTGGTATGCCTCGATTGCGGCCGTGTGGAAGAATTTTTCGATGCCGAGATCGAACAACGCCAGCAGAGCATCGCCCGTGCGCGCGGCTTTGCGCTACAGGAGCACGCGCTGTCGCTCTACGGCAATTGCACAAAGGAAGCCTGCCCACATCGGCCAAAGCGCTGAAGCAGCATCGCAAAAAAGGAAACGGCCGCATCGTCTGCGGCCGTTTTTCATTGGAGCGGCGAGATGGCGGCTATCAGGCGGACAGCCGCGTCTCGTCCTCCTTTTCTGCGTCGCCCTGGCCGCCCTTCTCGGCCTTGCCTGGCTCACTGGCCTGCACAGGCGGATGGGCAGGTGCGCTCGACGCCTGCCCGGTGTACTCGGCCACGACCTGCTTGAAGAGCTGGCGCGCCCAGACCAGCATCGGATGCGTGTTGCGACTGCGGTGCCACAGCATGTTCAGACCTAGCACAGTTTCAAGCTCCGCCGGCAGCGGGAACGCGTTGAGGTCGTACATCTTGCAGACCATATCCTTCATCAGCGAGTTGACCGTGAAGATCATGTCGGTCTGGGCGGCAACTTCGCCCTGCGTGCGCCAGCTATGCACGGTCATGGTCGAGTTGCGCTTGAGGCCGCGCTGCTGCAAGGCGTAGTCCAGCGGAATGAGCGACGGCGCGACACGGCTACCGGGGCTGCCCTGCGCGATGAAGATATGTTCGCAGTCGAGGTATTGCTCAAGCGTGCAGCGATCACCGAGGATCGGGTGGTCCTTGCGCGCGCAGACCCACATGTTGAAGGAGGTCACGACCTCTTCCATGATCTCGGGGTGGCGCGTGGGGAACGGTGAGAACGCCAGATCCAGCTCGTTGGCGCGCATGGCGGCCACATCGGCTTCCCAGGAGGACGATTCCGTCAGGCGTACCTGCAATGCCGGCGCCAGGCGCTTGATGCGCAGCAGGAAGCGATCGAACAGCGCATCGCCCAGCGTGCCGGCAAAGCTGACGTTGAACGTGCCGGTGGCTTCAGCCGGATCAAACGTGGCGATGTCGCCCTCGTTGATGGCGGCCCACAGGTCGAGCATCTCGCGCACCTTGGGGCCGAGTTCGAGCGCCTTGGGCGTGGGTGTCAGGCCGTGCGGGACCCGGATGAAGAGGGGATCGTCGAAAATCTCGCGCAAACGACCCAGCGAATGCGAGACAGCCGGTGCAGTCATGTGCATCTTTTCAGCCACGTAGGTGGCGTTGCGCTTGCTGAGCAGCTCGACAAAAATCACCAGCAGCTTGGTGTCGACGTTGACCATGGGACGCCTTGGCTCGAACACGTTGGAAAACTGGAAAGGCAACCATTGCCAAGGCAATGGGCCGGACGCGACGCAAAAGCCCGCCACATCACAATGTAGTATTTGTTCAGTGTACGGATTGCAACCCAATTTTCAAAGCGAATTCCTGTAGCCCCGATTCAAAATTTGTTTATCCGCAAACGTTTTCGTTCAAGTCCATAACAAACGTCGGTCAGGCCGCCCAGCGCCCCGGGCGTACTGTGACGGTTCGCCCGCCCATGAAAAAACGCGCCCGGAGGCGCGTTTTCCCTTTGCAGTCGGGCCGGATTACTTGCCCACCACGCGGGCCATTTCCAGGCACTTGTTCGAGTAGCCCCACTCGTTGTCGTACCAGCTCACGACCTTGATGAAGGTGCCGTCCAGTGCGATACCGGCTTCGGCGTCGAAGATCGAGGTGCGTGCATCGCCACGGAAATCCGTAGCGACGACCTTGTCTTCGGTGTAGCCCAGCACGCCCTTCAATGCGCCTTGGCTCTGTGCCTTCATTTCGGCGCAGATTTCAGCGTACGTGGCTGCGCTTTCCAGTTCAACGGTCAGGTCGACCACCGACACGTCCGAAGTCG
Source organism: Ralstonia psammae (assembly GCF_958405935.1). NCBI lineage: Bacteria > Pseudomonadati > Pseudomonadota > Betaproteobacteria > Burkholderiales > Burkholderiaceae > Ralstonia > Ralstonia psammae. The sequence goes on from NZ_CATZBU010000009.1 coordinate 181,970, forward strand.
GCACGCGGAACGACATGCCGGTCAGCTTCTTGTTCAACTGCGGGATCACCACGCCCACGGCCTTGGCGGCGCCGGTGGACGACGGGATGATGTTTTCCAGGATGCCGCGGCCGCCGCGCCAGTCCTTGTTGGACGGGCCGTCAACGGTCTTCTGCGTGGCGGTGGCAGCGTGCACGGTGGTCATCAGGCCGCGCTTGATGCCCCACTTGTCGTTCAGCACCTTGGCAACCGGTGCCAGGCAGTTGGTCGTGCACGAAGCGTTGGAGATGATCGCCTCGCCCTTGTACGTTTCGTGGTTCACGCCGTACACGAACATCGGGGTGTCGTCCTTGGACGGGGCCGACATGATCACCTTCTTTGCGCCCGCGTCGATATGCTTCTGCGCGCCTTCCTTGGTCAGGAAGATGCCGGTCGATTCGATCACCACGTCGGCGCCGACTTCGCCCCACTTCAGTTCGGACGGGTCCTTCACGGCGGTCAGGCGGATCTTCTTGCCGTTGACGACGAGCGTGTTGCCGTCGACCGACACTTCACCGTCGAAGCGGCCATGCACCGAGTCGTACTTCAGCATGTATGCCAGGTAGTCGGGCTCGAGCAGGTCGTTGATGGCAACGACTTCGATGTCCTTGAAGTTGGCCGCGGCGGCGCGGAACACCATGCGTCCGATGCGGCCGAAGCCGTTGATGCCGATCTTGATGGTCATGGTCAGTCTCCTGATAGCAGAAAAGAAATCGACGATGCGATAAAAACCAGCGCGGCACCTCGTGGGTGCCGCGTGCGCAAATTCAGTTAAGCAATAACGCTCTTGGCGGTGTTCACCACGTTCTCGACAGTGAAGCCGAAGTGCTTGAACAGCACGCCCGCCGGGGCCGACTCACCAAACGTGTCGATACCGACCACGGCTTGTACCTGGTACTTCCACCAGAAATCGGTCACGCCCGCTTCCACGGCGATGCGCGGCACGCCGGCCGGCAGCACGCTGGCCTTGTAGGCCGAGTCTTGCTTGTCGAACACGGTGGTGGCGGGCACCGACACCACGCGCGCGTGAATGCCCTCGGCAGCGAGCTGGTCTGCTGCACCAACCGCCAGGCCAACTTCCGAACCGGTGGCGATGATGACCACGTCCGGCTTACCATTGGCGGCCGCATTTGCCCCATCGCGCAGCACGTAGCCGCCGCGAGCGATGGCTTCGCGCGTGGCGGGGTTGCGTGCCTGGAACGGCAGGTTCTGGCGGCTGAAGATCAGGCAGCTCGGGCCGTTCTGGCGCTCGATGGCAGCCGCCCAGGCCACGGCGGTTTCGGTGGTGTCGGCGGTGCGCCAGACATCCATGTTCGGGATCAGGCGCAGGCTGGCAACGTGCTCGATGGATTGGTGCGTCGGGCCGTCTTCGCCCAGGCCGATGGAATCGTGCGTGAAGACGAAGATCGAGCGGATCTTCATCAGCGCGGCCATGCGCAGCGCGTTGCGGCTGTAGTCGGAGAACGTCAGGAACGTGCCGCCGTACGGAATGTAGCCACCGTGCAGCGCGATGCCGTTCATGATGGCGCTCATGCCGAACTCGCGCACGCCGTAGTTGATGTGGTTGCCCCAGGCATCCACACGTACGGCCTTGCTGCCGCTCCAGTTGGTCAGGTTCGAGCCGGTCAGGTCGGCCGAGCCGCCGAGCAGCTCGCCCAGCACCGGGCCATAGGCTTCGAGCGTGTTCTGGCTGGCCTTGCGCGTGGCAATGGTTTCGGCCTTCTGCTCGCACTTCTCGATGAACTCGGCGACAGTCTTGTCGAAGGCTTCCGGCAGTTCGCCACGCATGCGGCGCTCGAACTGCGCGGCCTCGGCCGGGTAGCGCTCGGAATAGGCATCGAACAGCGCGTTCCAGGCCTTTTCCAGTGCTTGGCCCTGGCCCTTGGCATCCCACGCGTCGTACACGGCTTGCGGTACTTCGAACGGGGCGTGCGGCCACGCCAACGCTTCGCGCGCGGCGGCGATTTCCACGCCGCCCAGCGGGGCGCCGTGCACGTCGTGGCCGCCTTCCTTGTTGGGCGCGCCCTTGCCGATGAGCGTGCGGCAGCAGATCAGGGTCGGCTTGTCCGACTTCTTGGCTTCGGCAATGGCAGCTTCCACGGCGGCAACGTTATGGCCGTCGACGGCGCGGATCACGTTCCAGCCGTACGCTTCAAAGCGCTTCGGGGTGTCGTCGTTGAACCAGTGGACGACGTCGCCGTCGATCGAGATGCCGTTGTCATCCCACAGCGCGATCAGCTTGTTCAGGCCCAGCGTGCCGGCCAGCGAGCAGGCTTCGTGGCTGATGCCTTCCATCAGGCAGCCGTCGCCCAGGAAGACGTAGGTGTGATGGTTGACGATGTCAAAGCCCGGGCGGTTGAACTCCTGGCCCAGCAGGCGTTCGGCCAGCGCCATGCCGACGGCGTTGGTGATGCCCTGGCCCAGCGGGCCGGTGGTGGTCTCCACGCCCGGCGTGATGCCGTATTCCGGGTGGCCGGCGGTCTTGCTGTGCAGTTGGCGGAAATTCTTCAGCTCCGACATCGGCAGGTCATAGCCGGTCAGGTGCAGCAGCGCGTAGATCAGCATCGAGCCGTGGCCGTTGGACAGCACGAAGCGGTCGCGGTCGGGCCAGCGCGGGTTCAGCGGGTTGTGGCGCAGGTGGCGGCTCCACAGTGCCACGGCGATATCCGCCATGCCCATCGGCGCGCCGGGGTGGCCCGAATTGGCTTGCTGGACGGCGTCCATGGCAAGCACGCGAATGGCGCTGGCCATCAACTGGGTAGGCTGGGTGGTATTCGAGTGGAGGGCGGGGGCGGTCATGCGAACCTGCGGCAGGAGATAGGCGGGAAAACCGCGATTTTACCAGACGGGGATGACCCGGCTGGGGTGATCGCGGTCAGTAAAACGTGCTACGACTTCCCCCTCCCCCGCCCGGCTTACCACTCCGCCACGGAACCGTCGGCGTGGCGCCACACCGGGTTGCGCCAGTCGGGGGCTTCCTTGCTGCGTTCGATGACCAGCGCCTCGTCAATGTCCACGCCGAGGCCGGGCAGGCGTGGCGGGCGGATATAGCCGCCTTCCAGCGCGAAATCGGCCTTGTTTCGCACGTAATCGAGCAGTTCGGCGCCCTTGTTGTAGTGGATGCCCATGCTCTGTTCCTGCAACGTGGCGTTCCAGCTGACGAAATCGACGTGCAGGCAGGCCGCTAGCGCAATGGGACCGAGCGGGCAATGCGGCGCCAACGCCACATCGTAAGCCTCGGCCATTCCGGCGATCTTCAGGCATTCGGAAATGCCGCCGGCGTGAGAGAGGTCCGGCTGCAGGATCGATACCCCGCCCGCCTCCAGCACCCGCTTGAAGTCGAAGCGCGAGAACATGCGTTCGCCTGCGGCAATGGGCAGATGGGTATGGGCGGCCAGGCGGGCGTAGCTTTCGGCCTGCTCGGCCAGCACGGGTTCTTCGATAAAGAGCGGGCGATACGGCTCCAGCTCTTTGATGAGCACCTTGGCCATCGGCGCAGAAACGCGGCCGTGAAAATCCAGCCCGAATTCGACGGTGTTGCCGAAAGCGGAGCGAATCTCCGCAACCTTGGCTACCGCCGCGTCCACGGCGCGGGACGTGTCGATGATGCCCATCTCTTCGCAGCCGTTGAGCTTGAAGTGATCGAAGCCGCCGGCTTGCAGCGCCTTCATGCCGGCAATCACGTCGGCCGGACGATCGCCGCCGACCCAGCTGTAGGTGCGCATCTTGTCGCGCACGAGGCCGCCGAGCAGCTCGTAGACCGGCACGCCCAGCACCTTGCCCTTGATGTCCCACAGCGCCTGGTCAATGCCGGCAATGGCACTCATCAGAATCGGGCCGCCGCGGTAGAAGCCGGCGCGGTACATGGTCTGCCAGAGGTCGTTGATGCGGCTCGGGTCTTGGCCGATGAGGTAGTCGGACAGCTCGTGCACCGCCGCCTCCACCGTGCGCGCACGGCCTTCGATGACGGGCTCGCCCCAGCCGGTGACGCCCTCGTCGGTCTCGACTTTCAGGAACATCCAGCGCGGAGGCAGGCGGTACGTGGTCAGGCGGGTGATTTTCATGGATCGATGGTGCGTTCAGGTGCGGTCGGATTGGACGGTGCGGTAGGCGGCGACAAAGGCGCGCGCGCGTTCGGCGGTGCGCTCGACGGGCTGGCCCGGGCGATACAGGTCGCTGCCGAGGCCGGCGCCAGTGCAGCCGGCGGCAAGATAGTCGGCGAGGTTCTCCGGCGTGATGCCGCCGACGGCAAACACCGGCACCTCGGCCGGCAGCACGGCCTTGAGCGCGCGCACATAGCCCGGGCCAAGTGCGCCGGCCGGGAAAATCTTCAGTGCTTGCGCGCCCGCATCGAGCGCGGCAAAGGCCTCGGTGGCCGTCATGCAGCCAATGCAGGTGACAAGGCCGGCGTGGACGGCGGCACGGATCACCGGCGCATGGGTGTTGGGCGTGACGACCAGCTTGCCGCCTGCCGCGACCATCAGGTCAACGTCTTCGGGGCGCAGCACGGTGCCCGCACCGATCAGCGCGCGGTCACCGAAGGCACGCGCGGCGAGTTGCACGCTCTGCGCCCAGTCAGGCGAGTTCAGCGGAATTTCGACGGCATCGAAGCCGGCATCGACGAGCGCCTGCGTGTGCGCCAGCACCTCGTCTGGCCGGATGCCGCGCAGGATGGCGATCAGCGGAAAGTGGGTTGTCCAGGTCATTCGTGATAGAGCTGCGAGCGGCCGCCATCGATCAGGATGTCGGTCGCGTTGATGAAGCGCGCCTCGTCGGAGGCGAGGAACAGCGCGGTATAGGCCACCTCTTCGGGCTCGCCGATGCGCTTGCACGGCAGCAGCTCGGCTTGGCGGCGGCGTTCGGCTTCGGGGTCGGGTGCGGCGGCAAAGCCGGCCTCGGCAATCGGGGTGAGGATCAGCCCCGGCGAAATCGAATTCACGCGGATACCACGCGCCGCATATTCGATACCCAGCGCACGCGTGAGCCCGATCAGCCCATGCTTGGCCACCGGATACGGAAACGCACCCGGAATGATCTTGTGCCCATGCACCGACGCGATGTTGACGATGCTTCCCGCCCCGCGCGCCAGCATGTGCGGCAGCACGGCGCGTGCGCAGTGCCACGCGCCTTCCAGATCGACGGAAAGGCAGCGCGCCCAATCGTCCTCGCTCAACTTGAGCGGATCGGAAAACACGTTGATGCCGGCGTTGTTGACCAGCACATCGATGCCGCCAAAGCGCTCGACACCGGCGGCGACCATCGCGTCGATCTGCTCGCGATCGCGCACGTCGGCTTGTACGAGGAAGATGTTGTCGCCGTTGCCAATGGAAGCGGCGAAGGCCTCAGCGCGCGCGTCGCGCACCAGCGCGTTGACGATGACGCGTGCGCCGTGCTGCGCAAACAGCTTGGCAATCGCACCGCCAATGCCTTGCGTGGCGCCCGTCACCAAGGCGACCTTGCCGGCGAGACGCGGCGGAAAAGACATGGGAGAAGCAGTCATGCGTCAGAACGATTCACGGTGAATTGATAGCTGCGCTGCAGGCTCTGGCCGGTGCCGAGAATGGTCAGCCCGTGGTCCTGAGGCAGGCCGGGCAGGTTGTGCGCGTTGATGGCGTGGTCAACCGGCTCGAAGCAGAAGAAGTCGTACGCGACCGGGGTGTACAGCACATAGCGCGACGTGTCGGCCGTGATTTGCACGGACATGCGGCGGCTGGGCCAGACGATCTCGGCGCGGCCATTCCAGCCTTCAAAGCTGTGATTGATGGCAGCGCCGGCTTCCAGCTTCCGGAGCTTGCGAAAGTCTGCATCCGAAGATGGCGCCTGCAAGACTGTCGGCAGATGGTCGGGGGCGGATTGCCACATGGCCGTTGCGCCAGCGTGCAACCGGACATCGGGCGTGCGCGGGAAAAACGGATGCACGCCCAGGCCGAACGGCAGCGGCGCGCCTTCGTTGCGCACCGTCAGCGCGATTTGCAGCGTGTTGCCCGCCAGCGTGTAGCGCTGCACTGCCAGATAGCGGAACGGGCGACCATGGTCGACCATCGCGGCGAGTTCAACAGACGTGTCTGTTTGCGAGACGGCGTGCCACGGCATCATCCAGCCGTGGCCGTGCAGCGGATACGCTTCGTCGTCACGCGTGCGCGGCACTTCGATGGTCTGTCCCTCGAAAGCGAAGTGCCCGCCGCCGATGCGGTTGGACCACGGCACAAGCGGATAGCAGGCCAGCGTTCTCGGGTCGCGCAGTGCAGCGTCCGCTTCGCCCGGCCGGAAAATGGCGGCTTCATCGCCATCGCCGTCGCCATCGCCCAGCAGGTCGAAACGCAGCAACCCGCCACCCGCCTCGGGCAGCACGTCGGCGCGCAGTATGCCGTTCTCAAGCCGCAACGTACGCATGACCGAACCGGCCCTCCGGCAATCCGCGTACGTTGGGCACGACAAGCTGGAACGTCGCGCCGGCATTCACGTCTTCTGCCAGGCGGTGCGCCGACAAACCGTCGCGCGCCGTCGTCAGATAGAGCGTGTCGAGCGCCTCGCCACCGAATGAGGGGCACGTGGGCTGCGATGCTGGCACGGACATGCGCGCCAGCACACGCCCATCCGGTGCGTAGCGCGTCAGCCGGTTGCCGCCCCACTCTGCATTCCACAGGCAGCCGTCTGCGTCGACGGTGGAGCCATCGGGTGAGCCTTTGTGGGCGCCATCGGCATCCTGGCCGCGCAGATCGGCAAAGACGCGAATATTGGCGACTTCGCCCGTCTGCCCGTCGTAATCGCACGCGTGGATACGGCGGCTGTGCGTATCGCACCAATACATGGTCTCGCCGTCGGGGCTGAAGGCGATGCTGTTGGCGATGGCGATGTGGGGCAGCGCCAGGCGTTGCAGCGCGCCCATCGGCGTGAAGCGATAGAAGCTGCCGGTGGGTTCCGGGCCACCTTCGTGCATGGTGCCGAAGACGTAGTTGCCAGAGCGGTCTGCGCGGCCGTCGTTGACCCGCGTGGTCGGGTGGTCGGGCTCGACGTCGGCCAGCAGCGTCAGCGTGCCGGTGCGCGTGTCGAAGCGGGCGATGTTCTTGGCAAGGCCGAGGACCAGGACCCCGGGTTCGTCCGTCAGCACGAAAGAGCCCACGCGTTGCGGCAGCGGCCATTGGCGCTCCTGCCCCGTCGCCGGATCGTGCTGCCACAGCAGCGATTCCTGGATGTCGGTCCACCAGAGCAGGCGCAGGGCGTCATCCCAGACGATGCCTTCGCCCAGCGTGCAGCGCAGATCGGAGAGCGTGGTTGCGGTTGTCATCTGCACCGCCTCACTCACGGCCGCCGCGGTTCTTCAACTGGTCGACCAACACCGCTGCCAGCAGAATCGCGCCGCGCACGAGGTACTGATAGAAGGCGTCGATGTTCAGCAGGTTCATCGCGTTCTGCACAGTGCCCATGATCAGCACGCCAACCAGCACCCCGCTGATGGTGGCGCGGCCGCCGAGCAGCGACACGCCGCCCAGCACACAGGCAGAGATCACGTTCAGCTCAAAGCCTTGCGCCGCATTCGGTTGGCCGCTGGTGATGCGCGCCGCCAGAATCACACCCGCCAGCGCCGCAATCACACCCTGGATCAGGAAGATGACGATGCGCGTCATGTTGACGTTTACGCCGGCCAGCCGCGCCGCTTCGGGGTTGCCGCCAATCGCCAGCGTATTGCGGCCGTAGATCGTCTTGTTGAGCAGCACACCAAACACGACGAAGCACAGCGCCGCCACCCACACCGGCGTCGGCACACCAAAGACGATGGTGTTGCCCAGGTCAAAGAAGTCCATGTCGGACACGCCCACCGCTTGCCCATGTGAAGCGATGAAGGCAAGACCGCGCACGATTTCCATCGTGGCCAGCGTGGTGATCAGTGCATTGATCTTCAGCTTGGCGATCACGAAACCGTTGACGCCGCCGATGATCGCGCCGGCCACCAGGCTCCCGCCGATGCCGAGTGCGATGCTGCCGGTGGCGTTGATGATCATGGCGCACAGCACGCCGGCAAACGCCACGGTGGACCCGATCGAAAGATCGAAATCGCGCGAGGCCAGACAGAACATCATCGTGCATGCGACCATGCCGATCTGCGAGACGGAGAGCGCCAGGCCGACCATGTTCTGCCACGAGAAGAAGTACTCGACCGAGAACGACAGCGCGGCAAACAGAATGGCGAAGATCAGCGGCAGGCTGAAATCGTCCAGCAGGCGGAGCAAACGCGTTTTGTTCATGACCGCAGTGGTGTTATCAGGGGCCGACGCAGCGACCACGTCGGAATGTTGCAAGGGTTGAGACTGGGACATCTTGGACTCCGGGGTTCTCAGGCTGCCAGCGGCGGCAGGGGTGCCGACGGCAGCGGCGCAGATTCAGGGCGCAACGCGAGCTTGAGCACCGCCTGCTCATTGGCCTGCTCGCGTGGCAGTTCTCCTGCAATGCGGCCTTCGCTCATCACGAGCACGCGATCGGCTACACCGAGGATCTCCGGCAGTTCGCTGGAAATCATCAGCACGGACACGCCGCGTTCTGCCAGCTCGTACAGCACCTGGTAGATCTCGTTCTTGGCACCCACGTCGATGCCGCGCGTGGGCTCGTCGATGATCAGCACACGCATGCCGTCTTCCGCCAACCAGCGCGCCAGGATGGCCTTCTGCTGGTTGCCGCCCGACAGCAGGCGGATCGGCTGCTCGCGGTTGGGTGTCTTGATGCGCAGGCGCGTGATGTAGTGGTCGGCCGTCTTCGCTTCCTGCCTGTCATTGACGAACAGGCCGAAGCGACGCTGGTTGCGCCGGCAGCTGATGTTGATGTTCTCCGACACCGAGCGGCAGCCGATGATGCCCTCTTCCTTGCGGTCTTCCGGACACAGGACGATGCCCTGGCGGATGGCGTCGGCCACATCGCGGATGCGGATCGGCGCGCCGTCCAGCGTCATACTGCCGGCCGTCTTGCGATCGGCCCCGTAAATCAGTCGCGCCAGTTCCGAACGCCCCGCGCCCACCAGCCCGAACAGGCCAACGATCTCGCCGCGGCGTACGGACAGGCTTGCCGGCTCGGCCAGCTTCGGGCCCATCAGGCCATCCACCTGCAAGCGCACGTCGCCGAGGGGGCGCGCGCGGTAATCGAAGATATCGTCGATCTGGCGCCCGACCATCTGCGCAACCAGTTCGTCGCGCGTGACGTTGGCCATCGACGGGAAATCCGCCACCTTGCGGCCGTCGCGGAAGATCGTGCAGCCGTCGCACAGCTCGAAAATCTCGTCGAGCCGGTGCGAGATGTAGATCAGCGCACGGCCCTGCGCGCGCAGGTCTTTCACAAGGCGGAACAGGATGTCGGTCTCGCGGATCGACAGCGAACTCGTCGGCTCGTCCAGCGCAATCACGCGCGCATCGCGCAGGATCGCCTTGCAGATCTCGACCATCTGCCGCTGGCCGATCGACAGGTGTTTCAGCTTGGCGCGCGGGTCAAGATCGACACCGATGCGGCCGAGCTGTTCGCGCGTCCAGGCCATCGCCTCGCGCTGGCGGATGAACCCGCCGCTGGCCGGCAGGTGGCCGAGCAGCAGGTTGTCCATCACCGTCAGTTCGGGCACCGTCTGCAGCTCCTGGTGGATGACCGCAATGCCGGCATCCAGCGCCGCCCGCGTGGTCGGGAACGCCGTCGGCCGGCCCTCGACGACGATCTGCCCACCGTCGGGCTGATAGTCGCCGCCCAGGATCTTCAACAGCGTCGACTTGCCCGCGCCATTCTCGCCCAGCAAGCCGTGCACGCGACCGCATTCGATGCCGAACGACACATCGGACAGCGCCCGCACACCCGGGAACACCTTGCTGATGCCACGAAACTCAAGAAACGCCGACATGGCAAGTCTCCTTCAACAACGTCATCCGCAAGATCACAGACCCATCTCTTGGCGGACGGCCTTTTCGTTGTCGCGCGTCATCAGGCGGCCGCTGGTCAGGATGAGCGGGTCCGGTGCCTTGTTGTTCTTGATCCAGTCGTACATGTTGAGCGAGGTTTCGTAGCCGTGGCGCTTCGGGCTGATCAGCACGGTGCCGAAGAAGCCGGTCTTCTCGGGCTTGGCGAACTCGTTGAGCGCCGACTGGCTGCCGCCGATGCCCACACCGATGATGTCCGCCGGCTTCACGCCGTGGCCTTCCGCTGCACGCACGGCGCCCAGCACGGCTTCGTCATTCAGGCCGAAGGCAATCCAGTGCTTGAACTTCGGGTTCTTGGTGAGCGTGATGTTGGCGGCGTTGAACGCGGCTTCGGTATCGGTCTTGGCCTGCGGACTGGTCAGCACGTTGGCGGCCGGGAAGCCCGCCTTGGTGAGTGCAGCGACGGCGCCGTCGGTACGCTCCTTGGCCGTAGGCAACTGGTCATATGCAATACGGATGGCACCGACTTCCGACAGATTCCAGCCGCGCTTCTTCATCTCCTGCGCAATGGCATCGCCCACCTGTTCGCCAATCTTCGTGGCCGAGATGCCCATGTGCGGCACCGACTCAATCGGCTTGCCGGCACCGTCGACCAGGCGGTCATCCACCGTCATCAGCTTGAGGTTGTTCTGTTTGGCCTTGGCCACGACCGCCGGTCCGAGCTTCACGTCGGGCACGCAGATCACGAACCCCTGCGCATGCTGCGCGCCCAGGTTATCGATGGCGGTCAGCACTTCGCCGCCGCTGGGCACGCCGATCTTCACCAGCTTGAAGCCCTTCTCCTTGGCGGCCTGGTCCGCGAACTTCCATTCATCCTGGAACCACGGTTCTTCGGGCTGCTTGACCAGGAAGCCGATCTTCACGTCGTCGGCTGCGTGGGCAAACACCGAAAAGCCGCCGGCCATGGCGAACAGCGTGGCGGCAGCAATTGCCTTGAACGTCCCGCGTCGTTGTTGTTGCATGTTGTCTCCTTGCGATGCCGTCTTTGCGGCATCTGTTCTGCGTTGGAAGAAAGGTTGGATAGCGTGCGCGCTTGGCTTACGCCGCCTTCAAGGTTTTGACCAGACCGCGCTCGCGTGCGATGGCGATCGCGCCGCTGCCGGCCAAGTGTTCCTGCTGTTCACTGCTGGTGACGGTGATCTTGCCCGAGAAGAAATCGTCGTCCGACACCAGCACGGCCAGCGCTTCGCGCAGCAGCGGCTTGCCCGTGATGACGAACTGCGTGCCCGGGTTCATGCGGATCGCGCTGCTGTTCTTGAGCGTGAGCAGATCCGCGCCCAGCACCGCGCCCAGCAGGAAGTTGGCCCGCGCATTGCGCTCGTAGATCGTGAACTGGCCCAGCGTGCGCACCATGAAACAGGCGCGCCCCAGTCCGATGCTGCTGGCGCTGCGCGCGCCGGACAGCAACATTTCCGGATCGACCTCGGTGGCAAAGTCGGAGTCGAGCGCGTCGGCCAGGATCGTGTTGTGCGTGATCACGTGCAGCAGCTCGCCGGCCAGCGTCGTCACACAGCCGGTGATGCGCTGATCCGCGTCCAGGTGCACGAACTTCGAGTGCGAGCCCGGCAGCACGATCACCGCCGGTTCCGTGATGCCGAGGCGCGAGACCAACCCCATGGTCTCGACCTCTTCGCCCCGCATCATGTCCATCGACTCGATGTTGTGCAGGCCAAGGTTGTCCACCGGATTGCGCACGCCCGGCACAAACCAGATCGGCTGGGCGCACACCTCGGGGATGCTCGCCTGCACCATCCCCGCGGCCAGGTCGCGCAGCCCGGCGGGCGCCACAAGGTGCGGGACTTCGTGCAACCCGACGTTGGACGTGATCATGCCGGAGGCCAGCACGAGATCGACCTGGCTCATGCCGAAACCGGCCTTCTGCAGCGCAGCTTCAATGGTGTCCTGCACACCGCGCTGCAGCGTCGTCTTGTTGCCGGTGATGGCGGTGTCGCGCACCCCGACCTGGCGCGCGGCCTGGCAGAGCGCAACGTCATCACGCCACACCGTGACGCGCGTGTTGGTGGTACCGGTATCGATGGTGAGGATGTTCATGCGTGGCATTGCTTGGAGGATGAGCGCGGGCGGGTTGTCAGAACGAGTGAACGATACCCGTATAGGCACCCAGTTGGTTCTTGCCCGGCGCCGGGTTGTTGTTGGTCGCCTCCACCGAGAAATTGGCGGTGGCGCTGTTCTGCACGGTGCCGACGCTGGCGTACAGCATCGTGCGCTTGGACAGGTTGTAGTTCGCGCCGGCCATGAACAGGTTGGCGTTGCCGCCGCCATGGTTCACGTTGACGCGATACGCCGCGCCGATCAGCGTGAGCGCAGGCGTAAGCTCGTAGTTCACACCCAGCCAGTAGTGGTTGGCCTTGGTGGGTGCACCTGCTGCGGCATCGGGCGCGGACAGGTTTTCATACGCGGCAAACAGCTTCGCTTTGCCGATGGTGTACGTACCGCCGATGGTCGCTTCCTTCGAGAAGTTGAAGATGTCGCTGAACTTGCCGTTGCCGTCGCGGATCATGTCGTAGATCGCACGCACTTCCACGGGGCCGGCCGTGTAGACGGCGGACACGCCATCGCGGCGGCTGTTCGTGAACGAGCCGGGTTGTTCGCCCAGGCCCGTCTGCAGGCCGATCTGGAAGCCGCCCC
>NZ_CATZBU010000010.1:0-175698 GCF_958405935.1 Ralstonia psammae
TCTATGGGTCGTTCTATTTTGTTGGCCAGCCTCTGGGGTTTTAGATACGGGCGGGGGGCCGAGCCGGGGGGCCCCCGGCGCCAGCGCTGCATGCAGCCGCCGGAACAGGGCGGCATGTGGAGGAGGGATGGCGCATGCGCAAGGACGGCACGCCCTTCTGGGCGAACGTCGCCATGACGGCCCTGCGCGACAGCAACAACGTGTTGATCGGCTTCGGTACCGTGATCAGCGATGTGAGCGACAAGAAGGCCGCTCACGACGCCGTGCTGAAAAGCGAGCGGAACTTCCGCCTGCTCGTTCAGGGCGTCACCGACTACGCCATCTTCATGCTGTCGCCCGACGGGCATATCACCAGCTGGAATGCGGGGGCGCGGCGCATCAAGGGCTATACCGAGGACGAGATCATCGGTTCGCATTTTTCGCGTTTCTATACGCCCGAGGACGTTGCGGCCGGTGTGCCGTTCCGGGGCCTGGAGACGGCCCGGCGCGAAGGACGATTCGAGGCCGAAGGCTGGCGCGTGCGGCGCGACGGAAGCCGCTTCTTCGCGCACGTCATCATCGATGCCATCTACGAGGACGGTGAACCTGTCGGGTTTGCGAAGGTCACCCGCGACATCACGGAGCGACAGCGCGCCAGCGAGCAGCTCGAGCAAACGCAAAGAGCGCTGTTCCAGGCCCAGAAGATGGAAGCACTGGGCAAGCTCACGGGCGGCGTGGCGCACGATTTCAACAACGTGCTGCAAGTTCTGCGGGGCAACCTCGAACTGCTTGAGAGCCGGTATGGCCGTGATGGCTGGAGCGCCGAGCGGCTGGGTAACGCCATCGATGCCGTAGACCGGGGTGCCAAGCTTGCCGCGCAGTTGCTCGCCTTCGGTCGTCAGCAGCCGCTTGCGCCCGTCGTGATCAATCCGGCGCGCCAACTGCGCGCCATGGACGATTTGCTGCGGCGGGCACTGGGCGAGGCGATCGAGATCGAATCGGTGGTCGCGGGCGGACTGTGGAATATCGCGGTTGATCCGCATCAGCTGGAAAACGTCATCCTGAATCTGGCGATCAACGCGCGGGATGCGATGCCCGACGGCGGCAAGCTCACGCTGGAACTCTCCAATGCCACGCTCGATGACGACTACGTGGTCTCGATTCCCGATGTGCCGGCTGGGCAGTACGTCATGCTGGCCGTTACGGATACCGGCACGGGCATGGGCCCCGAAGTCATGGAGCGGGCGTTCGACCCCTTCTTCAGCACCAAGCCCGAGGGGGCCGGCACGGGGCTCGGGCTCAGCATGGCCTATGGTTTCGTCAAGCAGAGCGGCGGCCATATCCGGCTGTACAGCGAGGTCGGGGAGGGCACGACCGTCCGGGTCTATCTGCCCCGCTCCACCGGCACGGCGGTCGAGCCTGCACGCGGCAACGCGCGCGGGCTCAGGCACGGCAACGAGACGATCCTCGTCGTGGAAGACGAAGCAAAGGTCCGCGAAACCGTGGTCGATCTGCTGAGCGGCCTCGGCTATGCCGTGCTCAAGGCCAACAATGCAGAGCAAGCGCTGGCCGTGGTCGAGAGCGGCGTGCATATCGACCTGCTCTTCACCGACGTGGTCATGCCCGGTGCCCTGCGCAGTACGGAGATGGTGCGCAGGGCGGTTCAGACACTGCCCGCGCTGAAGGTGCTTTACACCTCCGGCTACACGCAGAACGCCATCGTGCATGGCGGCCGGCTCGACCCGGGCGTCGAGTTGCTGAGCAAGCCTTACAGCCGGCAACAGCTCGCGTTCAAGATTCGCCAGGTGCTTGGAAACGACGCGGTGGAAGCGACCGGCCCCGAGACAGAAGAGACGGGGCGCGGTCTCGACACGGGCGCGGTATGGGAGCCGGCACGCTTGCGCATCCTCGTGGTGGAAGACGATGCTTCACTGCGTGGCGCGGTTTGCGAGCTATTGACACTCATCGGGATCACGCCCAAGCAGGCGGCCAGCGGCGCGCAGGCGCTCGAAGCCCTGCGCGCAGGGTCTTTCGACATTCTGTTGACTGATGTGGTCATGCCCGACATGTCCGGCATTGAACTCGCGCAGCGCGCGTTCGCATCGCATTCAGACCTGCGGGTGGTCTTCGCTTCCGGAAACCCGATCCCCGACCATGACAGCTTTGCGTTCAAGTGGTCGGCGCTTCGCAAGCCATACACGCTCGATCAGTTGCAGCAGGCGCTGCAATCGATGATGGCGCTTGAGCGGCTGGCCACCGATACGTAGCCGAGCGTGGAGCTTTGCACGCGGTGTTCGGGCCTCAAAGGGCCGTGTTTCGCAGTGAAAGACCCGTGCGCGGCATCCCAACCGCGGGGCGCCGCTGTTTCCGCTCGAAATTTTCGACCTCCGAGAGTCGTGCCCCAGGGCCAAACCGTCGACCGCGAGCCTCGAACCGTGGCGTTCCAGTGTTTGAAGCTGGAACACGGCGCTCAGACACTGAACATTTGAACCTCGAAGAGTCGAACACGAGGTTCGGACCGTGGAACGCGACTGTCTGACCCTGATGTTCGACGCTCGCACTGTCGCACACGCGTGTCTGGGCGTCAGGCGCGAGGCTCCGAGCATGGCGCTTGAGTGTCTGAAGGTCGAGCTTGACCACTCCGGGCGTGGAGCTTGAGGGTTTGGGGGTGGGATGTAGCACGCTGGGCGCCGTGCCCGGCAAATCAGACATGGGCTGCCGGGCTCGTCGCTATAATCTTTCCCGCTGCCGCACCAACGGTGGGCGGGCGTGGAAACCCGACATTGACCCAAGGCGGACAGCATTCTTGTCCGAGAGCGCTCACGCACGCCTGTCCTATGGCGGGCCGGGCGGAGCAGCCTTCGGGCTGGCTGGCTTCCTTGGGTGTCAGTTTTCCACCTCCGCTGTCGGGCCCGCCACCCTCACGTGGAAATGAGCGGCGGGTCTCCCACTACCCAAGGAGGCTCTATGCCAATCGCTTCATACCCCTCTCCACCACCGTCCGCCCCTCGGGCACACGCCACGTCGGCGGCAGCAGGCAAGCTCACCAAGAATCGGATTTACCTGAACGGCGCGCTCGCGGCGCAGGCCTACCTCAAGCGCATGCGCACGGCGATGTGCACGCATGGCCAATGCCGGCCCGGCATGCTGCGCGAGCAGCTCCAGAGCTTCTCGGCTCACAGTTTTCCGCCTGCCTTCGTGAAGGGCTTTGTCGATGCGATCGATGTGTACGTGTCGATGTCGCTGTGGGGCCGCGACGTCGATCCGCAAGCATGGGATGTGCTGGCAGTGATCGAACGGCGTGGCTATAGCGAACAGTAACGATGGGTTGGCGCACGCCTCGCAAGTCGACAGCCATCGGACGCGTCACGGGGCGGCCGCTTCTCCGCCCTGCGGCGCGACTTCGATACGCTGGCCCCGCTCAGGTTGCGCGCGCCGGCTTGCGTCCTGACGGGCGATCACGTCAGCGAGTTTGAGTCCGCCCTGAGCAAAGCTGTGCGGCGATCATGGCGACGCGTGCGCCATAGCGGCGTGCCGTTTCGAGGTCTCCTGGCGACATCTCTTCCGGCGAGGCATCGGCGGGCGTCTGCGCCATCGGCGCGATGTACGATCCCATGCGGTTCAGGTCGTCGCGCTTCCAGGCTTTCACGTTTGCAGGCTTGGTATCCATGCTGACCCAGATGCCGCCGTGCTGCCCGACCCGCGCCCTGAGCCCCTGGCGGCGTCGCTGGTGGTGGCCCATCGGCGCAACCTCTCGCCGCGCGTTCGGGCTTTCATGGCGTGGATCGAAGGGGTATTGGCGCCGTATCTTGATTGAGCGGCGCGGCTCCGCCGCCAGCATCCTTCCCTTGCGGCCTAGCAAGAGCCGTCCGGGTGGGGAGGCTGTCGGGCCTTCCACCCGTGTGGCACCTGGGTCGTCTGCGCGGCGTGCCTTGCTCGACTAGCTCAACGTCGAATCATCATCCGAATAATCGCCGCCGCCCAAGTCGCTGTCGTCGATCAGCCCAAGGCTGTCACTGTCATCGCGCGATGCTGTGTGGGTATTGCCGCTGCCGCTGTCGCCGTCGTAGTAATTGTTGATGACCGTTTCCGTGGAGCCGCCCATCAGCGGTTGCTGGCCGAAGAAACCGCCCCCACCTCTGTTGTGGTGGAACATGTTTTCGATGCCCTGGAATAGGAGCGCGCCGCCGGCCACGCCGGCTGCCGTGGTGGCGACGCTGCCGAGCGTGCTGCCCAGGCCGCCGCTGAAGAAACCCGAGCGCGCGGGTTGTGCCGGGGCCGGCTGGACCTGCGGCGGCATCTGCATGGGGGCGGCTTGCTGCGGGGCGTACGCGGGGTTGGGCGCGGGGCTGTTGGCGTGGCTGCCCCAGTTGTTGGCCGAGTCCATGAACGACGTGCTGCGGCCGGCTTGCGCCGCCTGCAACTGGTTCTGCAGCGTGGCGATTTGCGCTTGCGCCGATGCCAGCGCCTGATCGAGCAGCATGGCGCGCTGCACGAGCAGATAGGCTGCGTCCGGCTGGCGGGCCACGGCGTCCAGGATGCGGGCTTCGGCCTGCGGGTCCTTGGCCCCGGCGCGCGCTTGCGTCAGTTGGGCCAGGAAGTTTTCCAGCGCTTGCTGTTCTTGCGGGGACATGGTGTGGGGTCCTATCTGGGTGGGTGCGACGTGACCAAGTTAGGGGCCAAGTCTTAAACAAAAATTAAGGCCGCGCAGGTTCTTGTGTAACGGCCTGTAACCCTAGGCGGCGGGGCGGTACTGGCTGGGGTGGGTGCCGGACAGTGCACGCGGCGCCGCCCGGTTCGGTGTAAACCCCGGGGCGCCGTCCGAGCAAATTACTTTACAACTAAACTATTCATGACTAATGTAATACCGCATTGAACGCGGAGCCGTTGTCATGAAGATCGTCTGTATTGGTGGTGGGCCGGCTGGCCTGTACTTTGCCCTGCTGATGAAGTTGCAGGACCCGTCGCACGACATCACTGTGGTGGAGCGCAACCGGCCGTATGACACCTTCGGCTGGGGTGTGGTCTTCTCCGACCAGACGCTGGGCAACCTGCAACGCGCCGACGCCAAGAGCGCCGCGCAGATCCTCGACGCCTTCAACCATTGGGACGACATTGAAGTCCACATCCGCGGCCAGGTGGTGCGCTCGGGCGGTCATGGTTTTTGCGGTATCGGGCGCAAGCGCCTGCTGAACATCCTGCAGGCGCGCTGCGAGGAAGAGGGCGTCAAGCTCGTCTTTGAAACCGATGTGCAGGATGACACGGCCTATGCCGATGCCGACCTCATCATCGCCAGCGACGGCCTGAACAGCCGCATCCGCACCAAGTACGCCGCCACGTATCAGCCCGATATCGACATGCGCCGCTGCCGCTTTGTCTGGCTGGGCACGCACAAGCTGTTCGAGGCCTTCACGTTTGCGTTTGAAGAAACCGAGCACGGCTGGTTTCAGGCGCACGCGTACCGTTTTGACGACGAGACCTCCACCTTCATCGTCGAGGCGCCGGAAGAGGTGTGGCGCAAGGCGGGGCTGGAGACGATGGAGAAGGAAGACGCCATTGCCTACTGCGAGCGCCTGTTCGCCAAGTACCTCGACGGCAACAAGCTGATCTCCAACGCCACGCACCTGCGGGGCTCTGCACAGTGGATTCGGTTTCCGCGCGTGGTGTGCCGGCACTGGGTGCATACCAACACGCATGGCACGCCGGTCGTGCTGATGGGCGATGCCGCGCACACGGCGCATTTCTCGATCGGCTCGGGCACCAAGCTGGCGCTGGAAGATTCCATTGAACTCGCCCGCAGCATCAGTCAGTACCCCGGCGATCTGCGCGGCGCGTTGGAACACTATGAAGCCGTGCGCAGCGTGGAAGTGCTGCGCATTCAGAACGCGGCGCGCAACTCGACCGAATGGTTTGAAAACGTGGCGCGTTACGCCAGCCTGCCGACCGAGCAGTTTGCGTATTCGCTGCTCACGCGCAGCCAGCGTATCAGCCACGAAAACCTGCGCCAGCGCGACCGCGCCTATCTCGAATCGTTTGAAGACTGGATTGCCGAGCAGGCGGGTGCCCAACGCGGCCCGCAGCACGGCCCGGTGCCGCCGATGTTCACGCCGTTCACGGTGCGTGGGGTCACGCTCAAGAACCGCGTGGTGGTGTCGCCCATGGCGCAGTACTCGTGCGAAGACGGCCAGCCTGCCGACTACCACCTCGTGCACCTGGGCGCGCGCGCCATGGGCGGTGCGGGTCTTGTGATGGCCGAGATGACGTGTGTGTCGCCGGACGCGCGCATCACCCCGGGTTGCCCGGGTTTGTGGAACGCCGAGCAGCGCGATGGCTGGGCGCGCATCGTGCAGTTCGTGCATGCCAACAGCGATGCGAAGCTCGGCATCCAGCTCGGCCACGCGGGCGCCAAGGGTTCGACGCGCGTGGCGTGGGAGGGCATCGATCTGCCGCTGGAAGACGGGCAGAACTGGCCGCTGATCTCCGCATCGCCCCAGCAGTATCTGGACGGCGTGAGCCAGTGGTCGCACGCCATGACGCGCGACGACATGGACCGCGTGCGTGACGATTTCGTCCACTCGGCGCGGCTGGCGGCAGAGGCCGGCTTCGACTGGCTGGAGCTGCACTGCGCGCACGGCTATTTGCTGTCGTCGTTCATCTCGCCGCTGACGAACCAGCGCAATGACGCGTACGGCGGCGCGCTGGAAAATCGGCTGCGCTTTCCGCTCGAAGTCTTCCACGCGGTGCGCGAGGTGTGGCCGAGCACCAAGCCGATGTCGGTGCGTATTTCCGCGCATGACTGGGTGGAAGGCGGCATCACGCCGGACGATGCGGTGGAGATCGCCCGCCTCTTCAAGGCCGCAGGCACGGACATGATCGATTGCTCGTCGGGCCAGGTCAGCAAGAAAGAACAGCCGGTGTACGGCCGCATGTTCCAGACGCCGTTTGCCGACCGCGTGCGCAACGAGGCCGGCATCGCCACCATCGCTGTGGGCGCCATCTCCGAGGCGGACCACGTCAACAGCATCATCGCCGCCGGTCGTGCCGACCTGTGCGCCGTGGCGCGCCCGCACCTGGCCAACCCGGCCTGGACGCTGAACGAAGCCGCGCGCATCGGTTATCTCGACATGCCGTGGCCCAAGCAGTACCGCGCAGGCAAGTTGCAGCTGGAGCGCAACCTGGAGCGCGAGCGTGCGATGGCGGCACAGGCGGCAGGGCTGTCGCCGCTGGAGCAGGCCAACCGCATGCAGGGGGTTTGAGATGGCGATGCCAGCCACTGCCATGCTCACTGGACACCACGCCGTCGTCACCGGCGCAGGGCGCGGGATTGGCGCTGCAATTGCCGCACACCTCGCTGCGCAGGGCGCCACGCTCACGCTGATAGGCCGCAACGCGGCGGTGCTGGAAGCGACGGCCAAGACGTTGCCGGACAGCGCCCGCGCGCAGGTCGTCACGTGTGACGTGACTGAGGCGGCGAGTGTGTCAGCGGCGTTCGAATCCGCCCGCGTTGGGCTCGGGCCCATCTCCATCCTCGTCAACAACGCGGGGCAGGCGGAAAGCGCACCGTTTGCCAAGACAACGCTTTCTCAGTGGCAGCGCATGCTGGCCGTCAACCTGACAGGCACCTTCCTGTGTACGCAGGCGGCGCTGGCAGATGTGCAGGCCTGCGGCCGCGGCCGCATCGTCAACATCGCCAGCACGGCAGGGCAGCGCGGCTATGCGTATGTATCGGCCTACGTGGCAGCCAAGCATGGGGTGATCGGCCTCACGCGCTCGCTGGCGCTGGAGCTGGCGGCGCGCGGTGTCACCGTCAACGCAGTGTGCCCGGGCTATACGGACACCGACATCGTGCGCGAGAGCATCGACCGTATCGTCGCCCGCACCGGCCGCAGCGCAGAGGAAGCGCTGGCCGAGCTGGTGAAGGGCAACCCGCAAAGGCGGCTGATCACGCCCGATGAAGTGGCAAATGCCGTGGTGTGGTTGTGCTCCGAGGGCGCGTCGTCGATCACGGGGCAGGCCATCTCGGTGTCTGGCGGGGAGGTGATGTGAGCAAGCCACGCAAAACCGCATTGGCGACGCGCGCTTCCGGTTACCACGCGGTCGCCCAAGCGCTGGGCGATGAGCATATCGGGCTGGAAGCCCGCGCGCATGTGGATGACCACATGGACGTCAAGATCTGGCTGCGCCTCCTGGCCTGCAGCACGCAGATCGAACAGCAGATCCGCCAGCGCTTGCGCATGCGCTTCAACACCACGCTGCCGCGCTTTGACTATCTGGCGCAACTCGACCGGCATCCGGACGGCCTGCGCATGAACGTGCTGTCGCGCTATCTGATGGTGACGGGCGGCAACGTCACTGGCCTGACTGACCAATTGGAGAAGGAAGGGCTTGTCAAACGTGAGGCAGATCCGGATGATCGCCGGTCCTTTCGCGTGCTGCTGACCGACGCCGGCCGCCGCCACTTTGCCGAGATGGCTGCCGAGCACGAACGCTGGCTGATCGAGATGTTCGATGGCTTGGGACTAGCCAACAAGGACGCGCTGTATGCGCAGCTCGGCCACCTGCGCGTGCACCTGGCGCAGCGCGAGGCTGAACTGGACGCCCGCGACGATCAACTTCAAACGAACCCGACCAAACCATGACCGACCGCATTGACCCGGCCCTGCTGGCCGGCAACCGCCGCCCCCTTGCGGGCTATCAAGCCAAGCACTTCCTGTGGAGCGTGGAAAGCGGCGTTGCCACCGTCACGCTCAACCGGCCCGAGCGCAAGAATCCGCTCACGTTTGATTCGTACGCCGAGCTGCGCGACCTGTTCCATCAACTCAAGTGGGCGGATGACGTCAAGGCCATCGTGCTGGCAGGCGCGGGCGACAACTTCTGCTCCGGCGGCGACGTGCACGAGATCATCGGCCCGCTGGTGCAACTGAAGGCGCCCGAGCTGCTGATGTTTACGCGCATGACGGGCGACCTGGTCAAGGCGATGCGTGCGTGTCCGCAGCCCATCGTCGCTGCGATTGACGGCGTGTGTGCCGGCGCGGGCGCCATCCTGGCGATGTCGTCCGACCTGCGCCTGGGCACCGCACGCAGCAAGACGGCTTTCCTCTTCAACCGCGTTGGCCTGGCCGGCTGCGACATGGGCGCCTGCGCCATCTTGCCGCGCATCATCGGTCAGGGCCGCGCGAGCGAGTTGCTCTACACCGGACGGTCGATGAGCGGCGAAGAGGGCGAGCGCTGGGGCTTCTTCAACCGTCTGTGCGAACCGGCCGAGGTGCTGGTACAAGCGCAGGCCTTGGCCGCCGACCTGGCCGCCGGCCCGACCTTCGCCAACGGCATCACCAAGACGATGCTGCACCAGGAATGGACGATGACGATCGAGCAGGCGATCGAGGCCGAAGCGCAAGCCCAGGCCATCTGCATGCTGACCGAAGATTTCTCCCGGGCGTACCACGCGTTCGTCGCCAAGCAGAAGCCGGTATTCGAGGGGAACTGAGATGAGCGACAAAGATTATTTGCAGTGGCCGTTCTTTGACGACAAACACCGGCAGCTCGAAACCGAACTCGACGCCTGGGCCACGAAGCACATCCCGCATGACCACGGCCCCGATGTGGATGCCGAATGCCGGGCGCTGGTCAAATCGCTCGGGCAGGCAGGCTGGCTGCGCCACGCCGTGGGCGGTACGGCGCACGGCGGCGCGAGCGAGACCATCGACACGCGCGCCATCTGCCTGATCCGCGAGACGCTGGCGCGCCATTCCGGCTTGGCCGACTTTGCCTTTGCGATGCAGGGGCTGGGCTCGGGCGCCATCTCGTTGCATGGCACACCCGAGCAGCGCGAGCGCTATCTGACAAAGGTGGCGCGTGGGGAGGCCATCTCTGCATTTGCACTGTCTGAACCCGACGCCGGCTCCGATGTTGCCGCCATGGCGTGTGCCGCGCGTGAAGACGGCACCGACTACGTGCTCGACGGCGAGAAGACGTGGATTTCCAACGGCGGCATTGCGGACTTCTACGTCGTCTTTGCCCGCACCGGCGAGGCGCCGGGCGCGCGCGGCATCAGCGCGTTCATTGTCGCGGCTGGTACGCCGGGCTTTGAGATTGCGGAGCGTATCGACGTGATTGCCCCGCACCCGCTGGCGCGCCTGCGCTTTACCAACTGCCGCATTCCGGCAAGCCAGCGCGTGGGTGCGGCAGGCGAAGGCTTCAAGGTGGCGATGCGCACGCTGGATGTGTTCCGCACGTCGGTGGCCGCTGCGGCGCTGGGTTTTGCGCGCCGCGCGCTGGACGAAGCGCTCGCGCGTGCCACCACCCGCAAGATGTTCAACGGCGTGCTGGCGGATTTCCAGCTCACGCAGGCGAAGCTCGCGCAGATGGCCACCGCCATCGACAGCGCCGCGCTGCTGACCTACCGCGCCGCCTGGCAGCGCGACCAGGGCCGCAACGTGACGCGCGAGGCCGCCATGGCCAAATTGACCGCCACCGAAAATGCGCAGCAGGTGATCGACGCCGCTGTGCAGATGTGGGGCGGCCTGGGTGTGGTGAGTGAGCAGCCGGTGGAGCGCCTGTACCGCGAGATCCGTTCGCTGCGCATCTACGAAGGTGCGACCGAGGTGCAGCAACTCATCATTGCGCGCGAACTCCTGCGCGCCGCCAAGCCCACTGCGCACTGACACGTTTTTCGAGACGGAGAGCTCACCATGCCCAGCGCCCATATCGATACCTTCGCCCGCGACCGCCTGCCGCCGGCGGAGCTGCAACCGGTGTATCGCTTTGACATGCCGGCGCTGCAGTTTCCGGTGCAGCTCAACTGCGCGACGGAACTGCTCGACCGCCGTGTTGCTGCAGGCGAGGGCGACCGCCTTTGCATTCAGGCTCCCGGCATCCGCTGGACGTATGCCGATCTGCAGGCGCATGCCAACCGCATCGCCAACGTGCTGGTCAATGAGATGGGCGTCGTGCCGGGCAACCGCGTGTTGCTGCGCTCCCCCAATAGCCCGATGCTGGCGGCCTGCTGGTTTGCGGTGATGAAAGTGGGCGCGATTGCTGTGACGACCATGCCGCTGCTGCGCGCAAAAGAGCTTGGGCAGATCCTGGGCAAGGGCGAGATCGGCTTTGCTCTGTGCGATGCGCGCCTGATCGACGAGCTGCGCGATGCGGTGGCGCAAGCCGCCAGGCCCGTGCACGTGCTGTGCTTTCACGATGACACCCCGGAAGGGCTGGAGGCCGCCATGGCACGCCAGCCGGCCACGTTCACCAACGTCGATACGGCGGCGGATGACACGTGCCTGCTCGCCTTCACGTCGGGCACCACCGGCGTGCCGAAAGCGACGATGCATTTTCATCGCGACATCCTGGCCATTTGCGCCTGCTGGCCGCCGCATGTGCTCAAGCCGCGCGCGGACGACATCTTCATCGGTAGCCCGCCGATGGCGTTTACGTTCGGGCTCGGCGGCCTGCTGCTGTTTCCGATGAGCGTGGGCGCATCGACGGTGCTGCTGGAGAAGGCATCGCCGAACGATCTGGTCGACGGCATCCGCACGTTTGGTGCGACGGTGTTGTTTACCGCCCCCACCACCTATCGCAACATCGCGGCGCGCGGGGAGGAACTGCGTGCCACGCCGCTGCGGCGCTGTGTGTCGGCGGGCGAGGCACTGCCGGTTGCCACGCGCACCCTGTGGAAGAACGCCACCGGCATCGAATTGATCGACGGCATTGGCGCGACCGAGATGCTGCATATCTTCATCTCCGCCGCCGATGCCGACGTGCGCCCCGGCGCCACCGGCAGGGCTGTCCCCGGCTATGTCGCACGGGTTGTGGATGACGCCGGCAACCCCGTGCCGTCGGGCACGGTCGGCCGCTTGGCAGTCCAGGGCCCGACGGGCTGCCGCTACCTGGCCGATGATCGCCAGCGCGCCTACGTGCGCAATGGCTGGAACCTCACGGGGGATGCCTACGTGATGGACGAGGAAGGCTACTTCCACTACCACTCGCGCACCGATGACATGATCATCTCGTCCGGCTACAACATCGCCGCACCCGAGGTGGAAGACGCGCTGATGCAGCATCCGGCCGTGGCGGAGTGTGGCGTGATCGGCGAGCCCGATGACGAGCGTGGCCAGATCGTCAAGGCGTTCGTCGTATTGCATCCGGGCCACACGGCGGGGCCGGAGATGGTCAAGACGCTGCAGGACTTCGTGAAGCAGACGGTGGCTCCATACAAGTACCCGCGCGCCATCGAGTTCCGCGCGAGCCTGCCGCGCAGTGAAGTCGGCAAGCTGCTGCGCTATCGCCTGCGTGAGCACGTCAAACCATGAGTGGCTACCATTTCGAGCGCGCCGCGCGCATCCGCTTCGCGCATTGCGACCCGGCCGGCATCGTCTACTTTCCGCAATACCTCGTGCTGTTCAACGGCCTGGTCGAAGACTGGTTTACCGACGGGCTGGGCATCTCTTATGCGCAGATGCTGGGCCCGCGCCGCATCGGCCTGCCCATCGTCAAGCTGCACTGCGAGTTCAGTGCCATCAGCCGCATGGGCGACGACGTGCAGTTCAAGCTGAAGCTGGAGCGGCTCGGCAATGCATCGCTGACGTTAGGCCTCGATTGCTGGGCCGGCAATGAACAGCGCGTGCGCTCGCAGCAGGTGCTGGTGTTTACCGATCTCAATACGCATCGCGCGATGCCGATGCCGCCCGATGTGCGGCAGGCGATCGAGACGAGCGTTCAACAGTCGCAATAGAACTAGAAGGAATCGCATCATGGAAGTACTCCTCCCTCCCAACTGGCCGCGTCCGAAGGGCTATGCCAACGGTGTGTCCGCGCGCGGGCGCATGGTCTTCGTGGCCGGCATGATCGGCTGGGACGCGCAGGGCGCTTTCCACACAGATGACCTTGCCGGCCAAGTGCGGCAGGCACTGCAGAACATCGTCGACGTGCTTGCCGCCGGCAATGCCAGGCCCGAGCACATCGTGCGCATGACGTGGTACGTGACCGACAAGAAAGCCTACGTGGCAGCCTACCCCGAGATCGGCAAGGCGTTCCGCGAGCTGATCGGCAGCTTCAGCATTGCGATGACGGCGGTGGAGGTGGCGGCGCTGGTGGAAGACCGCGCCAAGGTGGAGATCGAGGTGACGGCGGTGGTGCCGGATTAGTTCTGTTCGTGCGCGTAACGGAAGACAAAAAAGTCTGTACCTGTACAAAAAAGTCTGCACCGACAGCGGGGTTGGGGACAGTTGACGCCAGTCCGTTCTGAACCAACTCCGGCACTTCTGTTTCGCCCTGTAGCACCTTAGCGTGCGTGCGTCAGGTTGCGCACTGTAGCTCCGCGTCCGTAGTCACCAAGCGACCGCCTAGGTAACAAAGGCAGCAAGCGCGGCGAAAAAATAGCCGAACTACCGTCGGCCGAGTGACAGGCGCTTCGGCGCCTACTCTTCTTCAGTCGGCCAATCCAATGGTCGCTCCCACAAACGTAGCTCGGCAAACACTGCCGAATCCCAGCTCGTTCATTCCCGCCAAGACGGGCCTGTGGATGCGCTGGCTGGAGAACAGCCAGCCCCGATTCACGAAAAGTGATAGTGACGACTTCAAGCGCGGCGTCGCGGGGAGGTGCACATCGCCGTTCTTTTCACTGTGGTGTGACACCAGGGTTCAGGCCGATGGTCGATCCGGCAACAGACGTACGGCGTGTGCTGCGAGGCGAGTCATCTCGTCTACGCTCAAGCCATCACGAGCTTGGATCGACATGCCTTCCAGCATGGTGTTGAGTGCGGCCGCCAGCGACTTGATGTCGGTCCGGGCGGGCAGTTGCCCCTCCTTGACTGCGCGTCTGAGTCGCTTGACGAAGAGTTCCTTGCCTTGTTGACGTAGTTGTTCGATGGCCTCGCTCACCTCGACGGACTCGGGTGAGACATTGACTGCTGCCAGGGCCACTAAGCAACCGCAGGGCGCATCCGGCGACAGCAGGATGTGGGCCGAGGCCTCGAAAAAATCCCCGATTGCTCGGTACACGTCGGGCTCGGTGTTCATTGCGTCCCAGATGGCATCCCAGTAGGTGCGCTCGTAGAAGTCCACTGCCTCCAAAAACAGCTTTGCCTTGTTGTTGAAGGCTGCATAAAGGCTGGGCGGGTTAATCCCCATCGCCGCGCATAGCTCAGTCACTGAGGCGAGTTCGTAGCCGCGATGCCAGAACACGTCCAATGCACGAGTGAGAGCCTCGTCGCGGTCGAAGCCGCGCGGACGCCCCTTTCTGCGCTGGGTTGTCCAAGGGGGTTCGGTGTTGGGCATGGTTTCTCTTGCCCCGCGTTCGCGACGGGCTTGACGGAATCTATAGTGGTCATTATACAATTCCAAACTTCTGTAGTAATCGATACAGATTTATGCGAGCGCGGTTGATTTCTCATCCGCGCTCAGCAAGAGGTCAGAGGAATTGGCATTCATGTGGCAGGCACATTGATTCGGCCACCGTGTTGGTCGAGTTCGTTCGTGCGCTCCACGCCATAGACGTCGCGTTTGATTTCCAAACTTCAACCAGGAGCAACACCGTGAGCAAACCTACCTACGTCCAGGAATACAAGGCGATCGTCGATGTGCTGAACCAGTACAACGAAGGTGGCAAACAAGCCAAGAGCAGCATCATGAAGCCGGCCTTCAACGAGCAGGCCACGATCTTCGGCGTCGATGCTGACGGCAAACTCAGCGGTGGCGCCATCCAGGGGCTGTTCGACACCATCGACAGCGCTTTCCGCCCGTCGCCGGAAGCTCAGGGCGTGATCGTCAATATCGACATTGTTGGCACGGCCGCCAGCGCGCGCATCGACACCAACGACATTTCGGGGTTTTGCTTCACCGACTTCTTCAATCTGCTGAAGGTCGAGGGAAAGTGGACGGTGGTCAGCAAGATTTACCACACCCATGTGGCCCCTTGATCTGACGGTGCGAGCGGGCCAGCGCGCTTGTCGAGCCCTCCGGCGCAGGCCGGGTCCGTTTCTCACTTTAGAAAGAATGCTGCCATGACCAGCCTGGGCCGCAGGACGTGACCCAGTTCGCCGCTTTCACCATGGCGCTGCCGCGCCACGTCTTTCGGTGGCAGATCACGTACTGTTGACCCGCGGCGCATGTCAGGGCTGCACAGTAGCCCTGTAGATCGTTCAATTGCTGAAATAAAGGAAACACATGTCAATCACCCGCAATCCCGCCCTGGCGTCGAGCGCAACAAGTCTTCTGATTGTTGGTACCAAGAAGCGTTTCGATGCCGTGAAGCGTCTGGTCGTAGGCGGTCTGTGCACAGCAGTGCTGGGGGGCGCTGCCTCTGTCTATGCCACGGAGAGCTTGAGGCCCGACCCAGGCATTCAATCGACGGAGAAGAAGCAGATCATGCCCAAGAACAACAAGGTGGTGCCGACGGCCGAATATAACGCGGTGATTGCCGTTGCTCAGAAGTATGTTGACGGGCTGCGCAGCGGCAGCGTCGAGGGTGTCGCCGAGGCGTTTCACAAGGACGCCGTCATGTATGGCTTCACCAACGGCAAACTGCTCGGCGGCTCGATTCGCAACCTGTTTGACTTCGTCAAGCAGAACGGTAAAGCGCCAGACATCACCACGCGTCTGGACGTGCTGGCGATTACGCCGACCACCGCCGTAGTGCGAGTGGACATGGAAAAGGACGCCATCGGCGCCGATTACAACGACTACCTGACGCTGATCAAGATCGATGGCAACTGGAAGGTAATCGCCAAGGTTTATCACCAGTTCGAGGGTTGATTCGCACCGCTGGTCGGTTGTGCATCCCTGGCGCGCAACTGGCCAGCGGCGATCGGGGTGTCACATGCATACCACTCCTACTATTGCTGAACGGCTGAACGGCTGAACGCGGCGATCGATCAAGCAATCGCCGACGCGCGCATTGTAGGCACGGTGGTTCTGGTCAGCCGGGACGACGAACGGATCTATCAACGCGCAGCGGGGCTGGCCGACCGCGAGAGCGGTCAGCTCATGCAAGACGATCTCATCTTTTCCGGCTCGCCTCGGTCACCAAACCTATCGTCTCAGTCGCAGCCATGCGGAGGTCCGGCCAGGCTCAGCAGGAGGTAGATCATCTATTGACCAGGTTGACGCGCAGGAACCCACGCGCTGCTCAACCCGTTGCCTGAAGCGAAATCAAGTCGGATTCCCTTCAGGACGGCTGGGCGTCTAACAGCGTAGGAAGGGGCGCCGCCAAGCACCCGACGCAGGCGGGATTCGGTCAGGCCCGCTCCATGAAGCCGCGGCGTTCCGAGTCTGACTGCTTTCCTCAAGCTAGCGGCGCTACATCGACTCGGGTCGCCATTCTGCGTGCTCACCGGGCGTAAATCGTTTGCATCGGAAAAGTAAATAATATTTGTGCTCATCAAAAATACATATTGTTTTTATTTTTCTATTGCGAGCCCTAGGATCACTGCACAACAAGCTGTGCTCAGCTACACAACGCGAGCCTCGGCAATGTCCCTAGACGCAACGCGCCACGAGCATCAGCTCACAGTGATGAGATGCAATCAGATGTCGCCATCTGACCTCTAAGGATCTGCCCGAGGCCTAATCACGCCAAACGTCTCGATGCATTTGCGCATGCCGCCGTGCAATGAGCGGACGTTGGCACCAGTGAGCCGAGGGATAGACCCTGAAAGGAGGAAGCAAGCGATGAGAATGACAACACTGGCAAGGCGTTGGGTTCTGCCCTTCACCATTGCGATTTCATCTCTGTTGGCCGGTTGCGGCGGCGGAGACGACAATCAAAGCGTACTAACGGCAGGCGCAGCCGCTACCGGCGACGACTACAGTGCGCAAGTGGCGCAACAGATCTTGAGCAGCGGCGGCAACGCCGTTGATGCAGCAGTTGCTACCGCGTTCACGTTGGCTGTGACCTATCCCGAGGCAGGCAATATCGGTGGCGGCGGCTTCATGAACATCTATATGGACGGCAAAGCGTACTTCCTCGATTACCGGGAAGTAGCACCGACTGCTGCAACGAAGGATTTCTACACACAGTTCAAGGACGCTAGTGGAAAGCAGGACCCGAATAGCAGCGTGCTAGGTGCGCAGGCGGTGGGTGTGCCGGGTACGGTCATGGGCCTTTGGGAAGCGCAAAAGAAATTCGGGCGCTTGTCGTGGCAGCAAGTCGTGTCGCCTGCAATTGCGTTGGCACGCGACGGATACTACCCTTCCCAGCAGTCCGTTGATTGGGTCAAATGGGTTGATACCACCTTCCAAGGCGTGCCGTATCCAAGCAATCTGGATGCCTATTTCGGGGGCATGAAGGCGGGCGATCTGTTCAAGCAACCGGAGTTGGCGGCCACGCTCGAGCGCATCTCCGCCGGCGGCGCCGATGAGTTCTACAAGGGAAAAACGGCCGACCTGCTGGTGGCGTCAATGACGCAGGATGGAGGCAAGGGCATTATCACCAAAGACGACCTCGCCGCCTACAAGGTGGTCTGGCGTGAACCGATCTCATTCAGCTGGCAGGGCATGACGGTGTTGACGGCGCCGCCACCAAGTTCAGGTGGTATCGCATTGGCGCAATTGCTCGGTATGAAATCGGATCTGAAGAGCAGTCTGTTCACAGGTGTGCCTGTCAACAGTGCTCAGTACATCCACCTGAATGCCGAGATGATGAAGCGAGTCTTTGCCGATCGAGCACAGTACCTGGGCGACCCCGCGTTTGTCAGCGTGCCCGTGACCGGTCTGCTGGATTCTGCCTACATCGCTCGGCGTGCGGCTGAAGTGAATCCGACGTCGATCACGCCGACCGCAAATGTCCAGCCTGGCAATCCGCAATTCCATACGACGCACTACTCCATCGTCGACAAATGGGGCAATGCGGTCTCGAACACCTACACGCTGAACAATCCCTATGGCAGTGCAGTGGTGGTCAAGGGTGCTGGGTTCGCACTGAACGACGAGATGGACGACTTTGCCACCGTGCCGGGTCAGCCGAACGCGCTGGGCGTGATCGGTGGCGATGCCAACGCTGTGGCGCCAGGAAAGCGGCCGCTGTCATCGATGTCCCCGACCATCATGCTCAAGGATGGCAAGGTCGCCATGGTACTCGGCACGCCCGGCGGCTCACACATCTTCACCAACCTGTACCAGGTACTGACCGACGTGTACGACTTCGGCATGGACCTGGAAAGCGCGGTCAAGAACCGCCGTTTCCATCATCAGTTGCCTCAAGGGACGGTGATTCAGGATGAGCCCTACGCGCCGCTTCCAGCATCACTGGTTTCTGATCTGGCGACACGCGGTTATTCAGTCACGACATCTTTCTTCAATACCGACGTGCAGGCCATCCAAGTGCTGGGACGCGATCCGGTGCCCGTCTCAGACCCGCGCGGGCGGGGGCGATCTGTCATAGCAAACTGAGAGGGGTAGTTCAGAAAGCACCAAGGACTTCACTCGTCCCACGCTTCTTTCCTGAGGCGTGGGATTTTCTTTGTGCCGGGGCGAAGCAAGATGGAGTGGCGCATATATCGACAGTGATGCGGGTAGCGCGGGACGTCCTGAGGAAATTTGATGAAACGCAGAGGCCATCGTGCAATCGGGCCGCGAGGCATTGAGGATCGACCGCCTGATAGCTTGGCAAGCTCAGGCGGCGCGATGGCGCGGTCGTGAGAGAACGGCCATTGGAATTTCGAAGGTGCCGACCCACGATGGCGAAGCTTGCATTACATTGCCGGTGGGCATTTTTATGCTATCGGTGAACCGCTGTCTATTGCGGAGCTGGGGAACGCACCATAGGTGCATGGGGTCCTTCGTGAGGTTGAGGCTCGCGCTGATCGTGTTACGAAGCCACCGCCGATCAGCGCACATCGAATAATTCAGAAGGCCCCCGGCACGTGCCGGATCAGTTGAGTACGTCGGCGCCAACTAGGCCACGATCACTTCGCGTCGTGCACACCGGACATCCAGCTCCACTTCGTCACCAGTAATCGGGGGCCTGCGCGCGGTGTACCACCACGCTTTCGCGCACCAGTTTGCCCAGACTGCCGAGCAGCGCAAGTTCCTAGAGATCGGGAATGTGCAAGATGGAAGAGGGCGAGTTGGCTAGCGTCGTTCCACGATAAGCCTACCCATTCTCTGGCAGTGCATGTCGGCGTGAAGCAGTGGAAGTCAGCATCAGTATCGAAAAAAACCCGCCGGGAGGCGGGCTACAAGTTGCAACGGAAGCGGGGAGGCGTTCCGTCGACACTGTGGACGGTTAGCTACCCCCGCAGAAAAATCCCGTCAGAGTGAGGGCCCCGGTAGAGGAGGCATTCTTTCCGCCGCATTGAGGACATGGGCTTGCTCCTTCAACTAACGCGGTCGCCAAGTTGAAGGCGACCGTTAAGCTTGACTCGCTTGGCGCAAGAGGGCTTAGTCGAGCGCTCGATCGTTCGGGTTCTTGAAGAGCGCCTTCATGTCTTCTGAGAGCGGGAAGTCAAGGCTGTAGCCATTTGGCGGTACGGGTTGCGTGAACCACTTCGTGTACATCGTATTGACGGTGCCGTCTTTCATCAGTCCGGCGATGACGCCATCAGACAGCTTTTTCATCGGGGCATCATCCTTGCGGATCATGCAGCCGTAGGCCTCTCGGGTCTGCGGTTTTCCGACGACGATCCATTCCGCGGGGTTTTTCGACTTGGCACGTTCGCCATAGAGCAGCGCATCGTCGTTCATGAACGCCACGGCCCGCCCGCTTTCGACGTTGAGAAAGGATTGCCCGTGATCTTTTGCGCTGATGATGTTCATGCCCATCTTTTGGTCATCGTTCATCTTGCGCAGCAGCCGCTCCGAGGTCGTGCCTGCGGTTACGACCACGTTCTTGCCTTTGAGGTCAGCCCAGTCGTTGACACCGTATTCTTTCTTCGTCAGCAGGCGCGTGCCGATGATGAAGATCGTATTTGTGAAGGCGACCTGTTTCTGTCGCTCCACGTTATTGGTGGTCGAACCGCATTCGATGTCGATGGTTCCATTTTGCAGCAGGCTGATCCGGTTCTGCGACGTGATTGGAATTTCCCGGACCTGCAGGCCCGGCAGGTTGAGCTGCGTCTTGATCGCATCAACGATGCGCATGTTGATGTCGTAGGAATACCCGACCTGCCGTTTGCCACCCAAGTTGTAGTTGAATGGCACAGACGAGTCGCGCACGCCAAGCGAAATGATGCCGGTTTCCTTCACCTTCTGAAGGGTTCCTGTGAGTTCAGCGGCATGTGCCGATGTCCATACGCTGCTGCATGCCGCCAATGCAATAGCGGCGATCTTGATGCGTTTCATAGTCGCTCCTTTGGTTGGCCAGCTTCTTCTTTTCTTTTCTATAACTAGGTCCGACGTGAGGGGAGGGTGCCTAGGTGGCCGAAGTATAGGCACGGCCAAATCTACAAAAAAAACGATATATATTTGTCCTGAGAAAAAACAAAATTGATTGTTGTGGGTTGCACGGAATTCGTGCGAAAGCCGTTCGCGTGATGACGGGATCTGCGGCCACTTGGCTGCTTGAACAACTTTGCCGGAGTGCATGGCGCACGTCTCTGGGGCGCGGCAAAGCATCGGCTAGAGAGCGTGGATTGAGCGCTATGTGACTCGACGCACTGCAATCTGCGACGAGTCCCCCTATCATTGCGACCCGATGAGCCGAGGCTCAGGGCATGGGACGTGAACGATAGCGACGCCGGCCATAAACGGTCATCAACAGATTGGACGTGAAGCACCACGGAGGTCACACATGATTCGTGAGTTGAGAACCTTCGTCGCGGTCGCCCGTGACGGGACATTTGCAGGGGCCGGACAACGCATCGGCTTGACGCAGGCTGCGGTCAGCGCCCAGATGCAGCGGCTGGAGAGCGAGTTGGGCTTCATGCTGTTCGATCGCACCGGTAGGTCGGCGCGGCTCAATCCCATGGGGCACGAAACCCTGACCCGGGCGGAAGAGATCCTGCGGCTGTACGACAAGCTCGGCTCGCGCGAATCCGGCCAGAGCGCAACCAGCAAGATCAGTGTCGGCGCGATCGCTTCCGTGCAGCGGTCGAAACTGGCGGATGCACTCGCCAAGCTGCGTAAGCAGATTCCAGGCTGTCGGACTCGCGTGGTCCCTGGGTTGTCGATGGGGCTTCTGGATCTGGTGGATGCGGGCGAGATCGAACTGGCCGTCATCATCAAGCCCCCCTTTGCGCTGCAGAGCGATCTCACATGGACGACATTGGCGCGCGAGCCTTTTCGGCTTCTGGTGCCGCGCCAAGTTCACGGTGACGATTGGACCGAGTTGCTATCCACGCAGCCATTTGTTCGCTACGACCGCGCGTCGTTCGGCGGCAGGCAGGTCGACCGCTTCTTGCGTGCCGCGCACATCGAGGTTCAGGAGGCCTGTGAGGTCGACGAGCTGGACGCCATCGTCCATCTCGTTGCTCGAGGGGCGGGCGTCGCGCTTGTGCCGCAGACGGTCGTGCATCAGCGCTGGCCAGCCGCCGTGCGTGCCGTTGACTTGGGCGATCGCACCTTCTATCGGGACATCGGACTTGTCCACCGGACGAGCCAGAACCTGAGCCAGGGTGCACGCTTGCTCGCGGACCTCATCCGCGCCGCCTACGGGCAGGAGCCTGCGCTTTCCACGGCATCAGGCAATCGATAGCCACGCCTGACCCGCAAGTGCGCGTCTTGTTTGTCCCGCGCAGGGGAGTCTCGCCTGCGATCCGCGCGTGTGGTGATCAGGGTATACGCGAGGTGCCAAGCGCGTTGATTGACGCCCATCGCCCGGACGCCCGCTCAGCATTGAGAGACCAAAAAATATTTGGTCTTGCATAAAAAACATATTGATTTTTCTTTTGTTTAAGACAGTCTAGGATTCGCTCCATCGAACCGTCGCGCTCCTTCGGAGTCCGCGCATCGCGCAGCGTGGTTCACACCTGTCTTTCTACAAGAGGACTGAGATATGCAATTGCTAGCGGGACTTCTGCAGTCCGTGAAGCCGTCCCCTACCTTGGTGATTACAAAGACTGCTGCGGACATGCGGCGACGCGGCATCGACGTAGTCGGCCTATCGCAAGGCGAGCCCGACTTTCCTACGCCGGACCACATCAATGCCGCCGCAAAGGCGGCGATCGACAACGGCCTCACGAAATACACCGACGTCGACGGTACGCCCGAGCTTAAAGCGGCCATCGTGCGCAAGTTCCAGCGTGACAACGCATTGTCGTACGAGCCCACGGAGATCAGCGTCGGCACGGGGGGGAAGCAGGTCATCTTCAACGCGCTGCTCGCGACCATCAATCCGGGTGACGAGGTGATCATCCCAGCCCCTTACTGGGTGTCGTATCCGGACATGGTGCGTCTGGCTGGCGGTACGCCGGTCGAGGTGCGGTGCCCGGAGTCGCAGGGGTTCAAGATCACGCCCGTGCAACTGCGCCAAGCGATCACCCAGCGTACGAAGTGGGTTGTGATCAATTCGCCGAGCAACCCGACCGGCTCTGGGTATTCCTGGCAGGAGCTGAAGGATCTGGCTGCAGTCTTGCTCGAGTTTCCGCAGGTACACGTCCTGACCGACGACATGTACGAGCACTTGCGCTACGACGGCTGGGAGTTTTCAACCATTGCTGCCGTCGAACCCGCGTTGCGCGATCGCACACTGACCGTCAACGGCGTTTCCAAGGCCTATGCCATGACTGGATGGCGGATTGGCTTTGCCGGTGGTCCACGCCACCTGATCAGTGCGATGAGCACGATTCAATCCCAGAGCACGAGCAATCCTTGCTCGATTGCCCAGGCGGCCGCATTGGCAGCACTGGATGGCCCGATGGATTTCCTTGAAACGCGTAACGACACGTTCCGCCAACGCCGGGATTTATGTCTCGATGCGTTCAATGCGACGGAAGGCCTGCAATGCCGACGCCCCGAGGGGGCGTTCTACCTGTTCCCGTCCTGCGAAGGCCTGATCGGCCGCAAGACGCCGGACGGCGCGACCCTGCATGACGACCTCGCTGTGGGGCAATTCCTCTTGGAACAGGCGCGCGTTGCCGTCGTGCCGGGCAGCGCGTTTGGGTATCCGGGATATTTCCGCATCTCGTTCGCTACGTCGACGGAGCGCCTCGCCGAGGCCTGCAAGCGGATTCACAAAGCTTGTCATCAACTGAACTGAGGGAGTCGACATGGATTTGGGCATTGCCGGCAGGCGGGCGCTCGTGATGAGCGCCGGCGGCGGACTGGGCAGCGCGATTGCGGTAGCCCTAGCGCGCGAGGGCGTCGAAGTCTGCCTAGCAGACCGTGACGAAAAAGCGCTGGAGGGCACGACGCAACGAGTTGCAGAGACAGGTGGGCGTAGCCGCGCATTTGTCTGGGACTTGGGTGTGCCGGAGCAGTGGAAGCAGGGCGTGCTGGCCGCTGAATCCGCGATGGGTGGTATCGATATCCTCATCAACAATACCGGCGGACCGCCGCCGGGGCCCGCCTTTGGTCACGACATTGATATCTGGCGGCAAGCCTTTGACTCGATGGTTATTTCCATCATCGGGATTACAGACCTGCTGCTTCCTGGAATGCGCAAACGAGGCTGGGGCCGCATCATCACCAGCACCTCGTCGGGCGTGGTCGCACCCATCGCGAACCTTGGGTTGTCGAATGCAACGCGTATTGCGCTCGTCGGTTGGTCGAAAACGCTGGCCCGCGATGTCGCAGCGCACGGTATCACCTCGAACATCATCGTCCCAGGCCGAATCGCCACCGCGCGTACGCAGTTTCTGGACAGTGCTCGTGCGCAACGGGAAGGGCGCGAGGCTGCCGCTGTGCAAGCAGAAAGTGCGGCAACGATTCCGCTGGGGAGGTACGGGCGGCCGGACGAGTACGCCGACGTGGTTACCTTCCTCGCCAGCGACCGTGCCTCGTACGTGACCGGCTCTACGGTCCGTGTCGATGGTGGGCTCATCCAGAGCATTTGATTTGCTGTCTTTTCAAACAAGGAAAGGTTCAATCATGTCCAATTCCGACGCATCGATTTTCAAGGCGCTGTCAGGCGTCACGACCGCCACCCTGACTACCATCCTGCTGAAGAAGGGCCTTCGCAACATCTGGATTCGTGGCGCGTTCCCGCTTCAACCTGGCGCTACGCGTGTCGTGGGCCGCGCGTTTACCGTTCGCTTTGTTCCTGCTCGCGAAGATCTGGCAACGCCGGAATCGTGGGCGTCCCCGAAGTCCAGCCGTGGCGCCATCGAGCAGATGCCTGAAGGCTGCATCGCCGTGGTGGACGCAATGGGTGTCAAAGACGCAGGTGTGTGGGGCGACATCCTGTGTGCACGCATGGCCAAGCGCGGCGTGGCCGCGATGGTGACCGATGGTGTCGTGCGTGATCTGACTGGTGTGCTCTCGACGGGGCTACCAGTCTGGGCCAGTGGCACCGCTGCGCCTCCCTCCGTGGCCGGCTTGACCTTCGTCGACTGGGAGCAACCAGTCGCGTGCGGTGGTGTGGCGGTGTTCCCCGGCGATGTGATCGTGGCCGATCAGGATGGCGCGGTTGTCATTCCGGCTGCGTTGGTGAACGACATCGTGGACGCCGCTGTCGAGCAAGAGCGCTTTGAGGGCTGGATCATGCAAGAGGTCAATTCGGGCGCAGTGCTGCCTGGTCTCTATCCGCCCAACGAAGAGAACAAGGCGCGCTACGAAGCAACCAAACGCCAAGGCTGAGCCAGCTCAACCTTTCTGAAGCATCTCGCTATTCGAGCCTGACAACGGCATGTATGGCGGGCGCACCACCTGGAGAGGCGGTTGCCGCTCAAGTCGGCGTGCCCCTCCCCAGAGAAAACATAACTTTACTAATCCTCATCCCATCATGAGTCTCTCACCTTTTCATCTTGCCATTCCAGTGTATGACCTTCCCTCCGCACGACGCTTCTACGGCGAAGTGTTTGGCTTGGAAGAGGGCCGTTCGAGCAAGCAGTGGGTCGATTTTGACTTTTATGGTCATCAATTGGTGATTCATGAGCACCCCAAGACCGCATCTCAAGAACAAGTGCACACCAACCCGGTGGACGGTCACGACGTTCCGGTTCCGCACTTCGGCATCGTCCTCAAGTGGGGACAGTGGGAGGCGCTTGCCGAGCGCCTAAAGTCGTTCGGAACCAAATTTGTCATCGAGCCCTACATCCGCTTCAAGGGGGAAGTGGGTGAGCAGGCCACCATGTTCTTGCTAGACCCGTGTGGCAATGCCCTGGAGTTCAAGGCGTTCAAGGACATGGGCCAACTCTTCGCTAAGTAGCGCTGCAGAGGTGGTACGGCGGTCCCGTGCCGCTTCTCAACTTCATGAAGCACCTCGGCTCGACACGCTTTGCGTAGCCATTCGAGCTGAGAGAAAAATAGACTGAGGAGACACATGAAACGGATTTCTTTGGTCTGGCAAATCGTTGTCGGACTTGTGCTGGGCATCTTCGTTGGATGGTATTTCAATACCCATCCACTACATCAAGCATGGGTGAGTGCGGAAGTCCTCAAGCCCCTGGGCGATATCTTCATCCGGATGATGAAGCTGGTGGTGGTACCCATCGTGCTCTGTTGTATGGTGCTTGGTATCGCGGGCGGTGGTGATAGCAAGTCGTTCGGGCGGATGGGAGCGAAGTCGCTGATCTACTTCTTCTCGATCACCAGCTTGGCGATCGTCTGGGGGCTGGTGCTCGCCAATGTGTTCCAGCCTGGACTAGGTACCGACCTATCGGGGATGACACATGCCGCTGCTACGCTAAAGATGGAGCCGTCCAAGGGCGTGCTGGTGATCCTGCAGAACATCGTGCCCGAGAACATCTTCGTCGCGTTGTCGGAGGGGAAGCTGCTTTCCGTCCTCTTCTTCGCGGTCTTGTTCGGATTGGCACTCAATGCGGTGCCGGGTGAGAAGAGCAAGCCAGTGGTGATGTTTCTGCAAGGCGTATCAGACGCGATGTTCAAGGTGGTCGGCATAATCATGGCCTACGCACCGGTCGGCGTCTTCGGCATGATCGGTGCCACGGTGTCGACGTTCGGTTTTGCGTCGCTGCTCCCGCTCTTGAAGCTGATTGGCGTCGTCTACTTTTCGCTCTTCGCTTTTGCAGTGCTGGTGCTGGGCGGCGTCTGCTGGCTAATCAATGAGAACTTCGTCAAGGTAGTCAAGTACTTCAGGCACGAATTGATCCTCGCGTTCTCGAGCGCTGCGTCGGCGGCCGTCATGCCGCAGCTCATGAGCAAACTGGAGAACTATGGCGTGCCCCGCCGGATCGTCAGCTTCGTTGTGCCGGTTGGCTATGCCTTCAACCTCGACGGCGCCTCGATCTTCCTCGGGGTTGCGACAATCTTTATCGCCCAGTTGTACGGCATCGACCTGACGTTGACCCAACAGGCATTACTGGTGGTCACAATGGTTTTGACCTCCAAAGGCGCTGCGGGTGTTCCGGGCTTTGCGATCATCATCCTCTCTGCAACGTTGGCTTCGGCGGGACTTCCGCTTGATGGCGTCGCGCTGATTGCCGGGATCTTCCGGATTATCGACAGCGGCACCACGACGCTAAATGTGCTGGGCAACGCAATTGCCCCTATGGTGATCGCGCGGTGGGAAGAGACGGGTGGCGGACCGTATCAAGCGCGAACCAGGCAGACTCGAGCCTAGCTGCCTCGCGAAATCGACCTGATCGACGTGGTCATACAAAGCGCATTCGACACTGGCACCCAGACGTGGGCGATGTCACCACACCAGACCTGATTCGACGCATCGACCGCAAACTGACGGTTGAGCTGCTTCGGGATGTCGATCCACTCCACCGTGGCCTGTTTGTTGCCATGCTTGCTGGACTGCTTATAGATCGGACCTAGTTCGTCGATCAGACGACTGACCCTTAAGTGGCCAATCACCGTGCCTCGTCCGCGCATGGTGCTGCGGCTGCCAGCCGAGGCTCGACCAATGCCGTGCCAGCCTGAACACCGATACGGCGCCCTTCAGTTGCGCTGCGCGATCTTCGAGCGGCTGTGCGGCCTCTTCGACCAGCGCAGCGTTCTGCTGAGTCACTTCGTGCATCTGCTGCACGGTGTGTCCCCAGCCGTTATCGGCTGAACCGCTCGCGCAGGCTGGCGCTCTGGTTGAGATTGGCCAGCATGGCGTCGAGCCAATGGTCGTCGGGCGGCGGTTGATTGTCCGGTGCGCGGCTTGGCGTGTGCCGTAGCGTGATCTGGCGCATGGGCTGGGCCGTATCCCGCGGCGCTTGTCCGGCAGGTTCCGGCGCAGGCGCGTGTACCGCGGCAATCGGCGTGCGTCCGGCGAGCCTGCGGTTGAGGATGCCTTCCACCGCGCGGGCGTAAATGCCGTTCTCTCCCGCGGATTCCGAGTGGTACGCGCCGATGGCGTGCCAACTGTTGCCGTGCAGTTGTACCTTGCGCGCCAGGTGCCACGCGGCCACGTAGGCGCTCACGCACGGGTCATACAAAGCCTGGCGGCCGATGCCGTAGCGGGACAACTCCGGCAGGTGGATCGTGTTGATCTGGAACATGCCCAGGTCTTCGCTGCCGTTGCGGTTGCGGTTGTGCGCCTGGGGGTTCAGGTGCGATTCCTGATAGCCGATGGCGCGCAGCACTTGCGCGTTCACGCCGTGATAGGCCGCGGCATCGTCAATGCAATCGGCCAGGGCATGCGTTGGAAGCCAAGCGAGCAGCGCGAGCAGGCTGCGCACCCATGCATTACGCGTGCGCATGCCGAAGTGCACCCGCGCACCGGAGCGCAATCGGGTGGCGCTGTTGCAGACGTTGCTGCTGCCAGGTGTGATGTGTGTCTCGGCGTACGGCCGGTCGCGCAACGTGGGCGGTGGCGCGACGCTCGCGCGCAGCCAGGGTACGGGGCGATGGGGCATGCATGACGACTCTCTTGCGACGAACATGCGCCGATCATAGAAACGCCCCCAGCGCACTGGTCAAGCTTGCCGCGAAGTCGGCTGCGCTGGAGCGAAGCGGCATTGCTTTGCGGGCTTCACCGTGGGTTCGGTGCGAGCGCGACGGGTTCGTGCGCGCCAACGGCGCGGTGTGTGGTCGCCCATACGATGGTGGAACAGGCGGAAAAGGGCTTTGAATGCCTTCTGCCGATTGACAATTCACTTTCTTCAGGCGACATCATGCAATCACATTTCGAGAGTGCCTCGTTGCATCCTGAGCCGGGCGCGTTTGCGGGCCGGTTGTCGCGCGCGTTGCGGCGGGCATTGCAGCGTGCCGTGCATGGCAAACAGCCGCCGCCGGTTGCGGCCCGGGCCCACACGCAGCAGCACCACGATCGCCAACCGGCCATCGCGCCTTCACGCGCGCAGCATCAACTGCGTGCCGGGGCTGCGCGCGATGCGCAGCGCATTCAACAGGCCGTGCCATATGGCCACGGCTTGCGAACCGTCGAGCCCGCAACGCAGGGCAACCGCTGGCTGGCCGTATGCGATGCGGTGGCCGGTTGGCAGCAAGACATGACGCGCCGCCTGCACCGCTACAGCGGCCCCTTGCTGGCCGACCACCAGCGGCCCACCGCGCAGGGCCTGGCGCTGTCGGCCACGCGCATGCTGCTGGCCATGCAGCAGCGCAGCCGGCATCTCGTGCTCGACAGCATTCCCGTAATGCGCCTGCCAGCCGCGCTGTGCCTGGCAGATCAACTTGAGCAGTTGGTCATTCACGATTGCGATGTGTTTGAGTGGCCGGCCTCCGGCGGGCTGCCGCTCAACCTGAGCGTGCTGCATTTCTCGCGAAACCCACGCCTGACTGCGCTGCCTGGGCGCATCGGCAAACTGCTGCAACTGCGCGAGGTGGTGGTGCTGGATTCGCCGCTGCGGGCGTTGCCGGCATCGCTGTCGCAATTGCCTCGGCTTGAACGCCTGGTGTTGCAGGGGACGGACCTGCGCATCGTGCCGGCGGAGCTGGGCCTGCTGTCGCGCTTGCAGACGCTCAGCCTGGCGTCGAACCGGATGCTGACGCAATTGCCCATCACCCTGGGCCAGTTGCACCAACTGCGCCAACTGAACCTGCGTGGCAATCCATTGCTGGCCGCACTGCCCGACACGCTGGGCAACCTGACCCTGCTGGAACGATTGGACCTGCGCGACGTGCATGCGATGACGAGCCTGCCCGACACCCTGGGCAGTCTGCACAATCTGCGCTATCTGGATGCCACGGGCATGTCGACACTCGCCGCGCTGCCCGAGAGCATCGGCCGCTGCGCTTCACTGGGTACGCTGCGGTTGCGCGATTGCTTGTCGTTGCGCGTCTTGCCGGCGTCTGTGGGCCAATTGACCAAGCTCGAGTATCTCGACCTGCGTGGCTGTTACGCGCTCTCTGATTTGCCCGATACGGTGCGCGCCCTGCCGGCCGGCTGCCGTATCGATGTGCCCGCGCATCTGCTGCGCCGTCTGGCTGAACTGCGGCCCGCTACGCCGCACGCCCGCGAACGCGGTGCCGGCAGCGGCGCGGATTGGAACGCGCTGCGCCAGAGCTGGCGTGCCCGCCTGCAGCCCTATGACGGCGAATACGGCAGCGATGCCCTGCACATCTGGCTGGAGCGCTACATCACTGCCATCGCGTCTGACGCGGTACGGGCGCGTCGTGATTGCCGGCGGCTGGCGCTGCTGGTCGATGGCCTGTGCGACTCGGCCGTGCTGCGCAGCCGAGTCTTCCAGCGCGCGCATGAGCGTTACGCGCTGGGGGATCTGGACGATGGCGGCCTGCCGCTTAACGAGCTGATGACGTTGGTGTTCAACGAGCGCCTGCGCGACCCTGCGTTGCCGGAAGACGCCGCCAGCAACCTGCTGCGTGCGGAGGCCTTTGCCACGCTGCTGGAGCGTGGCAGCGTGGGTGGTTCCATTGATGAGGCCGTCCAGCAGCTTGCACGATGGGCGCCACTGCACCGCTATGTCGAGCGCTATTCTGGTGTCAGCGAGGATGGCGCGCACGCGCACATTGCCGTGGCGCGCGCTTGGCTGCGCGCTGGCTAGAGCAGCGTCACTTTACGATGCACCCAGGGCCGGCTGATGCCGGCCTTGTTGCTTCCGGCGGCGCCTGCTGCGTTGCCCACCAAAAAAAAACGCCAGCCCACGAAGCGCGTGGGCTGGCGGCAGAGCCGTAGTGGCTTAGGACTCGGCGTGGCCGTTGTCGGCCGGGAAGGCATCCCCCAGCAGAGCCTTGCGACGCTCGATTTCACGCTGCGCCTTCTGGCCGATCGGCAGGTTGTTCAGGTTGCCGAGTTGCTGCAACTCCGTCAGGTTGGCCTGCTTGATCGACGTCTTGGTCGGCTGCATGCGGGCGCGCAATTGGCCCACGGTGCTGGTCGGTTGGGGTTTGCCGTGCAACGCGGCCTGGGTGCGGTTGTTCTCGCGTTGCAGGCCCTTCGGGTCGCGCAGCAGCGTCTGGATGCCGGTGTTGCGTTCATCGGTGTGGAACAGCGCGGCCGAATTGATGGCACGCGTGTTGCCGATGATCTTCGAGAACGCTTCAAGCAGCGGGCGGCCTTCGTTCGAGTTGCAGAGATAGTCCGCACGTTCCTCGATCGTCGCCATGGCTTGCAGGCGCGCGCGCATGCCCGGCAGGTCGTTCAAGTGGCTGATGTCCACCGCGTTGGCCAGGGGCTCGGCGATCTTGAATGCGTCCTCGCCCTTGGCGGTCGAGCCTGGCGCATGCGCGGCCACCTGCGTTGACACCTGCGCCGCGCGTGCGAAAGGCGTGGCGGCGTGGTAGCGCACGAATTCGTTCTTGATGACGGGTGCGCGGTTTTCGGCAGCAGCGGCAGCAATCTCCTGGCGTGCAGCGGCGTACTTTTCCACTACGTCCACCATCAGGTTTGGATTGGCCAGATAGCGGTCGCGCTGCACGGTGTCGGCATCGAAGGCTTGCCGCAGCGCCGCGTCTTCGCGGTTGGCTTCGGCATCGACGATCTTGGCAAGGAACGGGTGCTGCATGATGAGGTAGCTCGTGTCCGAGCCCATCACTTCGCCGGCGTAGCTCTGCGTGCTGTCGGTGTGCGATACGGCAGGCGTGTACGTGCCATGTGGCGTGGGCACCGTGATGGACAAGTTCATCCCGCTGTTCTTGTTGCGCAGCGCGCGGGCGTATTGCAGCTCCATTGGCGCGTTTTGCACGTCGGGCGCCTGGCGCATCTTGACGACGAAGCTGGTGCCGTCGGTGATGTTGAGCAGCAGACCCTGTGTCTGGCGAATCAATTCATGGGGGTCGAATTTCTCGTCCTGCAGACGCATGTTGGGCGCGAACTTTGCAATGGCAGCTTCGATGGCCTTGTTGAGCAGCACGCCGGTCACCGGCGCGCCGCCCTGGGCCGTAAACGTGAACTGCCAGAACTTGCCGGTACGGCTCGGGTTGACCTGGTGATCCGCATACATCAAACGCGCTTCGGCACTCAGCGAGATCTGCCCCGCGCTGTTGCCCACCGAGATGGAGCCCGTGAGATCGCCCAGCGGCACCTTGCTCGTCGAACGATGAAAGCGATTGACGATGGTGTTCAGCAGGCTGCTCTGCGCGCCGCCGGATACCGTTGCCCTGAGCGCGGCATCCCAGCGCTGCCACAGCGATTTGTCTTTCAGTGGGCCGTTCTTCTGCACGTCGTAGTTCTTCAGCGGCAGGTAGGTCTTGTCCAGCAGATCGCGCGTGCTCTGGTAGGTCGAGTCCGCCAGCTTAATGGCGTCGGTGTGGCTCTCGTCATGCGGCTCGCCAGGTGTCTGACGCAGCGCCATTTGCTGCTTGATGACCGAGACGTGCGCGCCCGCGCAGCCCAGCGCGAGGCTGATGGCGGCGTGGCTCTTGCCGATGAAGGCCGCAGGGTCGCTCAGCGCCTCCTTCTGCGGGTACCGGCCTTGCCAGACTGCCTGGTTGATCTGTGCGAACGCGGCTTCGCGTTGCTGGTTGAGCGTGTCGCGTTTCTCGGGCGGCATGAAGCGGTCGTTCTTTGCAAGCACCGCGCCGGCATGCTCGGCAAGCTGCAGATAGGTGCTCCGCAGACGCTCCATTTG
Source organism: Ralstonia psammae (assembly GCF_958405935.1). Classification (NCBI taxonomy): domain Bacteria; kingdom Pseudomonadati; phylum Pseudomonadota; class Betaproteobacteria; order Burkholderiales; family Burkholderiaceae; genus Ralstonia; species Ralstonia psammae. Next base: position 31,956 of record NZ_CATZBU010000010.1, read on the forward strand.
CTCTGTCGCGTGATTCAGTTGCTCAGGGCTGGCGTGAGTGATGGCGCTGTGGAACTGCGTGGGGATGTTGACCGCATCGCCATAAAGCACATGCTCTTTTTGTGTAAAGGGCAGGGCCAGGCCCGGGTGCAACTGTTGCGACAGCGCCTTGCGCGTTTGGTCGTACAGGTGGAGCTGTGCGGGCGCCGGGTCTGCACACGCCGCGTCCAGCTGCTGGTGCAGCTTGAAGGTGGCCTGGTAGTCTTTGTGATAGCCCGGGTCGAGCAGCGTATGCGGGGCGGCGGCGGTTTCCGTAAAGAACTGCACGACATTGCCGCGCAGGTTCAGGTCAAAGTTACCGCTGGCTTCCAGGTTGGAACTGCCGTGCGTCTGGTTGCCGGCGTTGGCGTCCACGCTGGCGGTGGCTTGCCGATAGGCCAGGAAGCGGTCGCCATAGGCCACGGAATCCGGTACGTCGCGGCGCGGCTGCGTCGGCAGCGCTTCGTGGTTGTTGATACGCTCGTTGAGCACATCGGCAATCGGCGGGTAGGCCGTCTTCATCAGCGTCTTGAAGTGGTCGCCGCCCACCTTCTCGTCGATGGCGCCGGCTAACAGCGTCATCTTGAAGGTGTTGAAGCCCTTGGCGATCTTGGTGTCGTTCAGAAAGTACGGTTTGCCTGCGGATTCCGTGTAGTTGCGGCCGATGGTCTTGGACACCGCGTTGGCCAGCGACTCCAGCTGATGCATCAACTGGCGCGCGTGCGGCCCCGCCGAGTTCACCCGGGCGCTATTGGCATCGTGGTTGGCGACGAGCTTCACCAGCTGGCGCAAGTCGTCGTGCTCCAGGTAGACGTTGCCGCCGGTCAGGGCCAGCTTGCCCGCCACACCCGCAGCCCATTTGCCCAGCTTGCCGCCCAGGTTCGCCTGGGCGAAGGCCTGCACGGAGGGCCAGTAGTCCACGTCGCCATCGTCGTCGGCAAAGTACAGCCGGCCCTTGCCGCCGCCAACCTCTGCCGACACGTGGGCCTTTGCATACTTGTTGGTCGGGAATGCCGACACCGTCAGGCTGCCCGAGGTGCCCGTGCTGACGTTCGAGCCCGGCTTGGCGGTGCTGATGCCGGGCGCCTTGACCTCGAGGTTGGCGGTTTCCTTCTCGGCGTAGTGCGTCATGACATCGTGCGCGCTGCCGCTCAGGTGGGTGCGCTTGAGTTCGGTGAGCAGCGCGGCGATGCCCTTGTAAGCACCGGCGGGGTCGTGGCTGCCTAGTGACTTGGCGAGATGGCGTGCGGTCTTTGCCGCGGCTGCAAACGCATCGCGCACGGCCAAGCCGACTTCATGCGGAGGCTTGCGGGTGTTGTCGGCTGCGATGGTATGGATCTTGGTCAACTGCTGCTGGAGCGCGGCGTGCAGTCCGACGCTGCGGGCATGCGAGCGCGCCAGCTCGGCGGGCACCGCGGGTAGCGCATCTTTGAGCGCGCTGACCATCTGGCGCAACTGCGGCTTGTTCAGTGCGCCGGTATCGGGGTCGAACACGGGCCCATCCGGCGGTCCGTGCCGGCCTTCCGCATGTGCGGAACTGGCAGAAGAAGTCTGGCGCGAGGGCGTCGTCGGTGTTTGGACGATTGCCGTGCTGGTTTCGGCCTGCGTCTCAGGGTGAGTCGTGTGCTCGGTGTGCGCGATCTGCTCGATCTGCTCCGTGTGGGCCGACTCGGTATGCAGCGTTTGCGGGGGCGCTTGCGTTTCCTGGTGATGCACGAGGCCATCCGGCGTGCTGTTTGCACCACTCGTGTGCTCGGGCGTCTGGGTTGGCGCGGCGTGCGGTTGCGCCGTCGGCTGTTGCGGCGGCCATTGCAGTCCTCCCTTGCGGATGCGCTTCTTCGCCTCGCGATGGATGGCACGGGTTTCGCGGCCCGAGATTTCGGGGTTCGACAGCCTCGTCATGAGTTGTGAATTGCTGAACGATTCGGCGGCTTTCTTGTGCTTGCGCGCCGTCACCTTGTCGGCCAGGCCGCGCAGGCCCCCGGGCAACTGCGAGGTCTTGCGCACGCTCGGCATCGACGGCTGCGAGGTGGGGGTGTTGGTCGATGTCTCGGCGGGCGGTGTTGTGCCGGAGGTTCTGGAGAATATTTTCATCATGGGGGAGGCTCCGAGGTTGGCATGCTGGGCGGTGCAACCTTCCCCAGCACAACTGAACCTTGCAAGCCTAGCCACCCCCTGGCGGCGCATGACAAGCACACCGAAAAGGTGCGTCGGCAGCCGAAGCGGGCCGATTGCCGGGCCGGCGGCGGCTCAGTGCCGCGGCTCGTGGCCGTCGTCCAGCTCGGCCGTGAGCGCGGCGATGGCGTCGAGCAGGCCGGTGGCCTCGGGGTCGTCGTCGAGCGCGTAACGGAAGCGGAAGATGATCTGCCCGCTCTGCGGGTGGCGCACGACCATGCCGCGCGCGGCGCCTTCCACCTCCAGGCACAGGCTGAGCAGCAGGTTGAGCGTGAGGGCCACGTCCAGCGTGTCGCGCGTGCCAAGCTCGATATAGACGATCAACGTGTCGGGTTCGGTGTAGCTGTCGTAGGCCAGCCAGATGCGGCGGTTGCCGATGCGCAGCGCGTGCGCGGGCGTGGTGTCGTCGTCTGGCAGGGGCAAAGAGGCGTCGTCGTCGGGGGGCATGGGCGGGAGCGTGGCGGCTGTCACTGCAACACAGTGCAGCAACTGGGTTGCACCGGAAAACGATGCCAGCCAGGGCTTCGCGCTGTTGCAGGGCTGCCGAAATACCGTCATCCCCCCCGAAAAACGCCCACCTGAAATATCAGTCGTGAGTAAAATTTGACGTTCCTGTGGGGGCATTCTCGCCACCGGTCTGAGTGGGGCCGCTTGCTCGTTTTGCTGATGATCGGCCCGCACTGAATCTCGCGGAGGGGTACCGTGACGCAAACCTGCGAGCCAGCCGACGCGCTGGCATCCGACTGGTTCCGACAACACTACGCTTGGCTGGCGGGTCGCATGGGCCGCAAGACGGGCTGCAGCTTTGGCGCCGAAGATCTGGCTTCGGAGGCGTTTGCGCAACTGCTGCAAAAGCCCGGCTGGCAAGACACCCGCGAGCCGCGTGCGCTACTGACCACCATTGCGCAGCGCCTGCTTTACGACATCTGGCGCCGTCGCGATCTGGAGCAGGCTTATCTGGCCTGGGCAGCCACTCAGCCGCAAGCTACGCTGCCATCTCCCGAAGAGCGGGCCCTGATCCTGGAAGCATTGACCACCATCGACCGCGTGTTGGATGGGCTGCCCACCAAGGCGCGCAGCGCGTTCCTCTATAGCCAGTTGGACGGGCTGACCTACCCAGAGATCGCCGAGCGCCTGGAGGTGTCGGTGCGCATGGTGCAGAAATACATGACGCAGGCCTTGCGCCTGTGCTATTTGGCCGACGTATCGTGAAACACCCGTTGGATGACCGGGTTGCCGAGCAGGCCATCCAGTGGCTGGTGTTGTTGCGCTCGGGCTTGGCTTCGGACGCAGATCGTCAGCGCTTTGCCGCCTGGCAGGAGGCCGACCCCGCGCACGCGTCAGCGGTAAAGCGGCTGCAGGGCGGCTTGGGCTCGGTGAGCTTGCCCCCTGTCTCGGCGCCGCATCGGCAGGCCACGCGGCACCTGTTGGACACACCGCGCTCGCGGCGTGTGCGGCGCGCGTTGATCGTCGGTGGGGTGGGGGTTGGCGTGGCAGCACTGGTGGATCTGCAGATCCCGCTGTCCGGTCTGGGCGCCGACATGCGCACGGCCACCGCAGAGCGCCGCGATTTCACGCTGGCCGATGGCGTGCAGTTGCGCCTGAATGCACGCAGTGCGGTCGATGCCTCGACCGACGCGCGCGGTGCTGACGTCCGCCTGCGCAGCGGCAGCGTGCTGGCAGTGGCCACGTCGCCATCGGCGCAGGTGCGGTTGTGGTCGGCGGCGGGGGCGGTTGAGTGCGCGGGTGGCATGGTTTGCGCAACGCTGGAGCCGGGCGGAACGATGCGCGTGGCCGTCCTGCAAGGCACTGCCGCGTTGTCCACGCCGGCCGGCGCGGTGTCGACAGTGCGCGCGGGGCAGGTGCGCCGCCTGGGTCCCAATGGCATTGAGTCGCTGGACATCATGGCACGCTCGGCGTCCGCCTGGACGCGCGGCCTGGTCGAGGTCGAGCATCAACCGCTGGCCGACGTGATCAACGCCTTGCGCCCCTACCACCACGGTGTGATCGAGCTGCAATCCGACGCAGCCAGCCTGCGCGTGACGGGGCGCTTTCCTCTGGACGTGGACCGTGCCCTGCAGATGCTGGCGGAAACGCTGCCCATCCAGGTGCGGAAGCTGGCCGGCGTGTGGGTGCGCATCGCCGCTCGGTGATCGTCAGAGCACCCACCGAAAATTCTTTCGCGATTTCGGTTCCGGTTTTCTGCGCAGGTTGCACAGAGAGAGTAGGAGGCCGCTGCGATACCAATCCCGGTGAGCCGACTGCATCCAGATGCAATGCCCTTACCAGAGCGAAGGACGACATGAACGCCCGGGTCCAGAACGACGTGCTGCTACAAGCGGCCGACATCACACCTGAAAGCACGTATTTCCCTCCCTTCCATCAAGTTGCGGCCCGTTGGAGCACGCAAGGTGGGGCGCCGCTGACCGTGGCGACCCCTCGGGCCGTTTTGGCATCGCCCGGCAGGGTCCTGATCGACCTGACGGAGTTGGCCGAAGCCGCCGGTGAACCCCCGCCGCCGCAGCCGGTGACACTGGAGCAGGCGCACGCGATACTCGGTCGCATGCTGGCGGCGCAGCGCCAGGAGCGGGCCTTGTCGTCAGGCGACAGCCCTGCGCTGTCGGCGTTGACGCGGCGCCAGCGCGACATCCTGCGTGAGGCTGCCTCGGGCAAATCCAATGTGGAGATTGCGCAGGCCCTGCATATCGGGGTGGAAACCGTGAAATCGCACGTGCGGCAGATCTTGATGCGCTTGCAGGCGCGCAACCGGACGGAATTGGCGGCGCTCTATCAACAGAGTGTGGGTGAAATCCGAATGCCCGGAAATCATTAACGCGATAATCATTCAGGGAGCAAAGATTGTTTTAAAACCGGCGCGAAAATTATTTCGCCGATTCTGAAATACTTTGCTTTGAAACGTTTTGTAAAAAATGCATTGATGCAATTCGCTGCGGACGCTCGGGCGTCGCGGCGCGCAATCGTTTGCGCAAAAAGGCCGCATTGCGCGGCCTGTTAAGCAGCCAGAGCGTCCCGGGGGGCGACAGCGGGCGAGGTGTTTTCTGCCGCCTGAACGGTGAGCTGGTAGCCGCGCGCATACACCGTCTTGAGTTCGACGCCGGTTTCCGCGCCCAACTGCAGCTTCTTGCGCAGCTTGTAGATGTGCTGCTCGATGGAGCGCTCGACGATGCTGGCATCGGCACCCCACACGGCAGAGGCGATCTGCTGGCGTGACAGGAAGGCACCCGGCGAAGAGAACAGCAGCCACGCCGTCGCAAACTCGCGCGCCGTCATGCGGATGGGGACGTTGTTGACGGTGGCCGTGCGAGTGAGGCGGCACAGGCGGTAAGGCCCGACCACGACGTGGATGCCGGCGCTCTGCCGCACGGGCTCGGCGCGGCGCAGCGCGCGCTGCACGCGGGCCTGCAGCTCTTCGGCGGTGAAGTGGCCGGTGAGCACGTCTTCCACGCCGGCATCGAAGGCCAGCGCCATGTCGCCCCGGTCGGCAAACTGCCCGAACACCAGCGTAGGCCAGCACATGTCGGCATTGCACTCGCGCCACGACAGCACGAGCTGCCCCGCCGTGCGGAACTGCTGCGCGTCGATCATCAACAGATCAAACGTTTCCGTACGGCGCGCACGCAGCAGCGACAGGGCATCGTCAAAGCGGACGCATTCCACGTCTTGCATGGGCAGGCAGCTTTCCACATAGGCAAAGCCGGATGCATTGGCGGTCAGTATCGCAAACTTCATGGTGCTTCCCCATTGATGCCGTGCAATGACACGTCATTGCAGAGGGCGCTTCAAACAGGGGCCCAGCATAACCTTCACGATTTCTCCAAACATCCCTACAAAGAGTGAAATTACGCTTAACTCTGATTGAGTTTTTTTATGGCACTGATTTAGTGCGGCTTGATCATGCGGATGGTGAATCGACCGTGTTCGATCATGTGGAAAAACGTATGGAAGACGTCCGGGAATTCGGATTTTAAAAACTCCTCATACAACCCGACAAATTTCGATTAGCCGAATTTGATGGCCGCAAGTTCGCGCGTGCCTTCCGCCTCGCTGTTCGAGCGGACCTGGAGGGTGCTTGTCAGGCCGAGGCTGCGGCTGGTGGAAGCCTGCTCGACGATGGCAAGCTTTTCCGGCAGGCGCGAGCCCGGTGCGTGCAGCAGGGCTTGCGCCAGGGCTTCGGAGGCCTGCGCATCGGCGGAGTTGGGGTCGACGCTGCGATGCAGGTCGGCCAGGTCGAGGTGGCCTTCGATCTCGCGCGCGGCGGCGGGGCGCAACCGGTGCCGGTGCAGATAGCGCTGGTTGGGGCGCGCATGCTTCTCTACGGTTTCGCAGTAGGCCTCGAACTCGCGCGCGGCCTTTTCTACCGTGCCGCCGGGCTTGTGGGCCAGCATGTCGATCCAGGCCTCGCGCTCGCTGCGCACCACGGCCAGGTATTCCTTGGCGCTGCGGTATTCGGTGTCGAAGTAGCACACGCGGTCGGCAATCCTGTCGTTGTGGTAGGCCATCTTGACCTTGGTGGTGTGGCCGCCCTCGGCCAGCTTCCAGTTGTAGCCGAGGGGCATACCGCCCGTGAACGACTGCGTGATCTTGCCGCTCTCGCCCGCCTTGGCCGAGGCGTTGTCGTTGGGCGCAGCGGTATAGAAGGTGTCGCCCACCGAGAACGCCAGGCCCGCCCGCGCCGTGACCTTGTGGGCAGTGCCCACGCTGAACTGCTCCACGCGCAGCGCGCCTGTGGTTTCGTGCAGGGTGGCGGTGTTGTTGAGGGTTTTTTCCCCGCGCAGTCGTGCGGAAGGGCCGATGCGCACCGGCGTGTGCTTGCTGCTTACGCGCACGTTGAAGCCGACGGTGGCCTCGGCGGACACGCGCGTGCGCCGCTTGGTCTGGTCGACCCAGCCGACGGAAAGGTTCTCACCATCGCCGCAGTGCTGGGCCAGCGTGTTCCACAGCGCGTCGGCATCGGGGCGGTGCTCCGGGGCTGCCGTGGCCTGCTCGAACAGCAGATTGGCGGCCTTGACGATGGTATCGGCGGCGGCCTTGTCGTCGTACTTGATGGCCTCCCAGTCGTCATGGCCCTCCACCGGGCTCTGCGTGGGCCGCGTGGCGCGGATGACCACGCCGCGCGGTTCGCCGGTCTCCAGGTCAAACGGCGTGACCTTGACGCCAAACAGGTTGGCGCGCAGGCGCTTGCCCCAGACCTTGAGGTCGTAACCCACAGAGCCGCCGACGCCGAGCGATTTGCGTGTCGTGCGGTCGGTGCCGAGGAAGAGGTCACGACCGTGTGCACTGCGCCCGATTTCCACCACGGCTTGCCGGCTGGTGCCGTAGTTGGCGTCGAGCTGTACCGACACGGGCACCGGGAGTGCCTTGCCCACATGAGATAGGCCGGTCGATACGCCGGTGGTGCTCACGCCCATCCAGCCGCCGTTGGACAGGCGCACCTTATTGCCGGATTCCATGGAGGTCAGCAACGTCTCGATGGTCTTGCGGGCGTCTTCCATGGTGGGCGCCTGCATTTTGAGATCGTCGGGGTGCTCCAGCTTCTCGGCTGCCTCCAGCGCGCTGTGGAATGCCGGGTCATCTGCGGCTTCGCCGGCGTAGCCGCTCCAGTAGCGCAAGAGCGCCGCCGATGGCTGCAACCCGACGAGATACGCCGGTGGCTCGCCCACCAGACCGGCGTGGCTGACGAGCGCGTCAAAGTGAGCCTGTGCGGCGGTCACCTGCGGCGTGGCAAGATCGCCCAGCCGGTGTTGCGCCCAGGCTTGGCTCTGCGCATCGTCGGTCAGCCCCGCCTGTGTAATGAGTTGCGCGAATTCCTGTTGAGCCGGCGAGCTTCCCGCTGTGCGGGCAACGGCCGTGGGCGCAGACATTTCCTGCTGCAGGCGGTCGACCGCCGCGCCCACTTCGGGCTGCATCGCGCGCAGCTTTTCTGCGGTGAGCGCGTAGTCGCTCGGCGGTGCGTTGGCTGCCGCCAGCTCCGCCCAATGCGCGAGGATGGCCGTGCGCCACAGGTCGCCGGGGTGCGCAACGGCTTGCGGCGGTGCTGTCTCGGCAGACTGCGCGAGCGTGTCGATCATGGCGCGCAATGCAGCCGTGTAGGTGTCCAGCTCCTTGACCAGACCGGCCCGGTGCGCGCCATGCATACCGAGCGCTGCCGCCGACAGTGGCGACTTCTTCTTGCCGATCATCCGCCAGAAATGGGTGCGCACGCCTTGTTTCTCAACGCGCGGGATGCTGCGGCCGACAAACTTGGCCAGGCGCGCCTTGGTGTTGGCCAGATCGGAGCCCGGGCCGTCTTCACGAAAGCCCTGGCGCCAGGCAAATAGCGCACCGGTGGCTTGCGCGCTCACGGGCGCGTCGCTCAGCTTGCGGGCGGCAGCATGCAACACGCTCACCGCCAACGATGTTGCGCGCGTGCCGCTGCCGGCGGCGTGCGTTTGCAGCTGGGTGGCCGGGTCTGATGCGGTTGCGGTTGCGGCTGCAGAGTGCAGGTGATCTGCCGCCTGCAGAAAGCTGCGTGCGGTCTGCCGCATCTCGGGCGCGGGGGGCGTCTGCATCAGGCTGCACAGTGCTTGGAAGCCATGGTGGCTGCGCGAGAGCAACTGCGCGGTGCGCCATGCAGCGCCCAGTGCATCGGCGTCGCTCATCTCCAGCGGTGTGTGTATGGACGGGGCCTCGGACCCGTACTGAGCTGACAAGCTGGATTGCCGGGACACCGACGCGGGGCTCGCCCGCTCAACGAATTGGCTCAGGCTGACTTCCGCACCCTCGGCAGACGTGTCGCCGTCGCCAAACAGGTGATGCAGGCCGAGGTCCGACGCGCTGGAGCGTGGGGATGACGCCGCCGATGCCGCCTCATCAAACAGCCGCCCCATGCCGAGCGACGAGCCGCTGGACGAACGGGTTGAACCCTCACCGCGTGCAGTCGGGTCAGATGCGGCAAAGGTGGCGACATCAAAGCGTACCGTCTGCGCGATGTGCTCGAGCACACGCAGCGCATCCGACGCATTGCCCCCGCTGCCGGCCGCCAGTGCGCGCGCAGCCAGCATCGGGCGGATGTAGTTGCCGGTGGCCGATGACGTGCCTTCCGCCGGCGCGGCCAGTACGCTGAGTTGTTCGATCAAGGCGGCACGTTCTGCGCTGCCGCCGGCCCCGTGGAACAGCTGGGCGATGGCGTCGCGGAATGCCTCTGGGGTCGTGGGTACCGTGAGCGGTGCGGCTGAGGCTGCTGCTGGCGGCGGCGATGCCTTTCCGTGCTCGCGCAGGCGCTGTGCACCCCGTTGCGCGCGCTGCATCATGGACGACGTCTTGCGCTGTGAGCGCTCGGCACGGCGGGTGTCGCTCTGCGCTTGCACGGTGGGCGTGGCGGGGGGCGGCGTGCCGTGCGCCGAGGGCTGCGGTGTCGATTGGGGCGTGACGGTCAACGTGCCGCGCGTGGGTGGCGTGTAATCGCGCACCGTATCAAGCGTTGTGCCGGAGCGTTTGTGGTCGGTCAGCAGCGTGGCCAGTTCTGTCTCGTCGCTCTTTGGCAGCTTGTCGCGCACGCGCGATTTCAGATTGCCGAGCCAGCCTTTCTTGCTGCGCGGTTGCGCGACCGTGTTTCCCGGACCACTGGTCGGCGACGGCGTGCGCCTGGCGAAGTCGTGGAGTGTTTCGTATTCCGACTGCGAGGCGGGCGTGCTGAGGGGAGTCAGACGAGGGCGTGGCATGGAAAGAAGCGGTCTGGCATCGCGCGGGTGAATCGAGCCCCCACTTTGACGCGGCAGCATGACAACCGCGCAGCACACCCGAAGCCCGGGCGACCGCGCCGAAGTCGACGTGAGGATGCAGGCTCGAGCGCAGCTTCAGTGCACGGCCCAAAGCGGAGTGGTCACGGCGGATGCAGCCAGTGCGGCCATTGCATTCACCAGGCGCGCGCCGGCGGGGTCATCATCCAGCATGTAATCAAAGCGGTAGATCAACCGGCCAGTGAGCGCATGCAGACCCACGCTGCCGCGCGACGCCGGCAGATCCAGGCACAAGCCGAGCGTCAACTGGAGCGCCGCTTCCAGGTCGACGCCGGAGGGCTCACCCAGGTCAATGCAGACCGTGACGAGGTCTGATGGCGCATCGGCGGTATCGAAGGTGAACCACAATTCGTACGCGCCGATACGGAGAGCAGGGGCGGCGAAGGCATTCGGGTCGTCCATGCCGAAGCGCGGGACGGTGGCGTGCGGCAAATGCGGCGTGCGGGAGGCAGACATGAAATGGGGTGGGCGATGCCCGCGCGCCGGTCATCCGGCAGCCGCGCGCAACTTGCATGCAATGCCGCGAGCGTACGACCGTTCGTTTTGGCGCGTGTGCGTGTTCACGAACTCATCATGGGCGCTGCGAAGCAAACCGGCGCGTGTCGACACTGCAGCGTGGCCGGCACGATGCAACGTCCGCGCAAGCGAAGCCATGCCCGCCGCCTGCCGCTGCGTGTGGCAGGCTGGTGCAATGCACAGCCTCGTCTGTGTGAAGTGCTTCCACTCTGGCCTCCTCTCTACGTTCTGCGCCCATGACACGCCACGACCTTGCTAGCCCGGCCCCCACGGCTGCCCTCACTCCCACCCCCGTCACCTATTCCGAGCACGATGGTGTTCGGCTTCTGCATTTCGCGGGCGCCGAGCATTGCGCGCAGGGCGCGATCCTGCTGTCCGAGCCGGATCGTCTGCTGTTGCCTTATGCGCAGCAGATGATGGCGTGGCTGCTGTTTCTGGACCCGGCGCAGCTTGCTGACGCCCACGTGGCTCAACTAGGTCTGGGCCCCGGTTCATTGACCCGCTTTTGCCACCGGAGGCTGCCGCAGGCTCGCGTCACGGCCGTGGAGATCAATCCGCTGGTGATCGAGGCGGCGCGCAGCGCGTTTCACCTGCCTGACGATGACCACCGGTTGCAGGTGTTGGCGCAAGACGCGCTGGACTGGGTGATGGACCCGGCGCAGCACGGCACGGTCGACGCCCTCCAGGTGGATGTGTACGACGGCGTGCACGACGGCAGCCCCGCCCTGCAGTCCCTGGCGTTTTATCGCGCGTGTCGGCGGGTCTTGCGTGCGCCTGGCGTGATGGCGATCAACCTGCACTGTTCGAACGAAGGCTTTGCCCGCAATATCGAGCGCATTTGCGAGGCGTTCGACTACCGCGTGCTGATCTTCCCGATCACCATGGTGGAGAACACCATCGCCCTGGCGTTCAACGGCCCCACCATCACGGTCGAGTGGGCCGCGCTGCAAGCCCGTGCCGAGGTGCTGCAATCCACATTCGGTTTGCCGACGGCGGATTGGATTGAGGGTTTGCGCAGGGTGAACCCGCATCAGCAAGGCAGCGTGTTGACCCTCTGATGGGCTGACACCGGCGCGCCCTGCAAGGTGCGCCGGTGCTGCAATGCATCTGCGTGCGTGCGCCTCAGGCGCGAATCCACGCGTAGGTGCCGTTCGAGAGGCTCTCGAACATATCGTCCGTGGTCTGCAGGATGTTGTCGCGCCAGTAACGGCCGTGCTCGGCGTAGTGGCCGAGGAGTTCGGCGAGCTGTTCGCCGTCGAGATCGGGGTCGTAGGCCACGCGCACGATCAGGATGATGCCGCCCGTGTCGCCGTCCAGGCCCAGTTGTGCGTGGTCTTGCGCGTAGATGGTGAGGTTGGCTTCCAGCATCAGCCGGAACACGCGCAGCGTGCGTCCGCCTGTGACGATGCCGTAGTCGAAGTTCAGGTAGAACGCTTCGGTGTCGTCTTCAACGGCGTCGATGATGACCTCGAACCCTTCCACCGTGAGGCGGCCGGCGGCGATGATGGCGTCGGCATCGGGAATTTCCAGATGCCCGCACATGTCGCGGATGAGGTCATTGCGGCGTTCCGTCGTCATGTTCAGGCGAGCAGGTCCTTGGCGGCCTTGGGGCCGGCTTCCAGCAGCTTGGCCAGGGCTTGTGCGCGGTTCAGCTCGTCTTCAAGCCTGGCGGCGGTCAGCATGTCTGCTTTGCCGGTCGCCGTGATGGCTTGGAGTTGTTCAGAGAATGCGGTGGGTGTATTCGCGTGGCCGGCAGTCTGGTCGGCCAGCGGCGTACGGTGCGCGGAGCGGGTTGCGGCGCTGGGGGAGGTGGTCGGGCCGAAGGTCGTCATGGCAAGCCCCTTGTGCGGAACAGGATGTCGGTGATGGCCTTCGCGTGAAGGAAGACGCCGGGTGGCGAGAGCGAAGCAGAAGCGATGCGCGCGCTGCAAAAAAAAAACCGTTCGGAAACGGCGCGGCCCCGTTTCCGAACGTTGACGGCGCGCGGGGCGCCGTCGAGAGCCGATCATTACGAGATCAGGTCCTTGGCGGCCTTCGGGCCCGCCTCCAGCAGCTTGGCGTACATGTTCGTGCGGTTCAGCTCGTTTTGCAGCTTGGCTGCCTCGAGCATGTCGGCTTCGCCTTGCTTGGTGACGCCCGACATTTGCGCGGTGTACGAAGCATCGCTGGCCAGGTTGCTGACGGTCGAGGCGGTGGTCAGTGCGGACATTACAAACTCCTGTGTGATGATGAGTAGGTGGTCTCGGGTGAGAGCCGGGTTTTCAACAACAGCCCAGAGGAAGGATGTCGTCGATTCGGTTCAGCGAACTTGCTGCTGTTGTGTTCGCCGTGTGTCTATATTCGTGCAAAGCGGCGTGCGGTGCTGTGCGCAAGGCGAAAGGTGATGTCGGTGTGCGAAGTGCGCCGCTGGTGCATTGCTGGTGTGTTGTTGGCTGTTGTGAAAGAGCAATGCGTTCATGTGTTGATGCTTCGTCCGCACAAACAAAATGGGGAACGGCCTGCACCGTTCCCCACGCAATCGACGCGACAGCCGACGCGGATGGCGCTGTCAGTGCACGTGCTCGCAGATGTCGACTGCAGCCGCGAAGCCTTGCGCGAGGACGCGATACTGGTCGCGTGCGGTTGCATCGGTGGCGCGCAGCGCGCGTTGTTCCATGTCGGTGGCGGTCTGCCGCAGCACTTCCGTGGCCTTGCGCAACGGACCGAAGTCCTTGTCGCCCTCGCGCCGGGCAAAGGCTTGGATGCCGTCAAACGTGTCGATGATGTCGAGCGTGAATTGATCAAACATGTTCGTCTCCAGACGAGAGAAGTGAGTTAGCGCTGTGCAGCGAGAAAATCTTTGGTGCCATCGGAGCTTTCGACGTAACGCAGCTCATCCACTGACAGCGCCGACGTGGCATCGGCCTTGGGGTCGCGCACACGGGCTTGCGTGACGTCCAGGACGATGTCCTTGATGTTGCTGCCGAGATCGCTGCGCACGTGGTCTGCCGTGGCGCGTACGCGGTCCGGATGCATGGCGGGGCCGGCAATGGAAAAGCGGTTGTCTCCCAGATACGCAATGCGCAGGCCGGGCTCCTGCAGCGACTCGCGCAGGTTCTCAATGATCTCCGGGGCAATTGCCAAGTCAGTGTGGATACCGGATGACACGGTGCGCAGGTCACGCAGCGTGGCCAGCTCTTCGGCGGCCGAAGTGACGATGCCGTGCACAGTCAGTTCCCCATCCTGCTGTTCGATCTGCAGACCGTCGATGTGGTGCTGTGCCAGGCTGGTGCGTGTGCGTTCGAGCAGCGGGATTTGCGCTGTGGGTTGTGTGCGCGCGGCTTGGGATGTCTCGCGTGTGGACGCCAGCAGCAACGCGCAGGGCGTCAGCAGCGCCACGGCGGTCACGCCCATCCAGCCCTTGCGGGCGCGCGGCCGCGCTGCCGTCGCCGCCTCTGCGGCGGAGGCTTCCGATGCCGCCGTGCCATGGTGATTCACCGCCGGCGCGGGCGACAGCAGGCGCTGTAGCAGGCTCAGATCACTGGGCCACGTTTCACCAACGGGGCCGACGCAGAGCACGACATCGCCAAAGCGGCGCGGCGATAGATCTTCCCAGGCGAGATCGCCATCGGCGGATTCGATCAGCACGCCTTGCTCGGCGTCCACGCATAGCGAGAGCGCATCGGCCGTCCAATCGGCAATGCGGATGCTGGCGTCGGGGCCATTGCCGACCGTCCAGCGGCCCGGCGTCAGATCGAGGCAGGCGCCGGCGTGCGCGCCGGCCAACACGCGAATGTGTTTGTTCATGGTCGTCATAGGGTGGAATCAGGAAGCGGGGGCAGCGCCAGGCCGAGACCCGCGCGGTAAGACCAGATGTCAGCCGTCCAGCGCTGTGCGACGGCGCTGCCGCGCGCAACGCTTTCGCCGCGTTCCCGACCGGTGCGCGGGCGCGAAGCACTCAGCAGAAGCAATGGGAGCAGCTTGTTGAATGTCTTCTCGCTATCCGTCAGCGGACGGGTGGCGGTGCACTGCAACGCGGCAATCGCCAGCAGGCGCGCCTTCACAGCGAGCAGCGTGGCGGGCGTACCTTCCAGCGGGGCCGCCTTCAGATACTGGCGCACGATGTCGAACGCCATGCGCAGCGGCATCGGTACGCCGGCCTGCATGGCATGCCGCACGGCCAGCAATTCCTGCTCCAGCCGTAGATATGCCGACGAATGCATGTCGAGCTGCCCGGCGGCGGCCGACTCTGTGGCTGCGTCGGTGTGTACGGGCTTGCTGCCATGAACCGATGACGGCTCGGCCGCGGTCTCCTGCAGATAGCGCATCAGCAGGGCGCGCCGGCCTTGCATGCTGCGCTGGTCCCGGGCCTGGTCGTCTTCGCCGTCGTTATGACTGTGCTGCTGGCCGACGCCAATGATCAGTGGTTCGACTTTCTTCGCATGCTCTTCCAGCATGAGCAGCAACTCTTCGAACGCACTGTCGGTGATGGGCTCTTCTGGCGACCCCGCGCCGCTGCGCTTGCCTGTGCGCGGCCGGCGCACGCGCTTGGCCACTTGCGCAAGATGCTTGTGATGGTGCGACTGCGCTTCGAGCTGTTGCTCCGCCAGTTCGTGGTCGTGCCCATGCACGCCATGCCGATGCCGCTTGCGATGGTTGGGGGTGACCGCCCCCGTCGGCTGCGTCTGCGTGGCATCGGGCAGCGCGTAAAGGCCCGGCGACGAGGCGGAGATTCGCGTCATGGTGCGCCCCCTATTGGAAGAGCGACTGCAGGATCGTATTGCCGAACTGCAGGATCGATGCCGCGCCCCACGGCGCCGCCACCACGATCACCACCGACACGATGATGAGCTTCAACCCATGCGAGATGCTGCTGTCCTGCAGCGAGGTCACGGCCTGTACGAACGAGATCAGCAGCCCCGCAATGGCCGACACCGCCACGGCGGGCAGTGATACCAGCAGGCACAGCATGAGCGCCGTGCTGGTCAATCGGGTGATGTTGTCGTAGTCCATGGCAGGGTACCTAGCGGTAGGTGTTGACCAACCCGTGAATGAGCACCGACCACCCGTCCATGACCACGAACAGCAGCAGCTTGAATGGAATGGCGACGTTGCTTGGCGTGACCTGCGACAAGCCCAGCGCCATCAGCAGGTTGGCGATCACGAGGTCGATGACGATGAAGACGAGGTACAGCAGGAAGCCGATGCGGAAGGCCGAGGTCAGCTCCGTCAGCGTGAAGGCGGGCGCGAGGACAATGAGATCGTCTTCCTTCAACTGCGCTGCCTTGGCCTCCGGCCACAGCTGCTGCGCGGAGCGCATGAAGAACGCTTTCTCACGCGCGTTGGTGTGCTTGTCCAGGAACTGCCGGAACGGCTCGCGCGCTGCGTCGAGCAGCGGCATGACTTGGCTGACGCTCGCGCTCGAATCATTGAGCTGCATGTGGGCGCGCTGCATGGCCTCCATGCCAACAGGGGCCATCACAAAGCACGACACGATCATCGCAATGCCGTTGAGCACCATGCTGGGCGGCACCTGCTGCACGCCCAGCGCATTGCGCAGCAAGCCGAGCACGACCACGATCTTGGTGTACGACGTGACCACCATGGCGGCAAACGGCAGCAGCGCAATGGCCACCGCCGCGATGATGAGCGAGGCGAACTCAATGTTCTGCATGGCGGGCGCTCATCGCCGAGATCTGCAGGCCAAGGTGGTCACCCACCGCCACGAGCTGGCCATGGCCGAGCGTTTGCCCGTGGCAGACCAGGCGCACGGTGGCGTCGCGCAGCAGCACCGGCAATTGCAGGACGTGGCCCGGCACCAGCGCGGCGAGTTCGGCCAGCGGCAGGCTCATCACGGCCAGTTCAAGATGCACCGGCACTTCGAGTGCTTCCACGGCGATGCCGTCTGCGGCCTCGTCCGCCGTGGGCGTATCGTCGTCTGCGAGCATGGGAACATCGAGGATCGTCACGGTGCCTTCCTTGTAATGAGCATGGGCGGTGAAGTGGGGTTGCCGGCTGTTGCCGAATGTCAGGCGTACGGCGCCTTCTTCGGTATCGGGCCGGTAAGCGCGCAGACCCCAGCCGAGCAGTACGTCGCCGGGCGCGAGGGATTGCAGGGTGGCCATCGCGCACTGCCGGCTCGCGACGCGGGCGTGTATGGGCAGGCCGATCACGCCGAGTTGCGCCAGCACAGTGTTGCGATCGGCCATCGGCGGGGCCGGCGGTGCGTGATGCCAATCCAGCGCGGCAATGCGGCAGGGGGTTTCGCCATGCGGGCCTTCAAGACGCAACAGCAGCGCCGGGTGGGACGGCGGCAGTGCGTCGGTGTGCTCGGGCGCGAACGCCGTCAAGGCGGCATCCCCCAAGCCGGCGGCAGACAGCCCATCGAGCATCGGAGCCAGCCAGAGCCCAGCCAATGCCGTGCGGCGCTCGGCGTCACCTTCCAACGAGATGGCGTGCAGTGCGGGGTGGCGTGTCCCGTCAATCACGACATCCACTGCGCATTGCGACGCACGAATGGCCAAGCGCAGCGGCGCTTGCATCGGTGCGGCGTGATCGGCACGATCGGCGAGGTGCAACTGCCACGCACCGGTATCGCCGTCAGAGAACGGTGTGCCAACCAGCCGCGTCAGCACGGCCTCGGCCGGCGTGAACGCACGCAGATGCGCATCGAGCGGGGATGGCGTTGGCCCGTGGTTCATAGCGAGTCGGCAGATTGCGTAGGGGGTGGTCACCAAAGGCGATCAAGGCGATCACCACACTTCGAGTTCGACATCGATGCGCTGCTCCAGCAAAACGTGAATGCGTTGGCGCAGTGCATCGCCGTGTTCGGAGAGTAAGTCGCGCGCCCGCGGGTGTGCCGCCAGGAAGCGAAGCCATAGCGTGTGGGGCGAAAGCCGCAGCGTGAGGCGCGTGTCGGGCAGCACGCGCGGGTCGAGGTCGAGCGTGACTTCCCAGCATTCGCCGCCGGCTTTGACGACGCGCGAGCCGCAAAACTTGGAGAGCAATTGCGCCAAATGCTCGGTCACAGTGTTGCCCACGCTGATTTCCGAGCATGTGCGGACCAGACGGCTGGCCATGGCCGAGGTGTGCTGCGCGGTCGGGGTGTCGGGGGCGGCGTCTTCTGGCTGCGCATCGGCGCCGTCGTGGGATGTGGAGGACTCGCGCTCGGGCTCGTCTTCACGCGCGCTGTCGTTGTCTGGGTCCGGTGGCAACCACAACGGATGCGCGGTGGGAGCGGGATCCACCAGTGTGCCGGTGCGCGCTTCGGCATTGCGCTGCGTGGCAGCACGCCGGGCTGGCGTGGCCGGGTGGGGTGCGGGTGCGGTGGGCGGCGCCCGCCACAGGCGTACAGACGTGGTCATGGCGGCTTACAGCGTGAGCTTGCCCACGGGCTGCAGATCAACGTACGCGCCCAGCTCCTGGAACGAATACACGTTCAACGCCTGCAATCGCGGCTCGATCATGCGACGGACATAGCGCCGGATGTCCATCGAGGTGACGATGGCCAGCGCACCGGACTGTGCCGCTGCGGATTGCGGCGCGCTGCGGCTCATGTGTTCGAGCCGCGTGACGATGGTGTCGACCTGCTGTGGGTCCAGCGTCAGGAAGTTGCCCGCCGGTGTGGGCTTGATCGCTTGCCGCACGGTCTGCTCCACCGCCGGGTCCAGCAGAATGGCGGGCATCTTGCGCGAGCCGCTGGTGGCCTGGTGGGCGATCTGCCGGCCGAGATCGCCGCGCACATACTCCACCAGCATCAGGGTGTCTTTTTCTTTCGGGCCCCAGATGACAAGGCTTTCCAGGATGGCGCGCATGTTGCGAATCGGCACCTGCTCTTCCAGCAGGCGGCGCAGCACATCGGCCATGCGCTGCGCGGGCACGGCTTTCTGCGCCTCGGTGACCAGACCCGGGTACTCGGTTGTCACGCGTTCCATGATCCACTGCGTTTCTTGCAGGCCGATGAACAGATGCGCGTGCTTGCGCAGCACGTGCACGACGTGATCGGCAATCACCTGTTCGGCGTGCAGGGGAGCGTCCGGTGCCGCCAGCGCTTTCGCACGCAGCGGCTCCGGCAGGGCCTCGGCGGACACCTTGCCTTCGGGCATCACCACCGGGTCGCCCGGGATGTCGTGCACCCGCACTTCGTAGCTGTCTTCAGGCTGCGCGGCGCTCTTCCACACGGCAATGCCGGGGAAGGGCAGGCCCAGCTCTTCAGCCAATGCGTGCCGCCCGCTTTGGAATGCAGCATCGAGTTTGGGAATGTCGAGCCCCTCTGCCAGCCGCATGCCCAGGCGAACCCCCAGGGGCGCCGTGAACGAAGGGGCCTTGTCTGCGATGGTCGGTGCTTTGTCCTTGGACCCCTCCCGCAGCAGCGCAGGCAGGGCGTCGGTATCGGTCGTGCTGCCCGCGTTCAGGCGCTTGCGCAGCGTGTAGCCAAAGCCAAACACCACGCCTGCCAGCGCCACAAACAGGAACGACGGAAACCCCGGCACCAGCGCGAAGCCGGCCAGCAGCGCACTGGCGGTAAACATGGCGCGCGCACTGGTTGAAAGCTGCCGCACGATCTCCTTGCCCAGCGAGCTTGGCTTGGCGCCGTGGTCGTCGTCCGACACGCGCGTGATCATCACGCCGGCGGCCACGGAAATCAGCAGCGAAGGGATCTGCGAGACCATCGCGTCGCCAATCGAGAGCACGGCAAAGCGGTTGGCAGCTTCACCGGCCGTCATGCCGTGATACGTGATCCCAATCACGATGCCGGCCAGGATGTTGACCAGCGTGATGACCAGGCCGGCAATCGCATCGCCCTTCACGAACTTCATGGCACCGTCCATGCCGCCGTGTAGTTGGCTCTCCATCGCCAGCAGCGCGCGGCGCTTGCGCGCTTCGTCTGCGCTCATGTGGCCGGCGCGCAAGTCCGCGTCAATACTCATCTGCTTGCCGGGCATGGCGTCGAGCGTGAAGCGCGCGCCGACTTCCGCGACACGTTCTGAGCCCTTCGCAATCACGATGAACTGCACCGTCGTGATGATCAGGAACACCACCATACCGACGACCAGGTTGCCGCCCACCACGAGCTTGCCGAAGCTCTCGATGATGTGGCCGGCGTCGGCATGCAGCAAGATGGATTTGGTCGATGCAATGTTCAGCGACAGCCGCAGCAGCGTGGTGAACAGCAGCAACGACGGAAATGCCGACAGCGATGTCGCCGCGGGGATGTACATCGTCACCATCAGCAGCACGACCGAGAGCGTGATGTTCAGCCCCAGCAGCGAATCGATCAGGACGGTGGGCAGCGGCAGCACCATCAACGCGATGACGGCGACCACCAGTGCGGCGATGCCGATTTCGCCGCTGAATTCGGAAACGGCGGATCTCTTGGCCATGTCGGTAGCCTCAGTTCAAGGTTGAAGGGGTGGTGCCCATGAGTTTTGCGCCGGGCTCTTTGGTGCCGCTGTCTTTGGTACCAATCTCGCCAACCCAGGCCAGCACTTCGGCCACGGTTTCAAACAGCGCTTCCGGCACGGGGTCGTTCACTTTGACGAGATACAGGGCGCGCGCCAGTGGTGGGTTGCCGATGATGGGAATGCCCAGTGCCTGGGCTTCTTCGCGCAGCTTGAGCGCTTCGTCGTCGACGCCCTTGGCGGTGATGCGGGGTAGCCCGTATTCTTCGGGCGCGTAGCGGATCGCCACCGCGTAGTGCGTGGGGTTGACGATCACGGCCTGCGCGCCCGCCACGGTCTGTTCCGGCTTGGCCTCGTCCACCATCTGGCGGGCGATCTGCTTGCGCTGGCCCTTGATATGCGGATCGCCTTCGCTGTTCTTGTGCTCGCGCTTGACTTCGTCCTTGCTCATGCGGTGGTCGCGGATGAAGAGCCAGCGCTGGATGCCAAAGTCCACTGCGCCGAGCAGCAGGAACAGCAGGCCGCCGGCTCCCAGCAGCTTCACCAGCATCGACATGCCGATCTCTGCGATGTCCATGACTGGCTGATACGGCGTGCCGACAATGGTGGGCAGCAGCATCAGCACCAGCTTCCACAACGCGGCGCCCACGGCCAGCGCCTTCACCAGCATCTTGAGCAGGTCGATCATCGAGCGCATGGAGAAGATGCGCTTGAGGCCCGACGCCGGGTTGATGGCGCTCATCTTCAGCTCCAGCGGCTTGGTCGACAGCACGATGCCGGTCTGCCCCCAGGTGGCAATCCAGGCGGCCAATGCGAAGACGAGGCTGACAGGCAGCGTCATCAAGGCGAGCTGCAGGGCGACGTGGCCGATGGTCTGTTTGAGTGTCATGGCCGGGTGCCGGGCGCCGTCCACATCGAGTGCGAGGTCCACGAGTGCACGCCATCGCTCGCCCAGCAGCGACGCCGTCATGGCCAGCAGCAGGCAGCCCGTCAGCAGGACAACGGCGGCGGTCAAATCTGCGCTCTTGGCGGTCTCGCCGTCCTTGTGCGCGTCTTTGAGCTTCTTGTCTGTGGGCTGTTCGGTTTTTTCGTCCGACATGGTGCGAGCGCAAGCGGCCGTGGTAATGCCAGGCATTGTGCGGACGCAAGCCACGCGCGCTCGTACCGCGAGCGAAGCCGGATGCGCTGTCCCGAAGCGGGCGTGCAGCCATCGCGTTTTACGTGGTGCCCGCTGGCCCGCACCGCGCCGAACTTCGCGGTGGCGCGTTCTTTTTCGGGCCGGCTGGCCGGCCCCCTGCATGCCAGCGTCTATGGTTCCACCCGAGGTCGGCCGGTTTCGCATCCACGCCGGCACTGACTGTTCTGATATGGAGAACCCCGCGATATGGAACCGATTCAATGCAGCAACCGCCTGCTGGGCGGGCTGCTGGAAGTGCTGATGTATGCCACCCGCAGCGGCCAGTTCGACAACGCCCAGGCATTGCTGACCGCGCTGCGTGCGCTGCGACCGAACTTCCGCGAGCTGGACTTGGTGGAAGGTTGGCTGCTGGTGGGGAACCACCAGTACGCCGATGCCGCACGCATCCTGCGCGAGCTGCACAACGGCCAGCCTGCCGAGAGCGTGGTGCCGTTTGCCTCCGCCATGATGGCGCTGTGCCTGAACGCGCTGGGCGACCAGGAATGGCACGTCTACGCCAACGAGGTACTGGCACGCGATGAAGACCCCGACTCCGTCGCCCTCGTGCGCACGCTGATTGGTGTGCAGGAAGAGATGAATGCCGGTATGACCCCCACCGATGCCCAGCCGGCCGCAGAAAGCGTGGACATGAGTGCGTACCAGAGCGCGCATTACTTCACGCGTGTTTAACCGACTTCCACGGAGCCCATCATGATCCAAGGTCCGACCGCCATTCCGCCCGTGACTGCCCAGATGCCCGGTGTGCCCGGCACCGGCACTGCGCCTGCTGAATCGACTACGTCAGCGCCGGCACCCGAACTCGTCTCGCGCTTCGAGTCGCTGCTGCAGAACGCCCGGCACGGCCAGCACCACGCCAAGGGGCCATCCGCCATTGGCGAACTGGTCAAGAAGGAAGACGCCGCTGTGCAAGCCACGATGGCGCGCGTGGAAGCCATGCCCGAAGCCGAGCGTGGCATGTCGATGCAGGAAGTGGTGGCCGAAGGGGTACGCGTGCAGATGGAGTGCGCGGCCACCATGACCAAGATCCACCTGGGCAGCACCATCGCGCATTCCGGCAAGAACGCCGTGCAGACCCTGATGCGGAACCAATGATGCGTGCCGACCTTCGATCCTGCCGCATGCGGCGCGGCGCGCTGGCATTGTTGATTGTGCTGAGCGCCATGCTGGCCGGCTGCAACAAGCAGCTCTTCGCGCAGTTGAGCGAATCCGATGCCAACGACATGCTGACCGTGCTGCTGCAAGCCGGTATCGACGCGCAAAAAAACTCGCCCGACGATGGCAAAACCTGGGCCGTGATGGTCGATCAGGACGCGTTTGCACGCGCGATGGAAGTCCTGCACAGCCACGGCCTGCCGCACGAGAAATACGCCAGCCTGGGCGACATCTTCAAGAAGGACGGGCTGATTTCCACGCCCACGGAAGAGCGCGTGCGCTTTATCTACGGCGTATCGCAGCAACTGTCGCAGACGCTGTCGCGCATTGACGGCGTGGCCGTGGCAAACGTGCAGATCGTGCTGCCGAACAATGACCCGCTGGCCACGGTCGTCAAGCCGTCCAGCGCATCGGTATTCATCAAGTATCGACCAAGTGCCAATGTGTCGTCGCTCGTGCCCAGCATCAAGAACCTGGTCGTACACAGCGTGGAGGGGCTCACCTACGAAAACGTGAGCGTGACGCTCGTACCGGGTGCGATGGATGCCCCCCCTGCGGCTAGCGCTGCGAGCCGTGCGCCGGCCGGTGTGTCGTGGGGCACGCTGGGTGGGGTGGTGGGCGGCCTGGTGGTGATCGTGCTGCTGTGGCGCGCCGCGACCCGATTGGCTGCCGTGCGCACGCGCCTGGATGCGGTTCGCGCAAGTGTGGAAGCCAAGCTGCCGGCACGTTGGAAGAAAAGCGCAACAGCATGAACCGCACTAGCGTTGCCCCCGACCCGGCTGCCACCATGATCCTGCGCATGCTGCATGCCTATCAGGAACGGCTGCGCAGCCTTCCGGCCACGCTGGATGCGCCGGGCGTACCAACGGTGTTGCCCAAGGACTGGCGCCAGCTTTGTGCCGCGCTGGGTGTTCGGCAGGTGGGTCTGCCGACGCTGCTGGCGAACGCCCATCGCCTGGTCGTGCTGGATGCGGACGATCTGGCGCGCGTGCTGGCGGCCCGTGTGTTGGTGGCCCGGCGTGGTGCGCTGGCACGCTGTATCGATGGCGCTTACCTGTCTGGCGTCGCAGCGCTGCTGGGGCAGCCTGCCTTGGCGGCGCTCACGGCGCGCGAGCACTGGTCGCCAGATGCCGGCGGGCCGCTGCCAATGCTGGACTTGCAGCAACTGGCGCAAGCCGGCCTGCAAGCGTTGATTGCCGAGGGCGCGGTGACCGACCCGTCGCTGGCGCAATTGATGCGCCTGACGATCAACATGCACGCGCCCGTGCCGGTATGCGCAGGCGTACCTGCCGCCGATGCGCAGACCACAACCTTCATGGCCGAGCTGCCCGTTCTCTTTCCGGAGTTGTCATGGTTATTTGGCTGAGGCGCGACGCTGCACTGGGCGTCGGCTCGGATGTTATCCGCGCTGAAGACTACCGGCACGTGGTGGACTTGGATGCCGCATGGCAGGCCGTTCAGGCGGCACGCGATGCGGCCGTGGCCGATGCGCATGCGCAGGCGGAGGCCATCGTCGCCGAGGCCCGGGCCACCGCCGACGAGATACTCCGACAAGCCGATCAACGCGCACAGCGCAGCGCCAAGCTGGGCTATGCAGCAGGCCAACGGCGCGCGCTGGAAGATTTCCACGCCTCGATGGCCACGCGCGCCCATGACGACGCCGAGGCAACACGCCGTGAAGAAGACCGCCTTGCAACGACGGTCATGCAGGCGGTGGAGCAGGTGGTGCTGGAAACCGACCGGCAGGCGTTGTTCGCCCGCGTGGCGGCCACGCTGGGCCGCGTGCTGCAAAGCCAGTCGAGGCTGACGGTGCGTGTGTGTGCCGATGAGATCGACGCCGCCCGTGCAGCCTTCGCCAAGGCTGTGCAGACCGGTACGCTCAACGCCGCCTTCGAGGTACTGGCCGATGACCGCGCTGAACTCGGCCACTGCCAGTGCGAGTGGGATCACGGCGTGGCCGATGCCAGCCTGCGCGTGCAACTGGCCGCGCTGCGGCAAGCGCTGTCTGGCAAGCGCCGCGTGGCGGCCGAGCCAAGCGTTGCCTACGTAGACGACGAAGACGCGTTCGACGAGGACACGGTATGACCAAGGCCGCGCTGATCGACGCCCTGGACGAGGCCATCCGCAATACGGCAACTGTTCAGCGTTTTGGCAAGGTGGTGGAAGTCACCGGCACCTTGCTGCGCGTGGGCGGCGTGGACGTCAAGCTGGGGGAACTCTGCACGTTGACCACGCCCGATGGCACCGAACTGCAGCAGGGCGAGGTCGTCGGCTTTAGCGAACACTTTGCGCTGCTGGCACCGTTTGGCGGCGTGGTGGGCTTGTCGCGCTCAACCCGCGTGGTGCCGAGCGGGCGGACGCTTTCCGTGGGCATCGGCCCCGGTTTGCTCGGGCGCGTGCTGGACGGGCTGGGCCGGCCGGCTGATGGTGGGCCGCCGCTGGATGTGTATGGCTACGTGCCGGTGTTTGCACAGGCGCCCGATCCGATGTCGCGTCGTCTGGTGGAACAGCCGCTGGCCACCGGCGTGCGCGTGATCGACG
This sequence comes from Ralstonia psammae, assembly GCF_958405935.1. Taxonomy (NCBI): domain Bacteria; kingdom Pseudomonadati; phylum Pseudomonadota; class Betaproteobacteria; order Burkholderiales; family Burkholderiaceae; genus Ralstonia; species Ralstonia psammae. The sequence goes on from NZ_CATZBU010000010.1 coordinate 56,735, forward strand.
GCTTGGCAACGCTGGCCGAAGGGCAACGCATGGGCATCTTCGCACCGGCTGGCGTGGGCAAGAGCACCCTGCTCGGCATGCTGGCACGCGGCACCGAATGCGACGTCAACGTGATCGTACTGATCGGCGAGCGGGGGCGCGAGGTGCGCGAGTTCATTGAGCAGATCCTGGGCGAGGAGGGCATGCGCCGCTCGGTGCTGGTGTGCGCCACGTCGGACCGTTCCTCGGTGGAGCGCGCCAAGGCGGCACACGTTGGCACTGCCATTGCAGAATATTTCCGAGACCAGGGCCTGCGTGTGTTGTTGATGATGGATTCGCTCACACGCTTCGCGCGCGCACAGCGTGAGATCGGCTTGGCTGCGGGCGAGCCGCCCACGCGACGCGGCTTCCCGCCATCGGTGTTTGCCGAGCTGCCGCGCCTGCTGGAGCGTGCGGGCATGAGCGCCGACGGCTCCATCACGGCGCTCTACACCGTGCTGGCCGAAGATGAATCCGGCAACGACCCCGTGGCCGAAGAAGTGCGCGGCATTCTGGACGGCCACCTGATCCTGTCGCGCGACATTGCTGCGCGCAACCGCTATCCGGCCATCGACATCCTCAACAGCCTGAGCCGCGTGATGACGCAGGTTGCCCCCCAGGACCATTGCGCCGCCGCCGGACGCATGCGCCAGTTGCTCGCCAAGTACAACGAGGTGGAGACGCTGCTGCAAATGGGCGAGTACAAGGAAGGCAGCGACGCCGTGGCCGACACGGCCGTGCAATGGAACGGCTGGATGGAGGACTTCCTGCGCCAGCGCACCGATGAGTGGTGCAGCCCTGACGAGACAGCACGACTGCTGGGCGAGGTGGCCCAGGCATGACGCGCAAGCGCTCGCACGTGTGGCACACGTTGATCGAAGCCAAGACGCGCCAGCGCCGTCGCGTGGAAGCGGAGATCACCCTCGCGCAGCAAGCCGTTGCCGATGCGCAGAACGCCGCCGAAGAAAGCCAGGATGCCTGCGAGCGCGCGCACGACCGGTTGCGCGGCCATATCCGGCGCATGGACGCGTTGATCTCCGCCCCCGTGTTGTTGGCTGATGCCTACCTGCGCTACGACGCATTTCGTGGCGAGCTGGACGATGCGGTTGTGCAGACCGAACAGGCCGTGGCCGCCGCACACGCCGCCGTAGCCGAACGCGAGGCGGAGCTGCAGGCGCGCCGGCAAGCCCTTGCGCGCCTGGATGCCATGCTGGACCAATGCCGCAAGACTGCACAGCGCATTGACCAGCAAGACGCCACCGAGCGCGAACTCGCCACCGAGGAAGAGGCTGTGGAGGCCATCCTCGCGCGGCCACGCCCGCAAGCGGCGCCCTGAAGATCATCGAGACACCTGCATGGAATCCATCGATACCGTCTTGCACGCGTGGTTCGCCGTTGATGAAAGCGCGGAAGTTATCCTGGCGCTGCTCGCGCTGTCGTGCGTGCGCATCATGACGGTCTTCGCCATCCTGCCGGCCACGAGCGACCAGATGCTGCCCGGCATGGTGCGCAACGGCGTGGTGTACACGCTCGCCATCATCGTTGCGGTGGCGCAGCCGCCCAGCGTGGCAGATCAGTTGAGCGCGGCCAGGTGGTTTCTGCTGGCGGGCAAGGAGATCTTCCTCGGTGCTTGCCTAGGCTATGCCGCATCCACGGTGTTCTGGGTGGCGCAGACGGCGGGCACCATCATCGACAACATGGCGGGGTTCAACAACGTGCAGATGAGCAACCCACTGCGCGGTGACCAAAATACCCCCATCAGCAATACGCTCCTTAATCTTGCTGTCACATTGTTCTATGCAGCGGGCGGCATGCTGTTTCTGCTGGGCGTGCTGTTTGAGTCGTTCCACTGGTGGCCGTTGGGCGCGACGTTGCCCGACATGAGCGCCGTGGCGCAGAGTTTTCTGCTGCAGCAGACCGATTCCATCTTCTCTACGGCGGTCAAGCTGGCCGCGCCGGTGATGATGACGTTGTTCCTCATCGATGCCGGCATCGGGCTGCTTTCGCGCGCGGCCGACAAGCTGGAGCCGGCGTCGCTCGGCCAGCCGATCAAGGGCGTGGTGGCGATTCTCATGGTGACGGCGCTGGTAGTGGCCATGTCCAGCCAGGTGCGTGACACGCTCACCTATAGCCAGTTGCTGCAGAGGGTCAAGAGCGGTCTGGTGGACAAGCCGGCGGACGACACGGTGGGCGACGGCAGGTCGTCAAAAACGAAACCAGTGCGGTGAGGATTGTTCAGCGCGTGACGAAACTTTGTTGAGATTGTTGGTGCCGTGATTTCTTACGATGTCCTTAGAAGATTCACCACCGAGTTGCCGGCACCACGCCGGGCGCAATGACCTCACACGGGAGCATCGTCATGCTGGGAAACATCTACTTTGCCTTGGCCTCTGGGCTTGCCGCGCGCGAACGTCTGCCCGACTACGCGAAGGCTGTCTTCGCGGAGGATTTCGACCGCGCGTATCAACTGGTGGATGACCACGGTGGCTTGCAGGGTAAGGATGCAAGCGACTACGCCGGCGTGCTGGCCATGGCCGATGCCTCCATGCTGCTGGAGTGCGATGAGGATGCCGAAGAAGCCTTCCGCACCGCCCAAAGGTTGATCCGCCATTCGGATGATCAACTGCGCGTGGTGTCGTGCCGCAACACGGGCTGGCAATCGTTGCTGCGCGATCGCTATTCCGCTGCGGCAGGCTGCTTCTCGCGCATGGCTGAAGATGAAGGCGCCACGTGGCCGCAGCGCATTGAAGGCATGATGGGCCTGGCGCTGGTGCACCATCAGCTCGGCCAGCAGGATGCGGCGGACGAGGCCTTGCAATCCGCTCGCGCCATCGCAACCGAGCGCAACGACACCGGCTGGCTCGCCACGCTCGATCTGATCGTCTATGAGTTTGCGGTGCAATCCGGCATTCGCTGCTCCAACCGCTTGCTGGAACACGCGTTCTGGCAATCGGCCGAAGTGGGGGCTGCACTGCTGCACCATCATGGCGGCCGTGATGGCTGGGCTGGCAATGGCAAGCACGACGCGACCATTCCCGCCATGATCCAACGCCGCGCCGAGTATCTGGGCCTGCTGCGCCGCATGGCCGACGGCGATCGCACCAGCGTGGATCCGCTCATGGCCATCGTGAGCCAATCGCGCCGCATGGGCAGCCGCCTGTTGATGCAGACGAAGGTGGAAGTCGTGCTGGCCGCGCTGAGTGGTGAACAGCACGACGTGGCGGGCAAGGTGTTCGACCAGATCTGCAACCGCGACACCGCGTTCGGTGGGCGCCGCTGGAACTTCGACTACCTGTATTGCCGCGCCAAGATGGCCGCGCAGCGCGGCGATGCGGCCGGCGCGCTGAAGTACTACACCGCCTACATGCAAGACGCGCTGCGCTGCCTGCGTACCGAATCGCCCGGCGTGCGCCGCGTCAGCCAGGCCACGCCGGCTGCCTCGCGCGCGTCTGACGACGTAAGCGCACGGCTGTCTGCCAAGTACCGCCGCGCCTACCACTACATCCTCGACAACATCGAGCGCAGCGACCTGACCACGCGCGAGGTGGCCGCGCATATCAACGTGACCGAGCGTGCGCTGCAGCTCGCCTTCAAGAGCGCGGTGGGCATGTCGCCCAGTTCGGTCATCCGCCGCTTGCGCCTGGAAGGCATTCGTTCCGACCTGCTGGACGAAGGCCGCGGGCCTTCGAACATCATCGACACGGCATCGCGCTGGGGCATCCGTAGCCGCTCGGCGCTGGTCAAGGGCTACCGCAAGCAGTTCAACGAAGCACCCTCTGAAACCGTCTGGCGCTGAGCCGCACAAGGGCCGCGCGCATGTGCGCGCGCGGCCCGTCTTCTTCATCCTCTCGGAGTGCAATCATGCATCTGACTCGAACAACGAGCCGGAAGAGCGGCGCGCGCGCGGCGTTCGTGCGCTTGATGGGTGTGGTGGTCACGGCGCTGTCGTTGGCGGGCAGCGCCGCTGCTGCGGCCATCCCATGGCAGTCGCAACGGTTTGAATACGTGGCCGACCGCAAGGACGTGAAAGATGTGCTGCGTGATCTGGGCGCCAGCCAGCACGTCATGACGTGGGTCTCGCCCCAGGTGGAAGGCAGCGTGACGGGCAATTTCAATGAAGCCCCGCAAAAGTTCCTGGACCGCATGGCCGCCACATTCGGCTTTGCGTGGTACTACGACGGCGCGGTGCTGCGCGTGACGGGGGCCAATGAAGCACAGAGCGCCACCATTGCGCTGCAACGCGCGTCCACCGCGCAGGTCAAGCGCGCGCTCACGCGTCTGGGCGTGACGGACCCGCGCTTCCCGGTGCTGTATGACGACGAGACGGGCAGCGTGGTGGTGTCTGGTCCGCCGCGCTTGGTTGAGCTGGTGCAGGACATCGCCCGTTTGATTGACCGCGGCCGCGAAGACGCCAACCGTACCGTGGTCCGCACGTTCCCATTGCGCTATGCATGGGCGACCGACCACACCATGGTGGTGGACGGGCAGAGCATCACCATTCGCGGCGTGGCGTCCATCCTCAACAGCATGTACGCCAACAACGCGCCCAGCACAGAAAACCAGACCGCGCCGCGCGGTGGTGATCGCCGGGTCGACAGCGTCGCCCCGGGCGAAGCCAACGCCGGCCGTGGCGGCACGCGCGCACTCTCGGGCCTGGGCGGCAAGCCGCCGCTGCCGCCGGGCGGTGTTGGCCAATATGCGGGTGGCAATGCTGCCGCGCCCCTTCCGGCGGGCGACGCACGCAGCCGCACCGATGCCTTCCAGGAAGACGGTGGCAGCGCCCCGATCATCCACGCAGACCCGCGCAGCAATTCGGTACTGGTGCGCGACCGCGCCGATCGCATGGCTGCACACCAGTCGTTGATCGAATCGCTCGATACACGCCCGGCCGTGCTGGAAATCAGTGCGAGCATCATCGAGATCAGCGAGACCGCGCTGGAAGACCTCGGCGTCGACTGGCGCCTGCATAACAGCCACGTCGATTTGCAGACGGGCTACGGCACCAATACGCAACTCGTCAACCCGGGCTCGCTCGACGCGGTGTCGACCACGGCCAACGCGGCGGCGGCCATTGCGGCCACACCCACCGGCGGGGTGCTCACTGCCGTCATCGGCGGGGCATCCCGGTACCTGATGGCGCGCATCAGCGCGCTGCAGCAGACCAACCAGGCGCATATCACCGCCAGCCCCAAGGTGGCGACGCTCGACAACACGGAGGCCGTGATGGACAGCAAGCAGAACTTCTACGTGCCGGTGGCGGGGTATCAATCGGCGGACTTGTACAGCATCTCGGCGGGGGTGTCGCTGCGCGTGCTGCCGATGGTGGTGACGGACGGCGGCACTTCGCGCATCCGCCTGAACATCCACATTGAAGACGGCCAGATCACCAACCAGCTGGTCGGCAACCTCCCGGTGGTCAACAAGAGCGAGATCAACACCCAGGCGCTGATCAACGAAGGGGAGAGCCTGCTGATTGCCGGCTACTCGGTGGACCAGCAGACCAAGGGTGTGGATGCGGTGCCAGGGCTGTCGAAGATTCCGCTGCTGGGCGCGCTGTTCCGGCATGACCAGACTTCGGGGCAGCGGTTTCAGCGGTTGTTTCTGTTGACCCCGCGAGTGGTGGCGCTGTAGCACGCATTGCCCATGCGCCAAAAGTAAAGCCTCCCGTTGGGAGGCTTTATTCGTTTTGCGCGCCGACGAGTGGGCTAGCGGGTTAGGGGTTAGCGGTGCTCGGAGGGGCCCGCCGTGTTCTCCCGCTGAAGTGCATTCCAATGCTGCTGGGCGATGGGCAGCAGCGCCACGGCCAGCCCCTCACTGCGCTCCTCGGGGGTGGCGCTTTGATCCGCCCGTACGAGTCGATGGAGGGCCTTTGTCTGAGGGTCTTGCGCAAGCCGCGTCGCCAACTGCGGCAAAAGACGCCTGAGGGCGCTCGAGCCTTTGGCGCCATCTGCGACCTTGCTGAGATCCAGCACGAGTTGACGGCCGGCCTCTGACGCCAGCAACGGCTTCAGTTCCGTCTGCAATGACGCAGGCAGGGCGTCGAGTGTGGCCTGGGCGTGTGTCGCGTTCCACAGATGCTGGACGAGGGGCGTGAGCTGTGCGGCCACTTCGTGCGATGGGTTGGCGGATGGGAAGCGTCGTGCCTGATCGCGCAGGTTCTTGATCTGCGGGTGGCTTGCGATGCCGTGCGCCAACGCGGGAAGCCTCTGCTGCAGCCGGCTGTTGCCGCGCACGCCAAATGCGCTTTCGCCAATGGCGATCACCAGTTGGCGCCCCGCGCTGGAGGCCACCAGGTCGGCCAGTTCATGCTGCAACGTGCGCGGCAACGCGCGTGCGGCAGTGCGCAATCGCTTTGATACCTCAGGATCGGGCTCCATGTTGAACGCCTCGGCCAATGCCTGCCGCATGGCGGCGGATTCGTTGGCTTGCGGGGCCAGGGGGTTGCGCACGGCCTGGTTTCGAATCTCCGGTAGCCTTTCATGGGCATCCTTCAGCCGGAACGCAACCGACACCAATTGCGCGTCGTTCATGCCGCTGCCCGAGCCGAAGACGGCGTTTTCCATTTCATCGTTCTTGCGCTCGATGTCGGCGTGCAGCAGTTGAAGCCGGGGGTCGTGCTTCATGGCCCATTCGCCACGCGCCTTGCCGATGTCGTTGCTCAGGTGTTCGGGAAAGTGAACCTTGCGGCCCGGTATCGGGGTGATGAGCGATTTCGGCAGGCCCTGCATGGTGAGGCCCGTGCACCCGCGCAAATCGATGGTGATGTCGCGCAAGTTGCCGATGGAAGCCGGCACGGTACGTAGCTGCGGGCAGTGAGAGAGATCGAGTTTCTTCAGGCGGCGCAGTTTGCCGATGGAATCGGGTATCGAGGTCAGGCCAGGGTTGTTGTCCAGCTTCAGCTCAGTGAGTTTGGTCAGATTGCCGATGCTGGCAGGCACATCGCGCAGGTAGGTATGCGCCAAGGACAGGGTCTTGAGCTTCTGAGCATTGCCAATGTCGCGCGGCACCCATGTGAGGGGCGAGCGCTCTATTGCGAGGTGCTCCAGGCTTACCAGACCGTGCATGGACGGCAACTCGCGCACGCCGCTTCCGACGATCTCGAGGTGCTTCATCTGCCTCAACTGTCCCAGCGTATCGGGCAGCGTGTGCAAGCTCGCATTGTTGCGCAGCTTGAGGGTCTCGAGCATGCCGAGATTGCCCAGGTCATGCGGTAACTCGCGAAGGTCGCAATCCGACAGGTGGAGTGCCTTGAGGTGCGCGATTTCGGAAACGATGTCCGGCAGACGTAGCACGGGCGTCGTCATCAACCTGATCTCGTTGGCGAACTCCTGACGGCCTCGTGCCACGTCTTCGATGTGGTCTCGCGCGGTGTTGAGCTGACGCGCTGCGCTGAAGCCAGGGGGCGGGTTTGCCGGTCGGTAGTCTGCAATTTGCGCCAGCATTTGCGTGTGCCATTGTTCCAGCGCCTGACGGACACCGGACCCGGCAATGCGCACATGCAGCGCGGCGGCACCCTGCAACGGGCTATCGGGCGCCGCGGCCAGCCCATGGAGCGGACTGTTCGGTGCCGTGCGTGCTGTACCGGGGCGCGTGCTGGCAGCGATGTTGGGGCGAGCCGCGGGGGCTTCACCGGCATGGGCGGACGCGCGGCGCAGGCCGAAGAGCCCCGCAAGGCCGCGGCGGCGCGGTTGTTGCGCGGGCGCCTGCCGTGCCGGTGTGGCATAGGCGGGAACGCCGCCACGCGGTGGCGTGGCATCGGGTGCGGGGGCATGCGAGGCCCGCCGGAACGGATTGATCGAGGGCATGGAGATCGAGGCAGATGGCTGCGCGGACGATGGTGTCGCGCGGCTGTTGTTTGACAAGGCGCCAGGCGCCAAAGCATTCGCCCCGCGCAAACATCGCGCGGGGCCGGGTGAAGCAGAAGCAGACCGCTTATGCGGCCTTGCGGTTCGAGGGCGTGCCGGTAGTCCCGCTGCTCGACCCAGGGCCCTGCTGGGCTGTGATCGGCGCCTTGGACGTCACGTCGTCCTCGTCCTCATCGTCGTCGTCGTCGTTGCTCGACTTGAGGGAGTTCATCATGCGTTGATGTACCGACTGCTGCTGGGCGAGCTGCAGTTGCAGGATTGCGTCCTGCATGTCGGGATTGGCCGTGTTGGGCTGCGTGGCGTTGTTGCCGTTGCCGGTCTTGCCGTTGCCCTGGCTGGAGTCGACTTCGGCCTCGTGCTTCTTCTTGCCTTTGCGGCCAGTGCCCTCGTTTTCCGGCGCGACGGTGTAGTGCTGCGTGCCGGTGTACGGGGCTTCAGGTTGCGCGGCGTGCCGGCCCTTGCGCGAGGCGTGGAAGTCCGCCGCTGCGCCGGCGCCCGCGGCTGCGGCACCGAGCAGCATGGCGCCGTTGCCGTTGCTCACCTTGTCGAGCTGGTTCTGCACCTGCACGCTCACCTCGGCCTTGGCGCCTTCCTTGGCGGCAAACTTGACGGCGTCCTTAATGCCGCTGCGGCCGCCCGTGAGCGCGCCTTCCACCATGGAGTCGACCACCGTGCCGCCCAGGTGCGTTTTCTGTAGCGTGGCCACGGCCGCGCTGGCGGCAAGGCCCTCGGGCGTGAGGTCCGACGCCACCTGCAGCGCGTTGGCACCGGCCGATGCCAGGTTGCTGAATGCCGCACCCAAGTGCCCATGCGCGGCGGCTTTGGCTGCTGCAATGCTGCCGTCCGTCACACCGTTGACGCTGTCGCCGATGCTCTTGACGGTGCGGTCTTCGATGTCGTTCACAAAGCCGCGCGCTTTGTCCACCTTGTTCAGCGCCTTGTCCAGACCCTTGCTCAGGTGCGCGTCCTTCAACGACTGTTCGGCCAGGTCGAACCCGGCCGTGTTGAGATCGCGCAGGCCCTTGAACGTGGCTTCACCCACCCCCACGGCATCGTGCAGCGCTTTCTGGATGCGCAGGTGGATCAGGTCGTTGGTCATCGCCAGGGTTTGCTTGGCGACAGCCTCCACGTCGTGGACGAGCGTTTTGCCCACACTCTCGGCCGCGTGGGCGATGCCTTTGCCGACTTTGGCAATGTCGTGCCCGATATGCTGAAAGGCGTGCTTGATTTTGCTAAAGATACTCATGATGAGTCCCCTTGCTTGAGAAAACAGAAATGGACGACCGGGGCCGTCCGGATGAGTGGCTCGGCAGGTCCGGCGTCAGGTGCCCTGCACCTGGTTCTGCTGCTGGCCGCTGCCGCCGGCCTTTTGAGCCTGCAGTTGCTGCAACACCTGGATCATGTCCTTGAGGATGGTCTCCAGCTCGGCCATGGGGTTGTTGGCGTTGTTGGCGGTGCTGTCCGTGCCGTCAGCGCTTGAGGTGTTCGGCGTACCGGATGCACCCGATGCGCCGTTAGGTCCACCCGCAGCCGGTGTACCGCCGCCACCGCCACCGCCCGCGCCTTGAGCACCACCGGCACCACCGGCACCACCGCCGCCAGCACCGCCAGCACCGCCACCGCCTTGCGTCTGGTCACCGCCCGCCATCTGCAGTTGTTGCTGCTGGGCGAGCAGTTGCACCAGTTCGTCCAGGATCTTCAGCAGTTTCTCGATCGTCGAGTCATTGCCGTTCTGGCCGCTGCCGTCGACGCCGTTGGCGCTGTCGGTGCTGTTAGTGCCATCGGTGCCGTCGGTGCTATTCGAACCGTCAGTGCCGCCTGTGCCATCCGTGCCATCGGTGGAGTTCGAGCCATCTGCGCTGTTCGAACCGTCGGCAGAATTGGAGCCATCTGCGCTGGTCGTGCCCGAGCCATCCCCGCCGACCGAGCCGGAGCCACCGCCGCCCGCCGCGCCGGAGCCGTCGCCGCCGACTGCGCCGGAGCCGCCGCCGGCACCGCCAGCGCCGCTCCCTGCGCCACCTGCACCGCCAGCGCCACCACCCTGCAGTTGCTGCAGCATCAGTTGCAGCACGTCGTCGAGCATCTGCAGCATGTCGTTCAGGCTGTTGCCCTGGCCGCCGCCTGCACCACCCGCACCACCGGCACCGCCGACGCCCTTGCCGCTTTCGCCGGTGTCGAACTTGTGCTGCAGCTGGTCGCTCAGCTGCATGTACTTCAGCAGCTTCTCCAGCAATTGCATGAGCGCTTGCAGCGGGTCTTGGCTGTTGGAGTCGCCGTTGTCATCGCCCACTTGCTGGCCCTTGTTGGCGCCTTGTGTGCCTTGCGAGTTCTGCGTGCCTTGCGACCCCTGGTTGCCGGACGGACCTTGCGTTGAGGCGGGGCCACCGCCACCGCCAGCGGGAGTGCCACCACCGCCAGCCCCCCCGTTGCCGCTGCCTTGCGCAGTGGCATTGCGCAGCATCGCCTCAAGCACCTTCAGGATGTCTTGCACGAGCTGTTGCAGCGGGTTTTCCGCTTGGTTCGACTTCTGGCCGGGCTGGTCGAGCTGGAACTGGTTCGAGATATTGATTGAAGCGTTGTCTTGGACCTTCATGTTCATGAGTCACCTCAAGAGGGCAGGCGTGATGCCCGACACCGTCCCAGGCCGCTGGCTGTGGCGATGTCGATGCAAGGAGGAGGGACGCGCCACCGTGCCCGCGTTCCGCAGAATCGCCGGCATGGCAACCACTTCCGATTCCCATTCGGGTCGCTGGACCAGGATGGCCCGAAGCGTCCTGCCCGTGCCGGGCCGCGCAGCCCCGGGCAGCCGCGTGCCGACAGACCACTCGCAAGGCGAAATGGCACGTCGGGCGACTTTGGTGGAACGTTAGTGAATGCCGCCTGTCATGCGACCCGGAAGGGCCGAAGCCCTGATCGCCGAGGCGAAGTCGAAGACATGCGGAATGCAGGCTTGGCGCGGGCTGAATGTGGGTGAATGTGTAAGCTTCGCGTGTGCGACCACGCCTTCGTATGCGTGCGTTGAGCGCTGCAATGGTCTATCTAGCATGCAAGCGTTCTTCATCGATTGGTGCCCGCCATGCCATTGCCAAAGATCAGCGGACCGAGCGTCCAAACACACATCAGCCCCACCAACGCGCCGGGTACGCCGCCGGTGACGACGCCGCAGCCTCAGGGGCCGCAGCGCACGGCACGCACCTCGCAGGGGGAGCTGGGCGCGTTGTCCGCGCGCGGCAAGAAGCGCACGCGCGAATCGACTGGCGATAACGTGGCCGCGCAACCGTCCGCGAGGCGCCCGCGCACCGAGTTGCCCGGCGGACACGTACAAGCGGATGCTGACTCGCGCATGGAACGCATCATGCAGATGCAGGCAGACACCATGATCCGCAGCGCAGAGATGCAGAACTCGCTCAACCGCGCCAACACGCTGGCCAAGCTGATGGAAGAAGGCAGCAAGGCCGCCAAGGATCTGATCAACTAGCGTGGGCCGCGTCGGCTCAGAAGTTGTGCGTCACGCGCAGTGCCAGCGTGCGGCCTGGCAGGATGGGGATGAAGTTGCTGGTGAGCGTGTTGCCGTAAGCGCGGATATTGAAGAGGTTGCGCGCGAACACGTCGATGCGCCATCGCTTCTGATGCCAGAACAGGCTGCTGTCCACGCGCACGGCGCCCGGCAGGCGGAATGGCGTTTCGCCATAGGCGTCGATACCGCTCTGCGCGTTGACGCCAATGCCCGCGCCAACGCCCGCGAGTGCGCCGCCTTGCACGGTGTAGGTCGTCCACAGTGACCCGCCGCGCGTGGGCGCCCTTGGCAGGAAGCCGCCCGGCAGTGTGCCTGAGACACGAGACAGCGCCAGCCACAACGCAGTCTCCCAGCCGGGGGCCAGCGTGCCTTGCACAGACAGTTCCATCCCTTCGCTGGTCTGGTTGGTGATCTGCGTGTAGTAGCCGGGGTGCGAAACGTCGGCCAGGCTGACGTTGTTTGCGTTGATGCGATAAAGCGCGGCCTGCGCGGTCAACGTGTGCGCGGTGTTTTCCCAGCGCAGACCGGTTTCCAACTGGCGGCTGCGTTCGGGTTGCATGGCACTGCCGTTGTAGAAGTAGCCCGTGTTGATCTGGAACCCGCGCGAGTAGTCGGCAAACCACGCTGTGTGCGGTGTCAGCTTATAGAGCACGCCTGCGGCCGGCGTCCATGCCAGCCCTTGAAGTTGCGCGTGGGGCAGCTTGGCGACGTAGTCGTTCGCGCGAATGGAGGCCGAGACCTCCCAACGCTCGCCAATGGCAATGCGGTCACGCAGCCGGAAGATCGATTGCCGTACCGTTTGCGATAGCCGTATGCCAGGTATGAAGACCGCCGCCGGCAGCGGCACCGGCGCAAACGGGTCTTGCGTTGCCTGCGAGTAGCCACCGGGCGTAAGCAGATCCTGCCGCTCGTGAAGTTCGTCCCAGCCCAGTGTGAATGTGTGCCGCAGCGGGCCTTGTGACAAGGCGCCCGTGAACTCATTGGAGAGCGCCCAGAGGTGGCTGTCCGTGCGATAGCCCAGGCCCCACATGGTGTTCGGCACGGTGTTGCCCGGCGCTGGCCCAAGGTGCCATTGGACGGACTCTTCCGACACGGATTCATAGCTGGCGCGAGAATGCACGGCCCAATCGTCGGACAGGTTGTGCGAGAGCGTGTAGTACACCCGGGTGCCGTTGCCTTGCACGCGGTCGTCCGCATTGCCGAGCGGGGTTTGCGCAGGAATGCGCGCGGGGGCGCCGTTCAAGGCAAACGTGGCCGGTTGGATCGGCTGACGGCTGGACAGCGTTTCTGCCCCCACGGTGATGTCCGTGGCGCTGTTGCTCCAGCCGAGCGCAGCGTGGCCGTAGCTGACGCGGTGGCCTGCATAGCCGCCGTCGCTGTTGGCTGTGGTGTCGTTGAGCGCCACCACGCGATACGACAGCCCGTTCGGCCCGATGGCCCCCGCCAGATCAGCCACGACCTTGCGTTCTGCGTGCGAGCCCACTTCCACGGTGACGCTGCGTTGGGTCGTCTTGGTGGGCGCTTTCAGGTTGGCATTGATCGCGCCGCCCGCCATGGTGACACCCGCCACATCGGCATTCGGCCCCTTGATGACGTTGATGTCTTCCACCGCCTCCATTGGGCGCAGTGAAGCGAGCTTGTCGGGCAGGCCGTCCACCGAGATCGTGTCGGTCATGAAGCCGCGGATGGCATACAGCGGCGGCGCGGTCGGATCGGTCAGCACCGAGGTGACGCCGGTCTGTGCCAGGGCCGCTGCCAGCGACGGTGGACGCAGGCTGGTCAGCAGGCCGTTGGTGATGGTGTTGACGGCATTCGGCATGCTCGTCATCGGCATTTCCACGCGGGTGATTGCGCTGGTGGAAAACACTGCAAAGCCCTGGTCTGCGTTGGCATGCACTTCTGTCTGCGGTAGCGTGCCGATGTTGCGCGGCTGGGCATCGGTGCGCGTGCTGCCGGTGGTGTCGGAGGCGACGACGGTGAGCGTGCCGTCGGGCAGGATGGCCAGCGCGAGCCCGCTGTCCTGCAATGCGGCCCGCGCGGCCTGCGCTGCGGTCATGGTGCCCTTGATGGGGCCGGCTACGCGCTCTTTCACCAGATTGGACGCGAAGGACAGCGGGTGCCCGCTCAGCCGCGTGATCTCCATCAGCACGTGTTCCAGCGGCGCACGTTCGATCCGAAACTGGTGTGGCGCATCTTCGGGCAGCGCGAGGGCACCCTGCATGACCGATAGGGCGGTCAGCAGGGCCGCGAGATGACGCAGGCGGCAGGGCGAGCGGCGGAAAGTGCTGGAAATGGGGCGGACCACGGATGTCATGGATCAAGGCATAAGCATCGGGTTGGCGCATTTCAGGCAACGGCCCGGAACGCAATACGCCGGCGAGCTTGGCATCTTAGTCCATGGTTCCTGGCGGCTACCTTTCGGCCGGGGCTGGATGGAGTGGCCCCGGCGTTACTCTCTGCTCTGTCAGATCGGCGAGCTGGGCGCCACCGACTTCAGCGGCACGAACGCATTGCTGCAGTCCACTGGCGCCGCTGTGCCCGGCGCACCCTTCACCGTGACGTCATTGGACGACGAGGTGACGATGTTGCCCGCAAAGCTGACCGGGCCCGTGCCGCCATATGTGAAGTGCACGTCAGCGGGGGAGGCGGGGCCACCATCGTGCGCGCCCTCGAACGCAGGCTGCGCGCCGTCAAAGACCACGTTGTCCAGCGTGATCGTCAGCGGGTGCTTCTGCTTGTTGGCCTCGTAGCCGAGGAAGGTCATGGTGCGTGCCTTGAGCTTGGCGGTGCCTGTGTCGTGGAAGTTCTTCACCACGATGTTGGTGAAGTTGGGATACAGCTTGCCTTTGCTGCTGCTGTAGAACGGGTCGAACACCAGCGGTGCCTTGACGTTGCGCATGCAGATGTTGTTGTAGACGATGTTGTCGACGTGGCCGCCGCGCGAGGCGTCGGATTTGATACGCAGTCCGCCGCCGCCCGAGCTGTCGTTGCCGTCCATGACGAGGTCTGTCACCAGCATGTTGCTCACACCCGCGTTGGTCTCGCTGCCGATCGACAGGCCGTGCCCATAGTAGAAGTGGTTGTGCGCGAAGGTCAGGTTCTTGACGGCGCCGCTGCTGGCTTTGACGGCTACGTGGTCGTCCCCGGTGCTGATGTACGAGTACGCCAGCAGCACGTTGGTGGACTGGCCGGGGTCGAAGCCGTCGGTGTTCTTGACGGTCTCGGGCGTGAAGCACGTGGCGGGCGTGACTTGGTCTGGCGTGGTGCCGGCGGCGCACTTGTAGCCGGGCACGGAATACGCCAGGCTCGGCGTCACGATTTTGATGCCCCAGGCGATGACGCCAGCCGTGCCCGTTGTCACGATATGAAAGTTGGGCGAGTTCTGCACCGTCACGCGGTACAGCGTGAAATTGCTCCCATTGAAGAGTTGCACGAGGCGCGGGTTCTGCTGGTTCAGGCCCTTGGTCTTGTTCAGATAGGCGATGTCCCACCACGTGAGGCGGTTGGCGTTGGGCCCGCTGGTGACGAGGCTGCCGCCGCGCCCGTCGATGGTGCCGTCACCCACGATGCCGCTGCCCACCGTGTCGCGCGCGGTGATGAGCGGGTTGCACGATTTGTCGTTGGCTGTGGTGGCCGTGCCGCAGGTGCCCACGCCGTTGTCGTAATCGGCCGGGTTGCGCGAGGCGAAGAGCGTGACGCCCTTGTCGATCCACAACGTGACGCCCGATTTGATCTTGAGCGGGCCGGAGAGGAAGCCGGTTTCACCGGCCGCGCCTGCTACGAGCTTGACGGCTTGTCCGGCGGGGCAAGCATCAATGGCGGCCTGGATACGCTTGGTGTCGGGCTGCGAGTTGGACGGATTGCCATCCACCGCATCCACCGAGCCATTGACGGGCGTGATGGCGGCGGCAAGCGGCGTGCCGCACACGGTGGCGGGCAGGGCCGGTTCGCTGACGGTGCCCCATTGCGTGGAAACGGGGGTATCGGCAGCCTGGGCTGCGGTCGTGCTGGCAAGCGTTGCCAATGCAGCCAGGAAGGGGGTGAGCTTCATTGCCGAGGGTCTCCGGTCAGCTGTTCATCAAGGACACGATTTGCGCAGCGCTTAACGCGCCACGGTGGATGCGGAAATCGTCGATCCGCCCATTGAATGTGGGATCGGCGCTGTATTGCGATCTGCCCAGCCAGTTTTGCGTGGTGCTGCCCAGGCGGAACGGCGCCAGGAACATGGCGGTGTTGGTGTTGACGGCCGCGCCGTTCACATACAGCGTTGCGCTTGCGCCGGACAGCGTGACGGCCACGTGCACCCATTGCTTGGACGGCAGGGCGGCAGGGGCGTCGATCATCTGGTCACCATGGCCGTTGACGGTGATGGCAAAGCGCATGACGCCCGCGTTGTTGTTCGGGGTGAGCATCAGGTAGCGGCCGGTGCCGGCGCCAAGGTCGAAAATGCGCGCCCAGGTTTGTGAGCCGTTCCAGAACACCCAGGCTGAAATGGTGAAGTCCGACACATCGGTCAATAGATCGTTAGGCAGCGCAACGTAGGCGCCCGAGCCGTTGAGCGAGACCGCGTTGCCGCTGTGCCCCGTGCCCCACGCTGCCGCATCGTTGAGCGTGCCAGCGTGGCCGTTGCCTGAACTGTCGGCGGCTGTGGTGCCCGTGCCTTCGTCAAAGGCCAGTTGCGTGTGCAGCTGCATCGCGGTGATGACCTTCACTTCATTGGATGCTGCCGATTCACCGGACGGCATTTGCGCGGTGATGACGTAGAAGTACGTGCCGGCCGCGGGTGGCGTATCGGTGCAGGTCAGCAGATCGGTAATGCCGCTCTGGACGATGCTGTACGGGCCACCGGCAATGGTGGCGCGCTTGACGTTGTAGCTGGTGGCGCCGCTACAGCCCCACCATGACAGCACGGCGCTACCGGCACTGGCATAGCCCGTGACACCAGTGGGCGCGCTGGCCGGCGTGCCCGCATCCAGCGTGCAGGTGAGGGTGCCGTAGCCGAGCTGATCATAGCCGCCGCTGTTGGGGCCGTAGTTGCCGCCACCGCCTTCGGGCGCGATCTGATTGGCAAACTGCTGGCTGTAAGGCGCGGCCAGGCCCTTGCGATTGATGTAGTGATTGGCGACCAGCGCCCAGCACGGGCGGATGGTGCCTTGGCCGCCTGTTGCGAACACGCTCTGCGTCACGTCCACGTTCTGGTAGGTGACGTAGGGCACGGTGTAGAACGTGGTGCCCGATTGGATCAGGTTAGCCTTGGCCACGTATTCCGCACCGGCCAGGAAGCGGTTGTTGTCGTAGCCGTACAGGTCGACGCCCTGGTTCCATGCCATCTCGCAGATGGCGCCGCCCAGTGCGATGCCCAGCGTGTTGTGGCCCTGGTCGCGGCCGGTTTCTTGCCACTGGCCGAGATAGCCGGGGTGCACGTAGTACACGGCCTGCTCGATGCAGCCGTTGCCCGCGCCAAGCTTGAAATACGTGATGGCCTCGTTGAAGAGATCGGCGTCGTCGCACAGCACGCCAATGGCCAGCACCGAGGCGACGTTGCACAAGTCCCAATTGGCCCAGTAATGCGTGATCTCGGTGCCGTTGTGACGGTTCAGGAAATCGTGGTTGATGGGGTAGAAGACGTTGCGCATGAGCGCCTGGAACGCAGCGAGGCCGCTGGCGCTCCAGCCGCTGTAGCTGCGCATGATCTCGCCGGCGTTGGCGAACTCGTAGCCGTAGATGCCGGCAGCCAAGTCCGCGTTGCTGTCGCCGCCGATCACGGTGAGCGTGGACGACCACGCGTCCAGGTACTGCACCGCCTTGTCAGCGTAGGCGGTATCGCCCGAGACCTTCCAGCGCAGGGCGCACGCATAGGCGGCTGCCACGTCGTTGTAGAGGATGCTGTAGTTCTCGGCATGCACGCCGTCATTGCCGCGGTAGATGGCGGTCTGCGGGTTGGGGTTGCGCGTCAGGCTGGTGTGATTGTTGGCGGTGAGCACATTCCAGCCGTCGACCCACGGCGAGGCGTTGGCCGCTACCTTGGTGCGCATGCGCGCGAAGTCGGCTTCGGTGTGCAGCAGGCCCGGGTGCGTGAAGCTCTGCACCGTTGGGCTGGGGGCCGGCGCAGGGCTGGCCACGGGCGACGAAGCGGCCGGCGTACCCGACACCGAACCGTCAGTCGACTGCGTGCTACCCCCCGTTGTTGTGCCACCGCTGCCTGCGCCACAGCCCGCCAGAAGCACCCCACCCATCCCCAGTACGAAATGCCGCCGGGACACATCGGCAATGACGCCATGCAGGCGCGTGTCTGTCGAATGCGCAGGGGCTCGCCCGCCCCGGTCGACCCGTTTGTCTTCTTGTTTCATCTCACCCGCCCGTCGTTATCGTTGTCATCAGACGCGGAGCAAGGTGCATGAACCGTGCCATATCCCCCACTGACGAGGGATGACGTGTTTTGCGGCATGCCATGACACGGTGCGTCGATGCCTTCAACGAAATGGCAGATTTGATGAGCTTTCTTGAGAAAGCCGCGGAGCGTGTCGTGTCGTACTTCGGCCGGTGCAGCCCGGCTTCGCCTGCATGCGGCGCGGGCGGTGGCGCAGCCGCTATGGTGGTTGCCACCCGGCACAGCTCGCCTTACTCACATTGCTCCATGTCTTGCTCCGTATCACCTTCCGCAGACGCGCTGGTTGAGCGCATTGATCGGTACATCCGTCAGGCTGCCGAGGCGGCTGAACTCTCGGCCCGGCACGAGGCCTTGTACGCGGTGGTGCAGGCGCTCAACGCCGAGATTCTGGAACTCGCGGCCAACCAGCCGGACGACGAGGTCGTCATGCGCTGCGTACGCAGGCTGCACGAGCAGGTCGCCGCGTTCAAGCGCACGCATGCGATTGCGCGATTGCAGTACTCGCCCGAGGTGGATACGCGCTATCCGTTTCGGGATGAAGCCAGCCTGCCCATCATCATCCATACGTTGTCCGACACCGGCCACCCGGCCGGCAGCCCGCGCAGCTACCCCGCCAGTGCGGTCTGGCCTTACCTGCAAGCCGGTGCTGCACCCGAGGCGCGGGGCGCGCTGTACAGCAGCACGCTCCTCTGCAGGCTGATGCGACCCGACGATCTGCGTGACGCACGCGAACATGCCCTCGTGGGCGAGCGCGGTGTGTTTGCCGCGCGGGATATTGCTGCGGGTGAATGCGTGGGCGTGTACGGCGGCCGGCTGATGACCCCCGCCACGTACTACACCTGCATCGAAGACGCGTTCGTGCTGTCCACCACCGCGGACGGCATCGAATCGTGGGTCGACGGCGAGAACATCCTCGCGATGGCCAACACCGTGTTCGCCTACGCGGGCGACCAGCCGGATCGGCAATCCGAGACCGGCTACAACATGGAAGGTGCCGTGTTCCGGGCCGTTTCATGCGGCGGGCAGCGCTTTTCCATCCGCGCATTCTTCACCACCGAACCCGTGGCGGCCGGCACCGAGCTTCGTTGGAATTACCGCTACCCTTCGGCGTTGATCCAGCAGCGGTTTGGTGTCCACGCCGCCGCGTGAGTGTGACGGCGCAACCGGCTTACAGCAGCATCTGCGAGCGCTGCTTCAACGCGGCAATCAACAGGTTGACCTCGTTCAGCAGCGCTTCCTCGTACGCACCTGGCACGGGCTCGTCGCTCGTCATCGACATGGCGTTGTTGACCTCGCGCCGGAAGGTTCGCTCGATGGCGGCGCATTCGCCGGCCGGTACGTGCGGAAAGACGGCGGCAATGAAGCGGCTCATGACAACGACGCGCGCGCCCAGTTTTGAGACATGGGCCAGGTTGGCGTTGATCGAGACGTTCAACGCCTCGAGCTCGTTTGGATCGATCATCAAGGGTTCAAATGGTCGGCAACATGTGGCGTCCGCGCAGCAAGGCAGACCGCTGACGTCGATTGTATGGACCACCGTCGAGCGAGAAGCTCAACAATTCTCGTTGCGCTACGCATCCTGATGGATGCGCACGAAGCCATGGAACACCTTGGGGCTGGCAAGGCTCTCGGCCATTGATGGACACAACAGCACAGCGTTGATCGACTGAGTGGGGTCGAAGCCAAGACGTCATGAAGCCGATGGGTGTTCCGACGCGCTCATGTCACGCTGCAGGCCGTGGCCGCAGTCCGTTCGGCCAGCGTGGCATCTCGGGCGGCAGAGACAGTAGCAGCGGCGTATGACTGCACGATGGTCAACGCGTTTTCCATCTGCATACGAGACATAAAATAATTTCAGATCGGAAGTTTTCGCGCGGCCAAGATTCAAAAAGCTCAACTTTGGTGCGCGTTCGTTCTCTTCATTTTGATCAGATGTGCCGCCCACACCAGGGTTGGCGCCATGCAGGCTCCGATCAGGCACTTGCATGCCCCGTCGCATGCACGGATTCGAGGCGCGTTGTTGTATTGGCATCGCATTCAAGATTCCTTTGGCGGTGCCGTCATTTCCGATCGAAGCAGCCTGGGCAATCTTGCAGCGCGACGGTTTTGAAGATCGGTCAACGACAGCCGCACATGTCTTCGAGATGCTCCTGCTTCAACGCATGCACCTGAGTGCATCGCCAGATGGTCAAGGCGATGGCGCTGCCCAGGTCATGACGTCTCTCTCTGAAGCCGCTGAAACAGGAATGAAGCAAATGAGAATCTCGGATATGAAGATCGGGGTGCGCCTTGGTGCAGCGTTCGCGCTTGTCGTGGCGCTGCTGATCGGGACTGCCACGGTCGGCATCCAACGGCTGGACGACAACAACACCAAGATGGGCCGGATCGTCAGCGAACGCTATTCGCTGATCGCACTGAGCAACCAGATCAAGAACAACGGCTACAAGGCCAACGGCATCCTCAGCAATCTGCTGCTGGCCACGTCAGCCGAGCAGAAAGCGAAGTACATGAGCGACTACGCGGCCATCCGCCAGGCCAACGGCCAGGCGTATGGGCGGCTGGAGAAGATGCTGACGACCGACGCGGGCAAGGCGCTCTTCAAGGAACAGTTCGACGCGCGCTCCGCTTACGGTGCCAGCGTGCGCAAGTTCTTCGAGCTGGTCGATGCCAACAAGCCGGAAGACGCACGCGTTCTGTACCAGGGTGACATGAGCCGGCTGCAAGACCAGTACTACGTGCTGGTCGACAAGATGGTGGACCACCAGGCCAGCGAGATGGAGCACGACGTGGGCGAAGCGGCCGCACAAGGCGCGAACGCGAAGATCCAGATGATCGTGCTGGCCGTGCTGGCAACCCTGCTTGCCATTGCCACGGGCGGTTTCATCACCCGCACGATCACCGGCCCGATCCACCGTGCCGTGCATCTGGCCGAGGCCGTGGCGCAGGGCGATCTGACACATCGTCTGGAGGTCGGCACGCAAGACGAGATTGGCCGCCTGCTGGCTGCGCTCAAGCACATGACCGAGAACCTGCACGGCATCGTCGGCCGTGTGCGTGGCGGAACGGACACCATCACCCGCGCATCGCGTGAGGTGGCCAGCGGCAACATCGATCTCTCCAGCCGGACCGAACAGCAGGCCAGCTCGCTGGAAGAAACGGCGGCGGCCATGGAACAGCTCACGTCCACCGTCAAGCAGAACGCAGACAACGCGCAGGAAGCCAGCCGCCTGGCATCCAACGCATCGCTGGTGGCCACCAAGGGCGGCGATGCCGTTGACGAGGCGATCGAAACCATGAGCACCATCAACGCGTCGTCACGCAAGATCGTCGACATCATCGGCGTGATCGACAGCATCGCGTTCCAGACGAACATCCTGGCACTCAACGCCGCAGTGGAAGCCGCCCGCGCCGGTGAGCAGGGCCGCGGCTTTGCCGTGGTGGCGGGCGAGGTGCGCAGCCTTGCACAGCGCAGCGCCGCAGCGGCCAAGGAGATCAAGGCGCTCATCGAAGATTCGGTCAGCCACGTCGGCTCCGGCACCGCCAAGGTGGAAGAGGCCGGCCAGATCATCCGCGATGTGGTGGCCGGTATCCAGAACGTGACGAACATCGTTTCCGAGATCAGCGCATCGAGCCGTGAGCAGAGTGAAGGCATCGAGCAGATCAACGAGGCCATCACGCAGATGGACAAGGCCACGCAGGAAAACGCCTCGCTGGTGGAAGAGAGCGCGACATCGGCGCAGGCGCTGCAGGGCCAGGCCGATCAGCTGGCCGATATGGTCAGCGCCTTCAAGTTGCATGGCGACGCGCCGGACCATGCGCATGGCACGCAGGGCGAGACGGCCACCCTGGCACACGCGGGCTGGGCGCGCGCACAAACGCTTTCGTAATTTGTCGTTGTCGTTACCGCAGTGATGTTGCAGTCAGCAGTCCAACGGAGGAGGCACGGGCCGTCGCCTGGCGGCTCGTAACAGAAGGAATCGACGTAGCGCCTGCTTTGGCGCTTCGAACGGTCCCGCCATTTGCCGAACACGCGTCTGCTGCGCAACCGCTGTGCTGGTCGGAGGATTGCGCGCGCGGGTGCGCCGGAGTGCCGATGGTGGGATCAACCCACGGTGTCTCTTATCTCCTGAACAACCATGTCTTCGCACGCTCCTCAAATGGCCGACCCGGGTTTGGCCGCAACGTTTGACCCGTCGACCGCGCTGATCGGCACTGCCTTGGCGGCGCCCCCATCCACCCCTGTCACGCAGTTCATCGAAGCCTATCGTGAGCATGGGCATCGTCGCGCGCGCCTGGACCCGCTCGCTCGCGTGCCCCTGCCCGAGGTGCCCGAGCTTCGCCTGCGGTTTCACGGCCTCGACCCTGCGCAGAAGCGCGAGCCGGCAAGCACGGTCCTGCCCACGGCGACGACGATGCAGGAACTCGAATGGCAGCTCAAGCGCGTGTACTGCGGGACGATCGGTCTCGATTGCAGCAGCGTGCGCAAGCGTCAGCGCCGCGCGTGGCTCTACGCCCGCATGGAGGCTGAACTGCTGGCGCCGCCGCTCGCCCCCGACCAGAAGCGCTGGCTGCTGCGCAGGCTGGTGGCGGCGGAGATGTGGGAGCGCCTTGCCGCCGGCACGTTTGCACATGCCAAGCGTTTCTCTCTGGAGGGCTGCGAGAGCCTGGTGCCGTTGCTCGATACGCTTGTCGAGGAAGGGGCCGGCCACGGCGTGCGGCAGGTGTTTCTCGGCTTGCCGCATCGTGGGCGCTTGAACACGCTCGTCAACGTGATGGGCTTTGACGCACGGGGCATGCTGGATCGGCTCGATCCGGATTCAGACGTCGCATTCGCCCAGCGGGATCTGCCATATCACCTCGGCGGCCTCGCGGGTCGGGCAGTTGCGGGCGATGAGATCACGCTGGTGCTGGCACCCAACCCATCGCACCTGCAGAGCGTGTACCCGATCGTCTGCGGCATGGCGCGCGCGCATTTGGACGAGCACCCCGGCACGCCGTGCCTGCCGGTGATGGTGCATGGCGATGCGGCATTCGCCGGGCAAGGTGTTGTCATGGAGACACTGAACCTGACCCGCCGCAACAGCTACACGGCGGGCGGGGTCGTGCACGTGATCGTCAATAACCAGATCGGCTTTACGACACCCAACGTGATGGACGTGCGTGCCAACGACTACTGCACCGACGTGACGCGCATGGTTGATGCCCCGGTGCTCCACGTCAACGCGGACGACCCCGAAGCCGTCTTGCGTGCCGCACGCATTGCCATCGCATACCGCATGGAGCACGGCGCCGATATCGTCATCGATCTGATCGGCTATCGCCGCCTGGGGCATTCGGAGCACGACACGCCTGCCGTGACGCAGCCCGCGCTGCACGCGGCCATTGCCGCGCACCCGACGGTCACGGAGCAGTATCACGTTGCCAGTGCGGAATCGACGCGTCTGGCGGAGTTGCGTGAAGCGGCCGTGCGTGATTTGCAGCGTGCCCCCGGCATGGCGCCGCGTGCGTCCGACGTTGCGTTGCCGAGCGCTGCGCGTCGCCAGCTTCAGCCGTTGTCATCGCAGCGCGTACAGGCGTTGACGCAGACGCTCACCACACCGCCCGACGGCGTGCTCCTGCACGATGTTGTGCGCGGCCTGTGCGAGCGCTGGCGTACCGCGGTATCGAGCGACGAGCATGCGGTGGACTGGTGCCTGGCTGAAAACCTCGCCCATGCCACGCTGCTCGAAGACGGGCACAGCATCCGGCTGTCCGGCATGGATGTCGGGCGCGGCACGTTCATGCACCGGCACGCGGTGTGGCATTCGCAGGCGATGGTGTCTGACGAGGGCGACCGGTACGTTCCGCTGCAGCACGTGGCGCCGTGCCAGGGCGCGTTCGATGTCGTCAACTCCCCGTTGTCGGAAGAAGCCGCGCTGGGCTTCGAGTACGGCTACAGCGTACAGACCCGCACGCGGCTGACGTTGTGGGAGGCGCAGTTTGGCGATTTCGCTAACGGCGCGCAGGTCTTGATCGACCAGTACATCGCTTCGGGTGAATACAAGTGGGGTTGCCAATCGGCGTTGGCCATGTTGCTGCCGCACGGCCACGAGGGGGTCGGGCCGGAACATTCCAACGGATTCCTGGGGCGTTTCCTGCAGCTTTGCGCGGAGGGCAACTTGCGCGTGGTCGTGCCGTCGACGTCGGGCCAGTGGTTCCATCTGCTACGCGAGCAAGCCACGCTGGCAACGCCCAAGCCGTTGATTGTCATGTCGCCCAAGTCGGAACTCTATGGCAACGGGCGTTCGCATTCGCGCGTGCGGGACGTGATCGACGGGCGCTTCATGCCGGTGCTGGCCGACGCCGGGGTGGCCGATCGGCAAACCATTACGCGCGTGGTGCTGTGCAGCGGCAAGTTCTTCTACGAACTGCTCGCGCTGCGCGAGCGCGATGCCCGCGCGGATGTGGCGTTGGTTCGCGTTGAGCAGCTCTACCCGTTTCCGCAGGAGGCACTCGTGGCCGCACTGACGGCGTTCCCGAACCTGAATGAAATCGTCTGGGCGCAGGAAGAAGATGCCAACCAGGGCGCATGGCGCTTCGTGCGCGACGCGCTGGAGATGTGCCTACCAGAGGGGTGCCGACTGGCCAGCGTGTGCCGCAGCGCTACGCCGTCGGGCGCGCATGCATCGGTGCGTGCCCATCAAGCGGAGCAGCGGCGTTTGGTTGCGGCCGCGTTCGGCACGCTGCGTTAGCCGGAGGGCGATGCAGAAAGCCCCTACTGCGAGCGCCGTTTGAGAAATCGGTGGTCGCGGTAGGGGCTTGTCGTTGAAACGCCAGGCCGCAATTACGGCTCGTGGCGCAGATACCCTTCCTTGCTCGGATCAGGCATGAAGTACGTCACGATGAAAGACACCGCGCACAGCGCCGTCACATACCAATAGAACGTCGATTCAGTGCCGGCCTGCTTGAACCACAGCGCCACGTATTCCGCCGAGCCACCGAACACCGCGTTGGCAATCGCATACGACAGGCCTACGCCCATCGCACGCACTTCCGGCGGGAACATCTCGGCCTTGATCAGCCCGCTGATCGACGTATAGAAGCTGACGATCGCGAGCGCCACCGTGATGAGGCCGAAGGCCGCGAAGGGGCTGGACACCGTGGCCAGCGCATTCATGAGCGGCACCGTACCCAGCACCGAGAGGGCTCCGAACAGCAGCATCGAATTGCGGCGGCCGATACGGTCGGACAGTGCACCAAACACCGGCTGCAGCAGCATGTAGACGAACAGCACGACCGTCATCACGTTGGAGGCGGTCTTGGTCTCCATGTGTGCCGTGTTGACGAGGTACTTCTGCATGTACGTCGTGAACGTGTAGAAGATCAGCGAGCCGCCGGCGGTAAAGCCGATCACGCGCAGGAACGCGCCCTTGTGCTGCCACGCGCCGCGGATCGTGCCTGCGTGCTCTGCCTTGCGCGCCGAGGCGGTCTGCGTTTCGTGCAGCGATTTACGCAGGTACAGCGCAATCAGCGCCGTCAGTGCGCCCACCACGAACGGAATGCGCCAGCCCCAGGCTTTCAGCTCGGCCGTCGTCAGCAGTTGCTGCAGGATCACCAGCACGAGCACCGCGCACAGCTGGCCGCCGATCAGCGTCACATATTGGAACGAGGCAAAGAAGCCGCGCCGCCCCTGCAGTGCCACCTCGCTCATGTAGGTCGCGCTGGTGCCGTATTCCCCGCCCACCGACAGACCCTGGAACAGCCGCGCCACGAGCAACAGGAACGGGGCGAGTGCGCCGATTTGCGCGTAGGTCGGCAGCACCGCGATCAGCAGCGAGCCGCCGCACATCATCAGCACCGAGATCATCATCGCGGTGCGCCGGCCGCGCTTGTCGGCAATGCGGCCGAACAGCCAGCCGCCAATCGGCCGCATGAGGAAGCCAGCCGCAAACACACCCGCTGTGTTCAGCAGTTGCGTCGTGCGGTCTCCGCTCGGGAAGAACGCCGGCGCAAAGTACAGCGAGCTGAACGCGTAGATGTAAAAGTCGAACCATTCCACGAGGTTGCCCGACGACGCGCCGACGATGGCAAAGATGCGGCGACGTGTGTCGTGCGGGTCAACCGCGTGCGGGGTGGCAGTGCTATCCATGAGGGCGTCTCGGTGTGGTTGTTCTGTGGGCAGCCTAAGCTGACCCTCAGAATTGTAGCGACATGTCGCAAGTTGTCGCGCCCCGGAATTGCCCCGATGGATGAGATGGTGTGTTGCCGGAGGCCTGCGGAGGTTACGCAGAAACGGGTACGCCCGGCCTCTTACACCGCGACCGCATGCAGGCGAATACCCAACGCCCGCATGACTTTGAGCACAGTGGCAAAGCTCGGGTTGCCTTCTTCGGACAAGGCCTTGTACAGCCCTTCGCGCGTCATGCCGGTGTCACGTGCGAGCTGCGTCATGCCGCGCGCTCGGGCCACCACGCCCAGCGCGTGGGTGATGAATGCGGGGTCGTCGGCCGCTTCCTCCAGGCACGCGTCCAGATATGCGGCCATGTCGGCCTCGGTCTTGAGATGCTCGGCGGAGTCCCACGGGCGGGTTTTGACGGGTTTGTCGTTAGGCATGGTCACTCCACGTCGAGATGGCGCGACAACTCAATCGCGCGTCGGATGTCGGCTTCCTGTGTCGACTTGTCACCGCCACATAACAGGATGATCAGTACTGCGCTACGCTGGGCGAAATACACCCGGTAGCCGGGGCCGTGATTGATGCGTAGTTCACTGACACCAGCTCGGACAGGCTTCACATCACCTGGATGACCCAGTTGCAAGCGGTCGATGCGCACCTGGATACGGCGCTGCGCAGTCTTGTCACGCAGCTTCGAAAACCAGGTGTCGAAAGCGGTGGTGGTGCGGATCGTCAGCATGCGGGGATGCTAAGGATCGCACTTCGACCTGTAAACTATAGTTCACAAATGGTCACAACCGCAATGCCGAGCGGGCTTGTCAACGGGCCCCCTGCCGCACGTTGAACACTGCACGCAACCCCAGCGCCACCAGCGCCGCCGCCGTGCAGAACGCCATCAGTCCAGTCCAGCGCGCGCTCGTCCACGCCAGGTTCGCGCCATACGCGCCCACCGACATGCCGATGAATAGCGCCGTCATGAACACCGCGTTGATGCGGCTGCGCGCTTCGGGCGCCAATGCGTAAATGATGGTCTGGTGCGACACCAGCGCGGCCTGCACGCCCACGTCAAAGATCAGCGTGCCGATCACGATGGCGATCAGCGATTGCGGGAACAGCGTCATCGCGGCAAACGTTACTGCCATGAGCAACGCGCCGCCTGCTGCGATGTGGCCTGGCGCAACGCGGCCCGACAACCGTCCGGCAATGCTCGCGCCCAGCGCGCCTGCTGCGCCGGCCAGGCCCAGCAGACCCGCTTGCCCCGTCGACAGCCCGAGCGAACTCGTCAGATGCAGTGCCACGGTGGACCAGAAGCCCGAGAACGCAATGCCGATGAACGCCTGCGTGATGGCCGACGCGCGCAGCCGCGGGTGCTGCGCGAACAGCGTGCCCAGGGAGCGCAGCAGCGTGAGGTAAGGCTGACGCATGGTCGCGGGGGACGGCGCCACACCAAAGTGGGCAGCGCGCACGGCAATTGCCAGCCCGACAATCGCCACCGCTGACACGCCGAATGCCGCGCGCCAGCCGAAGTGGTCCGCCACGATGCCGCTGAACACACGCGAGCCGACGATGCCGATCAACAGCCCCGTCATGACCGTGCCGATGTTGCGATTGCGGTTGTCGTCGGTGCTGATGGCGGCGGCGCTGGGCACGAAGTCCTGCGCGATGGTGGCCGACAGCCCGACAGCGAAGCCCGCCGCTGCCAGCAGTGGCAGGTTGGGTGCAAGGCAACTGGCGATGAGCGCCAGCGTGAGCAGCACGGCCTTCCACAGGATGACGAGACGGCGATCGTAGCGGTCGCCCAGCGGGCCGAAGAAAAAGATGCCGCTGGCATACCCTGCCGCCGTGAGCGTCGGCAACACGCCCAGCGCGTGCGGCGCGATGGCAAGGTCGCGGCCGATGAGGCCCAGTAGCGGGTGGTTCAGGTAAATGCACGCCACGCTGATGCCCGCACCGGCCGTAAGCAGGCGGATCAACCCTTGGGTGTCAGGTGCGGCAGGTGTTGTGGTGGCAGCGGCAGGCGTGGGGGACGCAGGCGAGGTCGACATGGAAACCTCATGAAGGAAATTGCTGCATCGCAGCGAAGCGGCGATGCTAACAATTTTCTTTTGGGCCTGCTGACGGCCAATAACCTTGCTGGTGGTGGTGTCAGGCGCGGTGGCTGGCCGGGTTGGGGACTGAGGCGGGCGCCTCGTCCACGTCTTCGCTGTGGCCGCCCTGTACGTCGTGGCCGGCGTTGTCGATCCACAGGCGAGCGCGGTCTTCGCCCACGCGCGACAGTTCCATGCGGTATTCGTAGCGGTCGGGTCGGTAGAGGCCCTGCAGCAGTTGCACCGGGCGCCCGCTCATCTCGCGCACGATGCGCTGGACAGAAAGCAGCGGCGCGCCCACGGCCACGTCCAGATATTGCGCCGTCGCCACATCGGCCAAACGTGCAGAAACCACCTGCGACGCACGATCGATCCGCACGCCCGAGCCCTCGATCAGCCGCAGCAGCGACTGGTTCGCCAGGCGGTCAAGCGTGAGCTTGCTCGTCACGTCCAGCGGCAGCCACGTCGTGATGAGCGCCATGGGTGTGTCTTCCAGGTGGCGCACGCGCACGAGTTTCTTGATCGGCGTGCCAGGCGCGATTTCCAGGCATTTGGCTTCGTCGGGCGGGGCCAGCACGTCTTCAAATTCGACGACGACGGCGGAGGTGCGCTCGCCCACGTCGATGATGTTCTGCAGCAGCGTCTGGGCGCCGCCGCCCATCGTGACCGGGTCATCGGGCTTGACCACAAAGGTGCCCATGCCGCGATGGCGGCGTACCAGACCTTCCTTGACGAGGTAGTCGAACACGCGCCGCATCGTGACGCGCGAGGCCCCGAACTGGCGGGCCAACTCGATTTCGCCGGGCATCGGGCCGTCACTGAACCGGCCCTCAAGAATCTGTTGGCGCAGGACGACGTAGATCTGGTGGTAGAGCGGTACCACGGCATCGGGCATGGCAGTCGTGGTTCCGGGCGTGAGCAGCGAGGTCGAGGGCGAAATCAGGAGGGGCGGCCGTCGGGCGATGGCACAAAGGCGCGGGATGCGTCGGAAAGCCGGGTCGAACGCGGCCGTTTGCCCATTCATCCGCGACGATAGGGGGTTTTGCCGGGCCTGTAAAGTTGTGTGTTACCCGTTGGCCGGCGGCGTCTCAGTGGCCGTGGCGGCAGGATTTTCGCCCTGTCCGTAGCGCGGATTGCGCTCGCGCATCGAGTTCTTGGGCGCAACCGGTTCGCCCAGCGCATTGACCAGCGCCACGTGGATCGGCGTGCCGCTTTCGCGGTCGCGCAACAGGATCGGGCCTTCGCCGTCGGGCGTGAGGTAGCGGTCGCCCCACTGCATCAGCGCGACGATGGCGGGCAGCAGATCGACGCCCGCCCGTGTGAGCCGGTAGGCGTCGCGCACGCGGTCGCCCGGTTCCTGATACGGCACGCGGCGCAGGATGCCGTACGTCACCAGCGCCTTGAGCCGCGACGACAGGATCGCCGACGAGCACCCCGTGCGGCGCAAAAACTCGTCAAACCGCGTCACGCCCGAAAACGCCTCCCGCAGCACGAGCAGCGTCCATTTTTCGCCGACGATCGACACGGCGGCTGCAATCGAGCAGGGCTCTTCCATCGACGTCACAAGCTCGGACGCCGCTGGGACGGGGAGGGGTTCCGGAATTCTCATGGTAAAAGCATAGTCAATTCTGACTTTACTTGCAAAAGTCAGGGTTTCTGCTAATCTAGCTTCAAATTAGAAAGTCAGGCGGTGATCCCGTGCTGGCGGTCAATAACAACGATCCATCGCGTGAGGAGATCCCCATGCTTTACACCATCCACCGTTACCCCGCCGAATGGATCGACCGCTGGACCATGCATGACGGCTCCATCGCCACCGTGCGCCCGATTCTGCCGCAAGACGCTCCGCTTGAGGCCGCTCTGGTTGAGGGGTTGTCGTCGGAGTCGCGCTATGCGCGCTTCCTGGTGGGCGGTGGCCGGTTGACCGACGAGATGCTCGCCGCCTACACGCAAATCGATTATGTGAACCACATGGCGCTGGTCGTGAGCGTGGCGCGCCCCGACGGCACCGGCGAAGACCTGATCGCCGATGGCCGCTTCGTCGTTGAAGACGGCGTGGCCGAGTTCGCCATGCTTGTGGCCGATGCGTGGCAGGGCAAGGGCGTCGGCCGGCGCCTGTTTGCCACGCTGGTGCGCGCAGCGCGGGTATCCGGCGCGCGCGAAGTCTTCGGCGAGGTGCTGTCCATCAACCGCCGCATGATCAGCTTGGCGCGCGATGCGGGCTTCCACGTTGCCAATGTGCCGGGCGATGCCACCGTCTGCACCGTGCGCCTGCCGCTGGCTGATGTTGAAGCGGCCATGACGCCGTTCGTTTTCGCCTGAACTGTCCCAGCTTCGCGCGCCTGCGCTCACGCAGGTGCGCCTACCGTGTGTCTCTTTCGCCGCCGTTGAGCGGCGTCTTTTTTGGTCTCATCAATCGATATTGATGGTGCTCAGTTCCAAAAAACATCGCTTTTGTGGATGAATGGATCCACATAGACTTTCCCACGTGGCCTGGTGCGTGGGTGGCCCCCCCACCGCGTGCCGGTGCCGCCTGATTCCAACCCTTCCTAGTCGGTGCCCCACACCATGAGCGACATGAACGACGTCAGGCCTGTGCTTGCCCCATTTCACCTTGCCTTTCCCGTGCACGACATTGCCGCGGCGCGCGCTTTCTACGGCGACATCCTCGGCTGCCCGGAAGGGCGCAGCTCGCCGGATTGGGTCGATTTCAATTTCTACGGCCATCAGATCGTTGCGCACCTCGCGCCGGACGAAATCGGCCACCGCAAGACCAGCACCGTCGATGGCGACAACGTGCCCGTGCGCCACTTCGGCGTGGTGCTCTCCATGGCCGAGTGGGAAGCGGCAGCGGACAAGCTGCGCGCCGCCGGCATCGACTTCATCATCGAGCCGCGCATCCGCTTCAAGGGCGAAGTGGGCGAGCAGGCCACGATGTTCTTCCTCGATCCGTCGGGCAATGCGATGGAGATGAAGGCGTTTGCCAACATGGCGTCGCTGTTTGCCAAGTAAGACGGCGCTGCGCGCGCGTATCCTTGCGCTTCTGCTCTGATCCGCGCGCCTCATGCTTCGAGAACTCCAGACCTTCATCGCCGTCGCCCGGCACGGCACCTTTGCCGGTGCGGGCGAGCGCATCGGCCTGACGCAGTCGGCCGTGAGCGCGCAGATCCAGCGGCTGGAAGCGTCGCTCGGCTTCCAATTGTTTGACCGCACGGGCCGCTCGGCCACGCTCAACGCCGCCGGGCGCGATGCGCTGGCGCTGGCCGAACACATCGTCACGCTGTACACCCGTCTGGGCGACCAGGCCGGCGGCAACGAGCAGCGCGGCCTTGTGCGCATCGGCGCGATCGCTTCGGTGCAGACGTCGTTCCTGGTGGACGCGCTGGTGCAGTTCCGCGCCGAATTCCCGCATTGCCGCGCACGCATCCTGCCGGGTGTCTCGCTTGACCTGCTCGGCCTGGTGGATGCCGGCGAGATCGACCTGGCCGTGCTGATCCGCCCGCCGTTTGCGGTACCGGCCGACCTGGAATGGCGCACGCTGGTGGCCGAGCCCTTCGTGCTGCTGGTGCCTGCCAGCCTGCCCGGCGACGACTGGCGCGCGCTGCTCACGCATCAACCGTTCATCCGCTATGACCGCCGCTCGTTCGGCGGCCGCCGTGTCGACCAGTTCCTGCGCGACCAGCACGTCCCCACGCACGACGTGATCGAACTCGACGAGCTGCAAGGCATGACGCAACTCGTGGCACGCGGGCAGGGCGTCGCGCTCGCCCCGCAGACCGCCGCGCAACACACCTGGCCGCCCGGTACACGTGCCATCAGCCTGGGCGACGACACCTTCTACCGAGAGATCGGCCTGATCGAGCGCCCACGCCATAGCCGCCAGCCCATTGCCGGGCGGCTTGCCGATTGCATTGACGAAGCCGCGCGAGCCGATCGCACCTGAAGGCCACATGGCGAGAGCCTGATATCCGGCATTCAGGTTGTGCGTTGACCAAGCGTTATATCGACTCGTATATTACGGGCGATCTCTTTGCCATCTCTCCCTCTGGGTTTCTCATGCAACGCTTTTCGCTTCGCACGCATGTGCGCACCATGGGTCTGGTCGCTGTGCTTTCATTGGGTTTGGCTGCGCCTGTGTATGCGGCGGACTTGGTGGTTTCGGCGGCCGCCAGCCTAACCAATGCTTTCAAGGCGATCGCGCAGCAGTACGAAGCGCTGCATCCGGACACCAAGGTTGTACTCAACTTCGGCGCGTCAGACGTGCTGATGCAGCAGATCGTGCGCGGCGCGCCGGCTGACGTGTTTGCCTCCGCCGATCAGGAGGCGATGGACAAGGCCGTGGCAGAGAAGGTCATCAAGGCGGAATCGCGTCATGACTTTGTCGCCAACCAGCTTGTCCTGATCGTGCCCGCCACCGGCACGGTGCCCGTGCATGCGCTGGCCGATCTCACTCGGCCCGAAGTGAAGCGTGTGGCGATCGGCAATCCGGCGTCGGTGCCGGTGGGCCGCTATGCCAAGCGTGCACTCGAAGTGGCCAAGTTGTGGGGGCCGGTGGAGGCCAAGGCGGTGCTGGCGCAGAACGTGCGCCAGGCGCTGGACTATGTGTCGCGCGGCGAGGTCGAGGCCGGCCTGGTGTTTTCTACCGATGCCGCCATCGCCGCTGACAAGGTGAAGGTGGCGAGCGCCGTGCCGCTGAATGTGCCGCTCACCTACCCGATCGCCGTGACGTCGGGCACGAAGCAGCCGCAGCCAGCGGCCGACTTCGTGGCGTATGTGCTGTCGCCGGCTGGCCAGGCAGTGCTGGCCAGGTACGGTTTCCTGAAACCTTGATTACGCGGTAGCCGGCTGCCCCGCACGCTCGGCATCCTGCTTGGGCGTGCGGTGAATGCGCAGCACCAGGAAAGCGCCCGCCACGCACAGCCCGCCCGAGATCATCGACGCGAGCGTGTAGTTGCCCAGCGAGGCGCGCATCATGCCCGCGCCCAGCGTGGCGAAGGCCGCGCCCAACTGATGCCCCGCGACGATCCAGCCGAACACGATGGGTGCGGCGGCCTTGCCGAACACATCGTTGGTCAGGCGCACGGTGGGCGGCACGGTGGCAATCCAATCCAGGCCGTAGAAGATCGCGAACACCGGCAGTCCGAAGAACTCGAATCCGAACGCATACGGCAGGTAGATCAGCGACAGCCCGCGCAGGCCGTAGTACCAGAACAGCAGCACGCGGCTGTTGTAGCGGTCGGACAGCCAGCCCGACAGCGTGGTCCCGACCAGATCGAAGATCCCCATGGCAGCGAGCAGGCTCGCACCCTTCACTTCAGAGAACCCGTGGTCTGCGCACATGGCGATGAAGTGCGTGCCGATGTAGCCGTTGGTGCTTGCGCCGCAGATGAAGAAGCTGGCAAACAGCAGCCAGAAATCGCGCTTGCGTGCTGCCTGCACGAGCGTCTGCACGGCCAGGGTGATCGGGTTGGCGCGCGGGCCCTGATCGACTTCCGGCGCATCGGCGGGTTCGCCATAGGTGCGCAGGCCGACGCTCTTGGGCGATTCGGGCAGCAGCAGCCATACGATCGGCAACAACAGCGCGAGCGCGCCGGCCACGATCAGCACCACCGGGCGCCAGCCATAGTGCTCGACCACCGCCGCCATCATCGGCAAGAACACGAGCTGCCCCGTGGCCGAGCTGGCCGTCAGGATGCCCATGGCCAGCCCACGATGCGATGTGAACCAGCGGTTGACTACCGTCGCACCCAGCGTGATAGCTGCCACGCCCGTGCCGCCGCCCACCATCACGCCCCACAGCAGCACCATCTGCCACGGCTCGTGCATCAGCGCCGAGAGTGCCGTGCCTGAAACCAGCACCGCCAGCGCACCGAGCACCGTCGGGCGGATGCCGAAATACTGCATCGACGCCGCCGCAAACGGCCCCGTCAGCCCATACAGGGCAATACCGATCGAGATGGCCAGCGAGATCGTGCTGCGGCTCCAGCCGAATTCGTGCTCGAGCGGCAGCATCATCACACTGGGTGTGGCGCGCGTACCGGCCGCGCACAAGAGGATCAGGAACACCACAGCCAGCGCAAGCCAGCTGTAGTGCAGACGTGGGGCGATGAGGCGGGCAAGTCGCTGCATGGGATGTCCGATTCTTTCGATTCTTGTTTGGGGCGACAATATCGCATTCGTTACCGGTCGGTAACAACGTGGTTGCGATAGTAGGTACCGATCGGTAACATGTCAAGCAGCACTCGAATGACACCGGCATGGCTGGGGATTTGTCTCCCGCCGTGCCTGCAGGAGCACCACCATGGCCACCCTCAACCGTCGCGGACCGCGCGCGCTTTCCACCGTTGATCAACCCAAGCCGACGCCACGCCGCGTCAGCGGTGAGGACGCGCACGCCAGCCTGCTCGAAGCGGCTCGCCAACTGTTTTACTACGAAGGCGTGCGGGCCGTGGGCGTCGAGGCCGTGGTCGAGAAGGCCGGCGTCAACAAGATGAGCCTGTACCGCCAGTTCAAATCGAAGGACGATCTCGTCATCGCTTACCTGGAGCGCAGCGACGAGAGCTTCTGGGGCTACTTCAACGCGAGCATGGCCAAGCACCCGGACGATGCGCGCGCGCAACTGCTGCAGTTCTTCATGGATGTCTCCGAACGCGCTTCACGCCCGGGCTACCGGGGCTGCCCGTTCGTGAATGTCGCGGCGGAGTTTCCGGACCTGACGCATCCGGCGCGCCAGTTCGTCCAGCGCAACAAGGCGCTGTTGCTCGCCCGCCTGCGTGACCGCGCGCAAGCCGCGGGCGCGACGGACCCCGATGCGCTGGCGGACGACCTCGCCTTCCTGATCGAAGGGGCCTATACCGCCAGCCAGACCTTCGGTACCGATGCGCCGCGCCTCATCAAGAGCCTGCCGCGCACGGCACGCGTGTTGCTCGATGCGGCTATCCCCGCGCGCAAACCGGACTGATGTTGTAGCGCGCTCACGCAGACAAGACATGGGCGCACGGGTGTCGTGCGATGCCGCTACACTCGCTGGCATTGTTGCCTCGGCTGCACCTCGATGACGCCCAACCAAGTCCCGCTCGCTCCCGTTCGTACGACACCGGCCACGCCGCTCACATTGCCGGCTGCGTTGTCGCAGGCGCAACGCGCGCTCGATCGCATCGTGCTCGGCAAGCCGCTGCAGATCCGCCTGGCGCTGGCGTGTTTGCTCGCGCGCGGGCACCTGCTGCTCGAAGACCTGCCGGGCGTGGGTAAGACCACGCTGGCGCATGCGCTGGCCCGCACGCTCGGGCTGCAATACCAGCGCGTGCAGTTCACGAGCGATTTGCTGCCGACCGACCTGATCGGCGTGTCGATCTACGTGAAAGAGAAGGGCGCATTCGAATTCCACCCGGGCCCGCTGTTCGCGCAGGTGGTGCTGGCGGACGAAATCAACCGCGCCACGCCCAAGGCGCAAAGCGCGCTGCTCGAAGCGATGGCCGAAGGGCAGGTCACGCATGATGGGGCCACATATCCTTTGCCCGAGCCGTTCTTCGTGATTGCCACGCAGAACCCGCTGAACCAGATCGGCACGCATCCGTTGCCGGAATCGCAGCTGGATCGCTTCACCATGCGGCTGTCGCTGGGCTATCCCGATCAAAGTTCGGAGCGCGCGCTGTACCTGGGCGGCGGTGCACCTCAGAACATCGAGCCCATATTGACGGCTGCGCAAGTCGTTGCGTTGCAGACGGCCGCCGATGCCGTGCATGTGGCGCCGGCACTGGTCGACTACGTGCTCGCGCTGGTGAACGCCACACGCACCGATGCGCAGGTCCAGATGGGGCTGTCGCCGCGTGCCGGGCTGGCGTTACTGGCGGCGGCGCGCGCCTGGGCGCTCATCGATGGCCGCGATGCCGTGCTGCCCGAAGATGTGCAAGCCGTATTCAAGGCCGTGGCGGCACATCGGCTGCTGCCGACGGGCGGTACGTTGTCGGCTACCGCGCTGGCGCAGCGGCTGCTCGATACGGTTGCCATCCCTTAAGCACGCAGCGCCATGGCGCGTTTCACTTCTCTGCTGCTCGTGCCGCTGCGTGTGCTGGGCGCGGGCCTGGCGACGCTGCCCGGCGTCCGCTTTGCGCGTGCGCGCGTGCAACGCTTTCTGCAACGGCCGCGCAAGCCGCGCGAGGGCCGCATCCGCCTGGATCGCAATCACGTCTACATTCTGCCCACCGCGGCCGGTGCGGGTTTTGCGCTGCTGTTGATGGTGATGCTGCTCACCTCGCTCAACTACAACGTGAGCCTGGGTTTTCTGCTGACCTTCGTGCTGGCCGGCGTGGCGGCGTCCGCCATGTGGCAGACGCATCGCAACCTTGTTGATCTGGAAGTGCGCGGTGCAGTGGGCGACGCGGTGTTTGCCGGGCATGCGTTGAATGTGGGTGTGGCGCTGGCCAACGTCACACCGTGGGCGCGCGTGGGTGTGGAGGTGAGCGCGACGCAAGCCGCCGCGGTGGAAACATCGCTCGACGCGCAGGACGCCATCGTGGCCGCGTTGTCTTTCGCCGATCAGCCGCGCGGGTGGTTCAAGCTGCCGCGCCTGACGGTGTCGACGCGTTTTCCGCTCGGCTTGTTTCGCGCGTGGAGCTATGCCGATGCGCCGCTGACATTGCTCGTCTATCCCGCGCCGGAACCCTCTGCGCCGCCGCTGCCCGCCAGCTTTGCGCCCGATCCCGGCGAGGAAGACGACACGCGCGCCGCCCGCACCCATGTCGAAGAAGCCGCAGACCAACTGCGCACCTACCGCCCCGGCGACGCACTGCGCAGCATTGCGTGGAAGCACAGCGCGCGGCTCGACACGTGGATGAGCCGCACCGGCCAGCAAGTGCGCCACGCGCAATGCGTGCTGGCCTGGGAAGCGCTGCCGCCGTCGATGAACGTGGAGCAACGCCTGTCGCGCCTGTGCGCCTGGGTGCTGGCCGCCGAGCACGCACCCGCCGGCGATGAGCCCGAATACACGCTGAGCCTGCCCGGCGCTGTCATTGGGCCGGCGCGAGGTGCTGCACATCGGGATGCATGTCTGCGTGCGTTGGCTCTGTGGGGCAAGCCTGCGATGCCGGAAGACGAAGCCACATGACGACTGCCACCCTCGGCACCGAAGCCGCCGCCTTCGGCGCCGCCCGCGCGCTTACCCATCGCGAACACGGCTGGCTGATTGCGCAGCTTGCTGTCGTGCTCGTGCCGCTGCTGCGCGCGCTGCCGCTGGTGACCTGCGCCGTATTTGGCGTGCTGCTGCTCTGGCGCACGCTCTTGTGGGTGCGGCGCGCGCCGTTGCCGGGCAAGTGGGTGCTGGGGCTGACTGGCGTGGCGACGCTGATCGTTACGCTGGCGCTCGCCATGCGCACCGGCGGGAATATCGGGCGGGATTTGTCGGTGGCGCTGCTCGGCGCGTTTCTCGTGCTCAAGCTGATGGAATCCCACACGGTGCGCAACGGCGTGCTCGTTACGCAGCTGTGCTGTTTCGTGTTGCTCTCGCAGGTGCTGTTCGACCAGCCGCCCTGGCTGGCCGCCACCATGCTGGCGACCGTGGCGCTGCTGTTGCGCAACTGGCTGTTGCTCCTGCATCCGCAGGCGCGCACGCGCGTGTCGCCTGCGCGGGTGCTGGCGCGGTTGGTCCTCATGGGTTTGCCGTGTGCGGCAGTGCTGTTCCTGCTGTTCCCGCGGCTGGATCATCCGCTGTGGCGCCTGCCGCAAGCTGCCGACACCGCCGTCAGCGGCCTGTCTGACCGCATGGCGCCCGGCTCCGTCGGCCAGCTGATCCTCTCGGATGATCTTGCCTTCCGCGTCGATTTTGCTGGCGCGCCACCACCGCTCGACACGCTCTACTGGCGCGGCATGGTGCTGTGGCGTTTCGATGGTCAGACGTGGACGGCTGCGTCGATGCGGCAGCGTCCCGCGCCGCAAAGCGTACCCAATTCTGCGGACGATATCGGCGATGCGCCCGGCGTGTTCGACTACAACATCACGCTGGAACCGACGCGTCAGCGCTGGCTGTTTGCGCTGGATCGCGGCCAGTCGATCGAGGCGCGCGACGGCACCGGCCGCAGCGTTGACGGCGAATTCATCAGCACGCAGCCGCTGGACCAGCGCGTGCGGTATCACGCGCGCTCGCGGCTGCCTGGGCGCAATCGCGCGGACGATGCGAGCCCGCTCGACCCGCGCACGCAGCAAATGGCGCTGGCGTTGCCGCCGGGCAATCCGCAATCGCGTGCGTTGGCCGCGCACTGGGCGGAGTTGCCGCCCGCCGAGCGCGTATCGGCCGCACTCAAACTGTTTGGCCGCGCACCGTTTGCTTACACGCTTGAGCCGGAGCCGCTGCAGGATCAGCAGATCGATGATTTCCTCTTCCGCACGCACCGTGGCTTCTGCGAGCACTACGCGGGCAGCTTCGTCTTTTTGATGCGCGCGGCGGGCGTGCCGGCGCGTGTGGTGGTGGGCTACCTCGGCGGCGAGGTGAATGCCGTGAGCGGCGACATCATCGTGCGCCAGTCCGATGCGCATGCCTGGGCTGAGGTGTGGCTCGATGGACGCGGCTGGGTGCGTGTGGACCCGACCGCCGCCGTTGCGCCGCAGCGTGTGGAGCGTGGTCTGGCCGCCGCCGTGCCCGCCAGCGAATTCCGCTCGCGCCGCGCAGAAGAACCCAACTGGCTGCGCAGCGTGCGCTGGGGGCTGGACGGCCTCATCAGCGGCTGGAACCGCTGGGTGCTCGGCTACGACCGCAACCGGCAGGCGCAGCTCTTCGCTTGGCTGGGGCTGGATGCCGCCGACCCGCGCGCGGTGCTGTGGGGCGTGTCGGGCATCTTTCTGCTCGCGGCGCTGCCGTTGTTGTGGCAGCAGCGCAAGCCGAAACCCGACCCGGTGCAGGTGCAGTGGCAACGCCTGTGTGACCGCCTGGCGCGGCATGGTTGCCCGCGCAGTCCGACCGAAGGGCCCATGGCCTATGCCGAACGTGCCGCGGCGCAATTCCCGCAAGCCGCGCAGGCGTTGCGAGAAGCCGCAGCCGGCTACGTTGCGCTGCGCTACGGCCGTGACGACGGCGATGCCCAAGCGCGCGCCCAGCGTTTTGCGCAATGGCGCAAGGCGCTCGTCCAGGTGCCGCTGCGAGGTTGAGAGTCTTTTTTCGTTAGTGCGCGACGCATCATTTTCCTGATAATCCGACGGGATTAAGTCTTGCTGGCAGCACTTTCAGCACACCCTATTTTTAAGTAAATGGGGTTTCTACTTATCTGCCTGGGCAAAACTCGGTCGATATGCATGGGAAGGCGCCACGGATGCAAAGTGGTCCTAAGCAAACGCCGTATTTGCCCCACTGCAGCCCAGCATGGCAGACATTACCCAATCCCAATTATCCGAGGCCATCGCGCAACTGGTGAGTTGCGGCGTGTTCTCGGTGGACCGCGAGATGCGCATCCTCTCGTGGAACCGCTTTATGCAATACCACAGCGGCCGCGCGAGCGACGAGGTGATCGGGCACGACATGTTTGCGCTGTTTCCGGAGTTGCCGGAAAAATGGCTGCGCAAGAAAATCGAGAGCGTATTTGTGCTGGGCGTGTCGGCATATACGACCTGGGAGCACCGGCCGTATCTGTTCCGTTTTCGTCATACGCGGCCCATTACCGACACGATTGAATGGATGCAGCAGAACTGCAGCTTTATTCCAATCGAAGATGCCAATGGCGTGGTGATTGCCGTGGGCATTACGCTGATCGACGCCACCGATGTTTGCCTGGCGTACGGCGAGCTTCAAAAGCGCGAAAAGACCGTCACCGACGCATTGCAGGAACTCACGGTGCGTAATGCGCAACTGTCCACGCTGAATGAAGAACTCGCCCAGGCGCATCAGCAGTTGCTGCAGTCGGAAAAGCTGGCTGCCATCGGGCAACTGGCCGCCGGTATTGCGCACGAAATCAACAACCCCGTGGGGTTCGTGCTCTCGAACCTGAACAGCCTGCAACGCTACATGGGCACGCTGCTCGACTACGCGCGCGGCATGGAACAGTTGATCACGCAGGCAGCGCCGTCGCTGGACGCGCAGCTTGCGGCGCTCGCTCAGGCGGCTGATATCGACTACCTGGCCGAAGACGCGCCCGCGCTGGTGACCGAATCGCGCGAGGGCCTGGCACGTGTGCGCGACATCGTGGTGGACCTGCGCGATTTCTCTCGCGTGGACAGCACCCACCAGTGGGAGCAGGTCGACATCCACCGGTGCATTGAATCCACCCTGAACATCGTCCACAACGAAATCAAATATCAGGCCGACCTGGTGCGCCAATACAGCACGCTGCCCCCGGTGATGTGCATTCCATCGCAGATCAACCAGGTGGTGCTGAACCTGGTGGTGAATGCGGCGCAGGCGTATGCCTGCAAGGGCGAAGCCGACGGCGAATGCACCGGGCGCGGAACCATCACCGTGCGCACCGGCTGCGATGCGCCAGATGCGGCCGCGATCTGGCTGGAGGTGGCCGATGCCGGCTGCGGCATCCCGCCAGAGAACCTCAAGCGCATCTTCGATCCATTCTTCACCACCAAGCCCGTCGGCAAGGGCACGGGCCTTGGCCTTTCGCTCACCTACGGCATCGTCAAGGCGCATGGCGGCCGTATCGACGTATCGAGCACGCTGGGCAAGGGCACGACGTTTCGCGTGACGTTGCCGCTGTGCGGGCAAGCCGCTGCACCTGCCGCGCGCGCAGAAACCGAACCACAGAAGCCAGCCGACATCGCGCTGGCCGCAACGTAGTTTCAACGCTTCACGCGGTAAAGAGGGGACACACCATGGCGCTACCCGTGCTCGTTGCCGACGATTCATCGTTGGCGCGCAAGCTTCTGATCAATGCCCTGCCCGAGGACTGGGATGTGGAGGTAACGCAGGCCTCCAACGGTGTACAGGCGCTGGAGCTGTTCCGCGCCGGCAAGGGCACGGTGGTCTTCCTGGACTTGACCATGCCCGACATGGACGGCTTCCAGGTACTCGAACAGATCCGCCACGCTGGCGACGATGCCTTTGTAATCGTGGTGTCGGCCGACATCCAGTCGGGCGCGGTCGAGCGCGTCAAGGACCTGGGCGCGATCGGCTTCATCTCGAAGCCCGTGTCGGCCGAACGCATTGTTCCGATCTTGCGGGGGTATGGGCTCTATGAATGACCTGACCTTGAACGAGGAGCAACGCGACGCGCTGCAGGAAATCGCCAACATCGGCATGGGCAAGGCGGGTGCCGCGCTGGCTGAACTGCTGGGCGCATTCGTCACGCTCTCGGTACCGGGCATCAAGCTGGTCAACGCAGCGCAACTGCGGGCCGACCTGTTGGCCGGTGGCGTGGCCGGCGATACGCCACCGCCGGTGCGCCAAGCCTTTCAGTCGGACATTTCGGGCGAGGCCATCGTGCTGTTCGGCAAGGACGGCCGCGAAGAACTGGAAGAACTGATGGGCTACGACGACGTGAACCACAAGGTCGAAAGCGAAGCCCTGTCCGACATCGCCAACCTGTTGGTGGGTGCGTGTGTGCGCAGCGTGTTCGAGCAGCTTGGGCGCAACCTGTCGTTCTCGCGGCCGAGCTTTGTGCCGGCGTCGGCGTTGCAGCACGCGCTGTCCGATGAGCAACTCGGCCGCTGGGATGTGGCGCTGCTGCTGGAGGTGCGTTTCACGCTGGAGCGCGGCGGCTTTGTCGCCAAGCTGGTCATGCTGCTGCCCGAAACCGCCATCCGCAAGATGAAGAGCGCACTGGAACAGTTTCTACAGGCGCTTTGAGAACACACCACTGGCCCGCCATCCAACCTTGAGAGAACCGCGCCATGCTTGCCTACGAAGACGACACGACGCAAACCGCCCCGCCTGACGCGGAGGCGGCCCTGCAACCCGCGAGCGCGCTTGCCGGCACGGCCACCACGGCAACGACGCCGCTGATCCTCCTGGTGGACGATGAGCCGGGCGTGCTCGCCTCGCTGCGTCGCCTGCTGCGGCCCACGGGCTATCGCGTCATCACCGCCGAGGGTGGTGCGGCGGCCCTGGACATGCTGGGGGTGTATCCGGTCGACCTGATCATCTCCGACATGCGCATGCCCGGCATGAGCGGCGCGGAGTTTCTGGCGCGGGCCCGTGAGCAGCATCCAGACGTCATGCGCATTCTGTTGACCGGCTATTCCGAGATCGATTCCGCCGTGAAGGCCATCAACGAGGGCGGCGTCTATCGCTACCTCAACAAGCCGTGGGACGACCAGGATCTGCTGCTGACCGTGCGCCATGCGATCGAGCAGCGCACGCTGGCCCGCGAGGCCAAACGCCTGACCGAACTGACCCAGCAGCAGAACGAAACGCTGCAACGCATGAACGCGGGGCTGGAGACGCAGGTGCAGTCGCGCACGGAGGAAATCCGCCAGACCGTGATGTTTCTGGAAGGCGCGCAGCGCGACCTGAAGATCAACTTCACCAACATGGTCCAGGTGTGCGCCAGCATGATCGAGATGCGCTGCGGCGCCATGGCGCGCCAATCGCTGCGCGTGGCGGACCTGGCGCGACGCATTGCCATCGAATGCGGGCTGACGGGGCTGCAGGTGCAGGACATTTTCCACGCGGGCCTGCTGCACGGCATCGGCAAGCTTTCGCTGCCCGATGCGCTGCTGAGCACGTCGCTCGACCGGCTCTCGGCCGAGCAGGTGCAGCAGTTCTATCAGCATCCACTGCGCGCGCAGATGGTGCTGACACCCGTGCGCCAGCTTGAACACGTGGCGCTGATCATCCGGCACCAGTACGAGCGGTTCAACGGCCGCGGCACGCCGGACCGGCTCACAGGGACCAGCATCCCCATCGGGGCACGCGTGCTGGCCGTGGCGCGCGATTTTGAAGGCCTGCTGGCGGGCGAGATCGTCAAGGAGCGCGTCACGGCCGACCAGGCGAT
Source organism: Ralstonia psammae (assembly GCF_958405935.1). Taxonomy (NCBI): domain Bacteria; kingdom Pseudomonadati; phylum Pseudomonadota; class Betaproteobacteria; order Burkholderiales; family Burkholderiaceae; genus Ralstonia; species Ralstonia psammae. The sequence continues at coordinate 99,689 of NZ_CATZBU010000010.1, forward strand.
GGAGATGATCAAGGCGCAATCCGGCCTGCGCTACGACCCTGACGTGATCGTGCGCTTTGTGGCCGTGCTCAAGCAGCAGGGTGAGGTGATGGCCGTGCGCCAGGTCTCCTCGGCCGAACTGCGCGAAGGCATGCGCCTGGCCGACGATTTGCTCACGCGGCGCGGGGTGCTGCTCATCACCCGAGACAGCACGGTGAGTGCGCATCAGGTGCTGCAGATCCGGCGTTTTGAGGCGCATGAAGATGTGCCGTTCGCCATCCTGGTCTACGCGCAAGCGCCGGAGGTGGCAGAAGCGCCTGCCGCGCCGGACACACCCGACGCCGCAGAGGCGCCGAAACTGGCGTGATGCGAGGCGTGTTGCACGGCGTGTTGCGCTGCCGTGGCCCTTGGGGAGGTGAGATGAAATGGGGACGTGGCCGGCGTGTGCTGGCCTGCATGATTTGCGTGCTCGGCACGCGCGGGGCCATGGCGGGTACAAAGCCAGCCAGGTCGATCGAGGCCGTGCCCGACCGGGCACACATGCAGCAGATCGTCGCGCGCGCCAGCGAGCACGGCGCACGCTGGGACGGCCCGGAGACCGGCCCGCGCGCGCAGGCCGGCATCACCCTCGCCATCGTCAGCGAGGACTTGCGCAACGGCGGCATTCTGGGCGTTGCCAAGGGCATCAAGGAGGCCGCCGGCGTCATGGGCTGGACGGTGCGCGTGTATGACGCGCGCGGCACGCCCGAGGGCCGCCGGCGGGCAGTGGCATCGGCACTCGCGCTGCAACCGGGTGGCGTAGTGCTGGTGGGCGGCGACGCACGCGAAATGCAGGCCGGGCTGGCGCCCTTTGCGCAACAGGGTATTCCCATCGTGGGCTGGCATGTGGCCGCCACGGCAGGGCCCATTGCAGGCAGCGCCGTTGCCGTGAATGTCTCAACCGATCCGTTGGCCGTTGCGCGGCTCACTGCCATGGCGGCGGTGGTGGAATCCGCCGGCCACGCCAACGTGGTCATCTTTACCGACTCCAATTTCCAGATTGCGCAAGCCAAGGCGGCTGCCATGGCCGAGGTGATTCGCGCCTGCAGCGGCTGCCGCCTGCTGGCGGTGGAAGACGTGCCTATCTCGGGCAGCGCGCAGGCCATGCCGGCCGTCATGCATCGGCTGCTGGAGCAGCATGGCCGGGCGTGGACGCACGCGCTGGCCATCAACGACATCTACTTCGACTACGCGGCGGCCGAGTTGACGCGTGCCGGCCGGCCCGACGGCATCCGCATGCTGTCTGCCGGTGATGGCAGTGCGGCGGCGTTCCTGCGCATCCAGGCAGGAGCGTTCCAGACCAGCACCGTGGCCGAGCCGCTGAACCTGCAAGGCTGGCAATTGGTGGACGAGCTGAACCGCCTGCTGGCGCATCAGCCCGTGAGCGGCTATGTGTCGCCCGTGCACTTGGTTACCGCCAGGAACATCGCGTTCGACGGCGGACCGCTCGGGCAATACGACCCGGACAGCGGCTATCGGGCCGTGTACCGGCGGATCTGGGGCCGCTGAGTGTTCGGGCCGGCTGCCAGCCTCCAGCTCATGCGCGCTCGCGTGCCGCTGCGCGGGCTGTGGCCGCGTTCGTTGGGGCGGCAGTTCTTGCTGGCGGTGGTCGTGCTGACGCTGCTGATCTCGGCCGGTGGCATCACGGCGGTCGTGGCGCTGCGCACCTCGGCCGATGCGACCCGGGCGCTGGCCAACGAGCAGCTCACGCAGTTGCGGCAGGCGCAGGCGCTTGTGCAGCACACGCTGCTGATCGAGCGCGAATCGGCGCAGTTGCAAAAGACCGCGTCCGTGGAAGCGCTGCGCCGTCACTATGCGGAGATCCTGCGCAACCTGGAGGCGTTCGAGCAGTTGTCCGAACGCCTGGCGGCCGCCGATGACGATATTGAAGTGCTCGACCTGCATCAGTCGAGCCAGTTGTTCCGCAATGCCGTCAACATCGTCGCGCAGTGGTGGGAAAGCGAATTGCAGCGCGGCGCGGCGGGCGGCCCAAACACCATCAACGCGGCCGCCAGCGCCTCCGCCATGCAGGCCGCGGCGGAGCGCACTGCGGCGGGGCGGCGTTCGGTGGATGCGCTCTACCTGCAGGCCGGTGCCATGGTGGCCTCCGCGCAGCAGGTGTCTGCGCGGCACACGCACGCGTTTCAGCAATCCATGCAGGCGCTGGCCGCGGTGTCGGAGCGCAACGAGCATTGGGTGACGGCGCTGCTGGCCGGTAGCGTGGCGTTTGCCTGCCTGGCTGCGTATGGGCTGCTGGGGCGCCACGTGCTGCAGCGCCTGCTGCAGGTGAGCCGCAGCTTGCGCCATGGCCATTCAGACGGGGCGCCCGGCGCCGTGCCAGTGGCGGGCGACGACGAGATCGGCCAGATGGCCCGTGCGGTCGAACAGTTCCAGCAGGATCGATGGCAGCTCGCCCTGGCACACGAGGCACTCCAGGCCGAGCGCGCGCGTCAGGAGCAATTGCTGCACGAACTGGCGCAGGCGCAGGGGCAGTTGCTGCAATCGGAGAAGATGGCATCGATCGGCCAGTTGGCTGCGGGCGTGGCGCACGAAATCAACAACCCCGTCTCGTTCGTGAACGCCAACCTGGGTAGCCTGCAGCGCTACGTGGCCGGGCTGCTGGATATGGTATCGGCCTACGAGCAGCACGAGGCGGAGTTGGCGCCCGCCACGCGCGCCGCACTGGCGCAGGCCAAACAGGCGGCCGACCTCAACTACGTGCGTGAAGACATGCCGGCCCTGCTGTCGGAATCCCTGGACGGGCTGCAGCGCGTGAAGAGCATCGTGCAGGGCCTCAAGGAGTTCTCGCATGTGGACGAGGCGCAAGTGCAGCGCGCCAACCTGGAGACGTATCTGGAGACCACCGTCAAGATCGTCTGGAACGAGTTGAAGTACAAGGTGGAGCTGGTGCGGGAGTTCGGCGGTATTCCCGAGGTCGATTGCATGCCCGCGCAGTTGAGCCAGGTGTTCATGAACCTGCTTGTCAACGCCGGCCAGGCCATCAACGAACATGGGCGCATTACGCTGCGCACCGGCCACGACGCGCGCAGCGTGTGGGTGGAAGTGGAAGACACGGGCGGCGGCATCCGCCCTGAGCACCTGAGCCGGATCTTCGACCCGTTCTTCACCACCAAGCCGGTGGGGCAGGGCACGGGGCTCGGCCTGTCGATCTCGTACGGCATCGTACGCAAGCATGGTGGCCAGATCGAAGCGCGCAGCGAGCTGGGCAGCGGCACGTGCTTTCGCGTGACGTTGCCATTGCCCACCGAAGTCTGAGCGGGCGCGCAAGCTGTTGATCCGCTTAAAACACGTGCCCCAATGCGGGGCGTGGCCGAGGTTGGTTTTTCAGGGTGTTACCGCGCGGTAATGAAATATTTTCCGATTCAGGGTTTAAATATTTCGGATGAATAACATCGGGTGTGCAATAACTGCACGCAGTTTCCCGATCTTGATAATCACTGCGGCGGATTTACGCAGGCCCATGCGTATTGATGGTGCATATCCCGAAGAAATCCACGGCATTGGGGGATTGGCGCAGCGGGAACCTTTCTCATACGATGGATTTCGTAGCCTTTCCGCTGCACTGCAACGTTGCCGTAGGAGCCAGCCCAATCTGGCTTTGCGGCCTGCAACGGCCAAGCTGATCCCGAAGGAGTGATCCCAATGCATCGACCAAAACGCATGCTTGTCGAGAATGTCGCGTGGGCGCATGAAACCGCCGCGCGTGACCCCGGATTCTTTTCACGGCTGGCACAAGGCCAGCAACCCCAAGTGTTATGGATTGGGTGCGCGGATAGCCGTGTACCCGCTGAAACCATTACCCATTCCAACCCGGGCGATTTATTCGTCCATCGCAATATCGCCAATCTTGTTTGCCCGGCAGACGACAACACGATGAGCGTGCTGGAATATGCGGTGCGCGTGCTCAAGGTCGCGCACGTGATCGTGTGCGGGCATGACGGCTGTGGGGGCGTACGTGCATCGCTGCTGCCGCCGCCCGACGGATTGCCGCACGTGGCACGCCGCATCGCGCCGCTGTGCACACTGGCCGGCCGCCACCGTACCGAACTCGATGCCGTGCCCGATCTGGATGCGCGCGTCAACCGCCTGGCCGAACTCAACGTGCTCGAACAGGTGCGCTGCCTGCGCGAGAGCCCCATCGTGCGCGATGCAGAACGACCGCCACGCGTACACGGCTGGATCTTTGGCCTGGCCGATGGGCATATCCGCGTGCTCGCCTCGGGCGACCCCGATGCGGAACACGCAACCCGCGGCGACATCCTGATGCCCGCCGAGGCCATCGCTTAACCCAATCGGCGGCGGCTTTTGCGGCTGCCGCCGTTTCCCGGCGTTTTCTCTCCTCACGCATGCCGGCGGTGCCCCCGCCCGCAGGCAGGCGTTCGCGCGTGCGCAGTTCATACAACTCCAACAATCATGCAGACACCAACCTCACCGGCATTCTTCCCGCGCGACATGCTCGCCGGGGTCATCGTGTTCTTTGTCGCCCTGCCGCTGTGCCTGGGCATTGCCAATGCGTCGGGCGTCGACCCGCTTGCGGGGCTGCTCTCCGGCATGATCGGCGGCCTGGTGGTGGCGTTGCTCAGCGGCTCGCAACTGAGCGTGAGCGGCCCGGCTGCCGGCCTTGTCGTGATCGTCGTGGATGGCATTGCCAAGCTGGGCGGGTTCTCGGCGTTTCTGGTGGCCGTGGCCCTGGCGGGTGCGCTGCAGTTCGTGTTCGGCATGCTGCGCGCCGGGCGCTTTGCGGCGTACGTGCCGTCGTCGGTCATCAAGGGCATGCTGGCCGCCATCGGGCTGCTGCTGATCATCAAGCAGGTGCCGCTGGCGCTTGGGATGGCAAGCGGGGATGCCGCTGCCGGCGCCGGCACGCTGGCCACGCCGTTCGGCGCGTTTTCGGTCACGGCGCTGCTGGTGACGCTGCTCTCCGCCGCCGTGCTCATCGGCTGGGATACGCCCATGCTGCGGCGTTTCACGCTGGTGCGCGCGTTGCCTTCGCCGCTGGTGGTGGTGGCCCTCGGTATTGGCGTGACCGTGCTGCTCGACATGGTGGCCCCCGGGTTGGCGGCACCGGCCGAGCACCGTGTCAACCTGCCTTCGCTGGCGTCGTTCGGGGCGCTGCTGGATGCGCTGGAGTCACCCGCGCTGGGCGCGCTTGGCAATCCGGATGTCTGGCGCGTGGCGATAGCCCTGGCCATTGTCGCCAGCCTGGAAACGCTGCTGAGTCTGGAAGCCGTCGAGCAGCTCGATCCGAAGAAGCGCCCCGCGCCGCCGGACCGTGAACTCAAGGCACAAGGCATCGGCAACATGGTGGCGGGCGCACTGGGCGGGCTGCCGATCACCTCGGTCATCGTGCGCAGCTCGGCCAATGTGCACGCCGGGGCGCAAAGCCGCTGGTCGGCCGTCGTGCATGGCGTGCTGCTGCTGGCGAGCGTGTTTGCGCTCACCGCCATCGTCAATCTGATTCCGCTGGCGTGCCTGGCCACCATCCTGATCTTCACCGGCTACAAGCTGGCCAAGCCGTCGCTGTTCGTGGCGGTAGCGCGGCAGGGTTGGGACCGCTTTGCGCCCTTCATCGCAACCATCGTCGGCGTGCTGCTGACGGATTTGCTGATCGGCATCGTGATCGGCATAGCGCTGAGCATCGCGCTGGCGATTCGCGCCAACCTGCGCCGCACGATTGTCATGGCGCGCCATCACGATCACTTCCTGCTGTCGTTCCGCAAGGATGTGTCGTTCATGGGCAAGGTGCCGCTCAAGCGCTATCTGGCGAAGGTGCCGGATCACGCAACGCTCATCGTCGACGCTGCCCGCGCGGATTACATCGACCCTGACGTGCGCGAGATGGTCGAGCACTTCATTGAGGCGGCGCCGGCGCGCGGCATCGTTGTCGAGCGCCATCACTTTGATGCGACCGTGCCGCTGCGTGCTCCGGGGCTTCGCATGCCGCGCCTGCCCTTTCTACGTACGGCGCCCAGATAACGTGGAATCGGAGGTTTAACCCATTTTGGGTAATTTAGAGCACTGATTCCAAACATAATCCGCCGGCCTTGCCGATTGGCGAAGGTTTGCGCCACGGTAGGGCTTCGTCTGGCGGCTGCGTACCGACCTGCGATGGCGTCATGACGGGGCATTCCGGCGTTTGACAATGTTTGCAATTGCCATCGACTCGGTTAATAGACTGAATTTGAACGCGCTATCCAGTTAATCGGGTGGCGCGCCGATAAAGGATCGAATCAGGCGAAGGTGCGCGTGATAAAGCGCATTTTTAAAACGGGAGGCAGACATGAAGACATTACAACGCGGGGCCCTGGTTTCAGCGGCGTTGGCCGGCCTGCTTGTGCTGGGCGGGTGCGCCAGCTCCGGCTCGGGCGACATGAGCGGTACCTCCGGCAGCGATGGCAGCTCCGCCAACACCGGCGGTGGCTCTGGCTCCAACGGCTCGGGCGGCACCACGACCACCGCGTCCACCACGCCCACCGGCGACATCGCCTACAAAAGCGGCGGGGTGGTGACGGCCACGGGGGACGCCATCAGCAGCCTGGGGTCGACTGTCGGCGGCAGCAATCTGCCGGGCGCGTCGGCGCTGGGCAACGTGGTCGACAACCTGGGCAATACGGTGTCCGTGCTCGGCACAGGCGTGCAGTCGGGCCTGGGCAGTATCGGTACCAGTTCGAACCCGATCGGCACCACGGTATCGAGCACCGGCAACGTGGTGACGCAGGTGGGGAACACCGTGGACGCCACCGGTGGCCTGGTGAGCAGTCTCGGCACCGGACCGCTGCAACCGCTGTCGCCGGTCACGTCCCCGGTTGGCGGTGCGGTTTCGCAGGTCGGGCAGGCGGTGGCCGGCGCGGGCGGCACGCTCGGCACGGCCTTGTCGACCGGGCCGGTGGAACAGGTCACGCAGCAGCTCAGCTCGGCCGTGGTGCCGCTCACCTCGCAGGTGACCACCGCCACGCAGACGCTGGGTAACACAACGGGCCTGGGTGCTCCGGCGACCAATCTGCTGCAGACCGTGGGCGGCGGCGTGGCGAGTGTGGGCACGTCGCTTACGGCGACGAATGCGCCGGTCGTGTCCGGCCTGGGCGGCGTGGTGACCGCCACGGGTAACACGGTGGCCGCGTTGGGTGGCGTGACCTCCACGCCGGGCGGCGCCACCTCGGCGAACCCGCTGGCGCCGATTACGGGCGCGCTGGGCGGCGTTCCGGGCGGCGGCACGTCCGCTGCGGGTGCGACGGCGCCGGTCGGTTCGCTCGTCACCACGGTCGGCACGTCGCTCACGTCCACCGGGGCCGCGACACCGCTGGCGCCCGTCACGGGTGCCGTCGGCGGCGCACTGACCACCGTGGGCGGCGCGTTGCACCATTGAGCGCATGCAACCCGGTCGAGCCGTTCACGCCGCGTGCGGAACGGCTCGACCGTGTGTTCGTATGCTGCGGCCCGCAGCTTTGGGCATACAGTACGCCTGACCGCGCGCGTTCTTTGCGCGGTATCAGGAGACCGAAATGATCAAGCACGCATTGTTTGCCCGACTCATTGCCAAACCGGGCAAGGAACAGGCAGTGGCCGATTTTCTTTCGGCCGGCCTGCAAATGGCCAACCAAGAAGCCACCACCCCGATCTGGTTTGCGCTGCGCATTGCGCCCAACGTATTCGGCATCTTCGATGCCTTTGCCAGCGAGCAGGACCGCCAGGCGCATCTCGACGGCCCGATCGCCAAGGCGCTCATGGCCAACGCAGACGAACTGCTGGCCTCACCGCCCGAGATTGCGCCGATCGAGGTGCTGGGCATGAAGAACACCGGCGCAAGTTGACCACCGGAAAGCAAAAAAAACCGCCGCATCCAGAAATGAGCCGGATGCGGCGGTTTTGTCTTGCGTGTGCCGTCAGTGGGTTCAACCCGGCACGCGCACCCAGCCTTCCATCAGCACCCGTGCGCTGCGGCTCATGATGGCCTTGGTGACGGTCCATTCGCCATCGACCAGTTTGGCCTGCGCACCCACACGCAGCGTGCCGGACGGATGCCCGAAGCGCACCGCGTTGCGCTCGCCGCCACCGGCCGCGAGGTTGACCAGCGTGCCCGGAATAGCGGCGGCCGTGCCGATGGCGACGGCCGCCGTGCCCATCATCGCGTGGTGCAGCTTGCCCATCGACAGCGCGCGCACCAGCAGGTCCACATCGCCCGTGCCGACCTTCTTGCCGCTGGACGCAACGTAGTCCTTCGGTGACGCCACAAACGCCACCTTGGGCGTGTGCTGCCGTGTGGCGGCTTCTTCGATGCTCTTGATCAGGCCCATGCGCACGGCACCGTGCGCGCGGATGGTCTCGAACATCGCCAGCGCCTTGGCGTCGCCGTTGATGGCGTCTTGCAGCTCGGTGCCGGTGTAGCCGATGGCGTCTGCGTTGATGAAGATCGTCGGGATGCCCGCATTGATCATCGTCGCCTTGAGCGTGCCCACGCCGGGCACATCCAGGTCGTCGACCAGGTTGCCGGTGGGGAACATCGCGCCGCCACCATCACCATCTTCTTCGGCCGCCGGGTCGAGGAATTCGAGCTGCACTTCCGCGGCCGGAAACGTCACGCCGTCCAGCTCGAAGGCACCCGTCTCCTGCACCGCGCCGTTGGTGATAGGCACATGCGCAATGATGGTCTTGCCGATGTTGGCCTGCCAGATGCGCACGACGGCGGTGCCGTTGTGCGGTACCCGGTTGGCGTCGACCAGGCCGTTGCTGATGGCGAATGGGCCGACCGCCGCCGACAGGTTGCCGCAGTTGCCCGACCAGTCGACAAACGGCTTGTCGATGGAGACCTGGCCGAACAGGTAGTCCACGTCATGGTCCGAGCGCGTGCTTTTGCTGAGGATCACCGTCTTGCTGGTGCTTGAGGTGGCGCCGCCCATGCCGTCGATCTGCTTGCCGTACGGGTCGGGGCTGCCGATCACGCGCATGAGCAAGGCATCGCGCGCGGGGCCTGGCTGTTGGGCGGCCGTCGGCAAGTCTTGCAGGCGGAAGAACACGCCTTTGCTCGTGCCGCCACGCATGTAGGTGGCAGGGATCTTCACCTGTGCAGGGTGGCTCATGTTGCCGCCTCCTTCATTGTGTCGGTCATTTCGCGTGGGTGGTGTCGGCGGCCGCTTGCATTCGCGCACGTGCGCATCCCCGCTGCGCGGGGCCCCTGCTTACTGCTCATGCCGCCTCCTTGTTCGATTCCAGGAAGTCCTGCGCAAAGCGCTGCAGCACGCCGCCGGCTTCGTAGATCGACACTTCCTCATCGCTGTCCAGACGGCACGTGACGGGCACTTCCACCCGCTCACCGTTCTTGCGGTGGATGACGAGCGTCAGGTCCGCGCGCGGCTGGCGCGCACCGACCACGTCAAAGGTTTCGGTGCCGTCGATGCCCAGCGTGAGGCGCGTGGTGCCCGGCTTGAACTCCAGCGGCAGCACGCCCATGCCGATCAGGTTCGTACGGTGGATGCGCTCGAAGCCTTCGGCCACGATGGCTTCCACGCCGGCCAGGCGCACGCCCTTGGCGGCCCAGTCGCGCGAGCTGCCCTGGCCGTAGTCGGCACCGGCAATCACGATGAGCGGCTGCTTGCGGTCCATGTAGGTTTCGATGGCTTCCCACATGCGTGTGACCTTGCCTTCGGGCTCGATGCGTGCCAGCGACCCCTTCTTTACTGCGCCATCCACCACGGCCATCTCATTGATGAGCGTGGGGTTGGCAAACGTCGCGCGCTGTGCGGTCAGGTGGTCGCCGCGGTGCGTGGCATACGAGTTGAAGTCTTCTTCCGGCAGGCCCATCTTGGCGAGGTATTCACCGGCGGCGCTGCTTGCCAGGATGGCGTTGGACGGCGAGAGGTGATCGGTCGTGATGTTGTCGCCAAGCACCGCCAGCGGACGCAGACCCGTGAGCGTGCGCTCGCCGGCCAGCGCGCCTTCCCAGTACGGCGGGCGGCGGATGTAAGTGCTCTGCGGGCGCCAGTCGTACAGCGGGCTCACGTTGGCAACAGACGCGCTGCGCTGCTCGAACATCGGGATGTACACCTTGCGGAACTGCTCCGGCTTGACCGATGCGCGCACGATGGCGTCGATCTCTTCGTCGGTCGGCCACAGGTCTTTGAGCAGAATGGGCTTGCCGTTGGCATCGGTGCCGAAGCTGTCGCGCTCGATATCGAAACGCACGGTACCGGCAATCGCATAGGCCACCACTAGCGGCGGCGAGGCCAGGAACGCCTGCTTGGCATACGGGTGGATGCGGCCGTCGAAGTTGCGGTTGCCCGACAGCACGGCGGTGGCGTACAGGTCGCGGTCGATGATCTCCTGCTGGATCTTCGGGTCCAGCGCGCCGCTCATGCCGTTGCACGTGGTGCAGGCAAACGCGACGATGCCGAAGCCGAGCTTTTCCAGTTCGTGCTTCAGGCCCGCTTCTTCCAGATACAGCTCTACGGCCTTGGAGCCCGGCGCCAGCGAGCTTTTCACCCACGGCTTGCGGGTCAGCCCCAAGCGGTTGGCATTGCGCGCCAACAGTGCCGCGGCAATCACGTTGCGCGGGTTGCTGGTGTTGGTGCAGCTCGTGATGGCCGCGATGATGACGGCGCCATCCGGCATCAGGCCCGGCGTTTCTTCCCACTTGGCGGCGATGCCCTTGGCGGCCAGGTCTGCCGTTGCCACACGTGCGTGCGGGTTCGAGGGGCCGGCCATGTTGCGCACCACGCTCGACAGGTCGAAGCGCAGCACGCGTTCATATTCAGCGTTCTTGAGCGTGTCGGACCACAGGCCGGCGGTCTTGGCATACGTCTGGACCAGCTCGACCTGCTCGTCGCTGCGGCCGGTGAGGCGCAGGTAGTCGAGCGTGTTGTCGTCAATCGAGAACATCGCCGCGGTGGCGCCGTATTCGGGGGCCATGTTCGAGATGGTGGCGCGGTCGCCCAGCGTGAGCTTGGATGCACCTTCGCCATAAAACTCGAGGTACGCGCCCACCACCTTCTGCTTGCGCAGGAACTCGGTCAGCGCCAGCACGATGTCGGTGGCAGTGATGCCGGGCTGGCGCTGGCCCGTCAGCTCCACGCCCACGATGTCCGGCAGACGCATCCACGAGGCGCGACCGAGCATCACGTTCTCGGCTTCCAGGCCGCCCACGCCGACGGCGATCACGCCCAGCGCATCCACGTGCGGCGTGTGGCTGTCGGTGCCGACGCAGGTGTCGGGGTAGGCCACGCCGTCTTGCGCCTGGATCACGGGCGACATCTTCTCCAGGTTGATCTGGTGCATGATGCCGTTGCCCGCCGGGATCACATCGACGTTCTTGAACGCTTGTTTGGTCCAGTCGATGAAGTGGAAGCGGTCTTCGTTGCGTCGGTCTTCAATGGCGCGGTTCTTGGCGAAGGCGTCGGGGTCGAAGCCGCCGCATTCCACCGCCAGCGAGTGGTCGACGATCAACTGCACCGGCACCACCGGGTTGACCTTAGCGGGATCGCCGCCCTGGTCGGCAATGGCGTCGCGCAGGCCGGCCAGATCCACCAGCGCGGTCTGGCCCAGGATGTCATGGCACACCACGCGCGCCGGGAACCACGGGAAATCCAGATCGCGCTTGCGCTCGATCAGTTGCTTGAGCGAATCGGTGAGGGTGGCGGGGTCGCAGCGGCGGACCAGGTTTTCGGCGAGGACGCGGGAGGTGTAGGGGAGCTTGTCGTAGGCGCCCGGTTGGATGGCTTCGACGGCCTCACGTGCGTCGAAGTAATCGAGCTTTGTGCCGGGGAGCGGTTTGCGGTGTGCTGTGTTCATGGTGTGGGTGCATCCCTTGTTTCATCCCCTGTCGGGGGCGGGCGGTTGTGGTCCATCCCGGGTATCGTCCCCTGCCGGGGCCGACTCACTTTTCTTTGTCTTGCCAAAGAAAAGTAAGCAAAAGAAAGGCGCGCCCGGGATGGCGACTACCCTTTGAATTTCTGTCGCAGGGAGGGAAGGGAGGCAAACTCGCTGCGCTCAGACAAGCCTCCCTTCTTTTTCCTCCCTGCAACATAAATTCAAGGCGCCATCCAGGGCAGGAACGTCAACGGCCACACCGTCGGTGGGTTTGCGTTGAAGTTCCTTTTCCTGCTGTCTTACGGGCGCTTGCCGATCGGTACGAACTTCAGGTCTTCCGGGCCAGTGTAGTTCGCGCTCGGGCGGATGATCTTGTTGTCGATGCGCTGCTCGATGATGTGCGCGGCCCACCCCGAGGTGCGCGAGATCACGAACAGCGGCGTGAACATCGCGGTCGGCACGCCCATCATGTGGTACGACACGGCGCTGAACCAGTCCAGGTTCGGGAACATCTTCTTGATGTCCCACATCACGGTTTCCAGGCGCTCGGCAATGTCGAACATCTTGGTGTTACTCGCCTCCTTCGACAGCTTGCGCGCGACTTCCTTGATGACCTTGTTGCGCGGGTCGGACACGGTGTACACCGGGTGGCCGAAGCCGATCACGACTTCCTTGGCTTCCACGCGGCGACGGATGTCGGCTTCGGCCTCGTCCGGGCTGTCGTAGCGCTTCTGGATCTCGAACGCCACTTCATTGGCGCCGCCGTGCTTCGGGCCGCGCAGCGCGCCGATGGCGCCGGTGATGGCCGAGTAGATGTCCGAGCCCGTACCGGCAATCACGCGGCCAGTGAACGTCGAAGCATTGAACTCGTGCTCGGCGTACAGGTTGAGCGACACGTGCATGGCATCGACCCACGACTTCGGCGGCTCCACGCCGTGCAGCAGATGCAGGAAGTGGCCGCCGATGGAGTCGTCATCCGTTTCGACTTCGATGCGCTTGCCGTTGTGGCTGTAGTGGTACCAGTACAGCAGCATCGAGCCCAACGATGCCATCAGGCGGTCGGCGATGTCGCGGGCGCCGGGAGTGTTGTGGTCGTCTTTCTCGGGCAGCACGGTGCCCAGCACCGACACGCCGGTGCGCATCACGTCCATCGGGTGGGCGGAAGCGGGCACCCATTCCAGGGCGGCCTTCACGTTGGCGGGCAGGCCGCGCAGTGCCTTCAGCTTGGTCTTGTAGGCCGCCAGTTCGGCCTTGTTGGGCAGCTTGCCGTGCACCAGCAGGTGGGCCACTTCTTCAAACTCGCATGCGCCGGCCAGGTCGAGGATGTCGTAGCCGCGGTAGTGCAGGTCGTTGCCGGTGCGGCCAACGGTACACAGGGCGGTGTTGCCGGCCGTCACGCCCGACAGCGCAACCGATTTCTTGGGCTTGAAGGCGCCGGTATTCGGGGTGTTGTTGTCAGCTTCGCTCATGAATGGTCTCCTTGGATGCGTCAAATATGCAGGCGTGATCGTTATTTCTGTGCGGCAAACAGCGCGTCGAGCTTGTCTTCGTACGCGTGGTAACCGAGATATTGGTACAGATCGGCGCGCGACTGCATGGTTTCCACGGCCGCCTTCTGGGTGCCGTCACGCATCACGGTTTGATAGAAGTTGAGCGCCGCTGCGTTCATTGCACGATAGGCGCCGCAGCAGTACAGCGCGATATCCACGTTGGCGCTGCGCAGCTCGTCGGTGGTAAAGAGCGGCGTGCTGCCGAACTCGGTCAGGTTGGCCAGGATGGGCACCTTCACGGCGGCCTTGAAGCGGCGGTAGTCGTCCAGCGTCTTCATCGCTTCGGGAAAGATCATGTCTGCGCCCGCCTCTACATAGGCGACGGCGCGCTCGATGGCGGCGTCGATGCCTTCGGAGGCGGCGGCATCGGTGCGGGCCATGATGACGAAGCCGTCATCGGTGCGGGCATCCACGGCCGCCTTTACCCGGTCGACCATCTCGTCGGTGGAAACGACTTCCTTGCCCGGGCGATGGCCGCAGCGTTTCTGGCCAACCTGGTCTTCCAGGTGCACGGCGGCCACACCGGCCTTGATGAACGAGCGAATGGTACGCGCAATGTTGAAGGCGCCGCCCCAGCCGGTGTCGATATCGACCATCAGCGGAATCTGCACGGCATCGGTGATACGGCGGGCGTCGATCAGCACGTCTTCCATCGTGCTGATGCCCAGATCCGGAATGCCCAGCGAGTTGGCAGCCACGCCGCCGCCCGACAGGTACACGGCCTTGAAGCCGGTCTGCTCGGCCATCTTGGCAGCGTAGGCGGTGATGGCGCCCACCACTTGCAGCGGTTGGGATTCAGCCACGGCAGCACGGAACTTGGCGCCGGCGCTGGTGGGGTGTCGTGGGGTTGTGCTCATGTGTGGCTCCAGAAAGATCGGCCTAAGAGAGCAGGAAGCGGGCCACCCGCGCGGGCCGATGTAACCCGTTGATTTGTAAGGATGTGACGTTGCCGCCCGGGTGCGCCTTATTTCATAATTGAAATCTGCAATTTCAATATGGAAACCCGCGGCGCATAATAGCCAGACCGCTGTTCTTGCGCCGCGCCGCACCATGAATCCCACTGCATCCGAACTGACCGAGCGCCCCCGCATCTGGGCCTGCGGCATCAGCCGCCTGAGCGATCTCTTCCTCGACATTGCCGCCGAGTACAACGACCGCGCCGAGCTGCGCGTCATCACACGCGGCTTTGAAGATATCGTGCGCGAGATCGAGGCCGCCGGTGCCGACGTGGGTAACCCCAGGCCCGACGTGGTGGTTGCGGGCGGGTCCAACGGCGCATATCTGAAGCCGCGCCTGTCGCTGCCGGTGGTGGTCATCAACCCGACGGGTTTTGACGTGATGCACGCGCTGGCCCGCGCCCGGCGTGATGCGGAATCGGTAGCGCTCGTCACCCACGGTGACACGCCGGAGGAGGTGCGCCGCTTTGTCGCCGCCTATGGCATGGACGTGGTGTTCGCCTCGTACACCTCGCGCCAAGGCGCGGAAAGCTGCGTGCTCGACCTGCGCGACCGCGGCGTGGGTGTGGTGGTCGGCCCCGGCCTGGTGACGGACCTGGCGACGCAGGCGGGCATGAATGCCGTGTTCCTGTACTCGCGTGATTCTGTGCGTGCCGCTTTCGACACCGCGCTGGAAGTCGTGCAGGCCACGCGCCGTGAAACGCTGCGCCGCCAGCGGCTGGACAACCTCCTGCAGCATCTGCGTGACGGTGTGGTCGCGCTGGATGCGCAAGGCCGGGTGGAAGCCATCAACACGCGGCTGGCCACTGCGTTGGGCATCGAGGCCAAGCAGGCCATCGGGCATCCGCTGCTCAGCATCGCGCCCAACCTTCTGGGCCTGCTGCCCGATGCCGACGGCGATACGCTGGGCACCGTGCGGGGCGTGAACTACGTCATCCACCGTGGCCCGCTGACGAGCACCGGCGCGGGCGCCGCAGAAGGCACCGTGTTCACCTTCCAGGAATCCCGCGCGGTGGAGCGGCTGGACCGCACCCTGCGCTCACGCCAGCGCCCGCAGCAGTTCAGCGCGCGCTACCGCCTGGAAGACCTGGTGGGTGAATCCTTGCCCATGGAGCGCGTGCGCACGCTGGTACGCCGCTATGCCAAATCCGACGCCACCGTGCTCGTGCTGGGTGAGTCCGGCACGGGCAAAGAGATGGTCGCGCAGGGCATGCATCAGCTCAGCGCGCGGCGCGACTTTCCGTTTGTCGCAATCAACTGCGGCGCGTTTCCCGAGGCGCTGCTGGAGAGCGAGCTGTTCGGCTACGAAGAGGGCGCTTTCACCGGTGCGCGCAAGGGCGGCAAGACCGGGCTGATTGAAGCCGCGCACCGTGGCACGCTGTTCCTCGATGAAATTGGAGAGATGCCGCTGCCGCTGCAAAGCCGCCTGCTGCGCGTGCTGCAGGAGCGCGAAGTGGTGCGTCTGGGTTCCACCGAGCCCACGCGCGTCGACATCCGCGTGGTGGCCGCCACGCACCGCGCGCTGACCGACGCGGTGGAAGCCGGCACCTTCCGCGCGGATCTGTACTACCGCCTCAACATCCTCAGCATTGCGCTGCCCCCGCTGCGCGAACGGCCCGACGACGTGATGCCCCTGGCCGCTGAACTGCTCGTGCAGGCCGCGCGCCGCGAACCGCGCCTGCTGCTGCGCATTGCCGATACCGAAGAGGCCACCCGCGTGCTGGCCGGCATTGCCGAGCCGCTACGGCGCTACGCCTGGGCCGGCAACGTGCGCGAACTGCAGAGCGTGGTCGAGCGGATTGCGGTGGAACTGGCTTACACCGAAGACGCCAGCGCCATCACGCAAGACGTGCTGCGGCTGATTGCACCGGAAGTGTTTGCCCACGGCACGCCCAGCAAACCGGCGGTATTGACGCTGCGCGAGCGCAGCCGGGGCGTGGAAGCGGCGGAAATACGCGCAGCGCTGGCCGCGCATGGCGGCGATCGCGATGCCGCGTGTGCGGCGCTCGGCATCAGCAAGACGACGCTGTGGCGGCGGTTGCAGGGGGCGGCATCGGTGCGGTAAGTCACTCGTTCCCGCGCCGCTCACCGGCACCGCCGCGACACGCCGGTCAACGTGGCGCCCCATGCAGACTGTCAAAGCAGGGAGCCAAGCAACGTCAGCCCGCCGATCCCGGCGACAACGCTAAGCAGCGCGTTTCGCCACATC
This sequence comes from Ralstonia psammae, assembly GCF_958405935.1. Lineage (NCBI taxonomy): Bacteria > Pseudomonadati > Pseudomonadota > Betaproteobacteria > Burkholderiales > Burkholderiaceae > Ralstonia > Ralstonia psammae. The sequence continues at coordinate 116,242 of NZ_CATZBU010000010.1, forward strand.
AGATAGGTCAAGGCAACACCACAGAGCGCGATCAACTCGAGGCCGAGTTGGCTCGGCATCCCGCTACGTCCAAGCGCGTTTGCAACAAGCACGACCATCACGCAGAGCGGCAATTCCTGATTGAGTTGCGTAACTGTCCGGCTGCGTAGCACCGCGCGGTTGATCATCAACGGCGATGCCCTGAGAAGGATCGTCAGCGCGCTCATGATGCCGACACCGATCCATTGTTCAATGCTGCTCATTCCGTCTCGCTCCTTCAGGACGCTTCCAAAGCGTTACCGCGGACAAGTGCGCGCGCCAGCAACGTCGCCAGTCCGAATCCAAGGGCCGTGATCAACAGATAGTCCGTCGCCAGCCGCGTCGCTGCAAAGTAAGCCAGTACGCCGATCAGTGCCGGGGCCAGCCTTCTTTGCGATAGGTACTGTTCGATAGCGAGAATGGTGAACAGCGATGGCAGCGCAAAGTCCAGGTTGGGAATCCAATCCACAACCTGTTGTCCGAGCAGCACCCCAAGCACGGTTCCCGCGATCCAATAGCCGTGATGGATCAACGTCACTGCCAACGCGAACTGCTGCCGTTTATCTGCGGGAAGGGTGGTGAGAACGGAGTAGTTTTCGTCCGTCAGCGCTGCGACGATATAGGCCCGGCGCCAGCGCTGCGCAGGCAGGTGCTCAATCAACGGGATGGCGTAGAGGACATGGCGCAGGTTGATCAGCAGCGTTGTCATGGCGAATGTGCCGAGCCCCGTGGCGACGCCCAACAACGGCACCGCCGCAAACTGGAGTGCGCCGGCAAAGACAAAGACGCTCATTGCAACCACGACGGCGGGTGACAATCCCGCTTGCATGGCCAGTACGCCAAAAGCAAATCCGGTGGGCAAATAGCCCATCCCCACTGGGGTGGTCAGCCGGAGAAGAACGGCCGCGTCAGACGCCTTCGTGGCCGAGGGCCCTTCATTCCGTCGGTGCGACACGGGAGGTCTCCGATTCTTTGTACAGGGAGAACGACTTGATGAGCGGGCGAATCGCTTCTTCACGGCCAAATAGCGCTACGCAGATCAGCTTGTTCTGCTCGGGAGTGGCAGCCAGGGTTGCTGCCTGCTGATCCTCAGCGCTGGCGCCGATCATGGAGTCGATGAAGACGTTGTGCGGGATGTCCGTACCCCGCAGGGCGCACATCAACTTTTCGAGGGCGGATGAGCGTTTCGCTCGCAGCACGATGGCAGGAAACTCGCTGATGCGGCTTTCCGACGAAAAGGCCGGGCTGGGATAGGCCAACAGGTTCCATGCATCCCGATTGTTTGATCCAACGAGCCCCAGCACGGCGTGTGCGACGGCGTTGATGATCGTGGGGCCTGGAAACTCCGAGTTCACGACGATCACGGTCTTACTTGCGTTGTCTGCGTATGCCATCTTATTCAGCTGCGACGAGAAGTTGTTGATCAGCGGCTGTAGCCAGTGCTTTGCCTGTCGAGCTTGAACGGGTGGGCTGTGCGTATTCAAGCCAGCGGAACTGATGTTCGATCATGTTCGAGATGCCCCACAATTCCCGCTTGGCAAAGCTGGGCCGGACTCGTTCTTATATTCGCTGCCATTTTGTGCAAAAACGATTGAGGGAATTAACCCGGCGTAGATTTTATTGAGTGAGATGTGGGCAAAAAGACTATTGTGAAGCGTGATGAAGGTGAGTGGCCTGCAATTTGCGCAAAATTCCAACTAAGGCGATCCAACGTAGAAAGACAGGAGACCACCCGGCGGAGGCATCATTGCAATATCCACTGCCTTTGGAACGGAATATATTTTTTCTGATTCATCGAGTGGTTTCCCGGTGAGCCATGTGAGAATTGGTTGCAATAAACTCGGAAGCCTGTTCATTGATTCGCGAACGCCTTCTTGGAACATTCGGTCCCCCTCTATTAATGGCGTGATTCGATGTGGGAATCTGAGGGCGTGATAATAGTGCCTTGCCGGGAAAGCAGATTTTTGTTTGCAAAAATTCAATTATTTTATTGCTTGTTTTGCAGCGCTATTGGTTTTTCATGGTCCGATTATTTCGTCGCTGCGGCTATCCTGCTAAGCAGCAATAAGCGAGCAAGCGGATTGCTGCGGAGCCCATCGACATCCGCGACACGGTGACGCGAGCCATGCCGCCCACGATGGCGATCGCGATGCCGCGTGTGCGGCGCTCGGCATCAGCAAGACGACGCTGTGGCGGCGGTTGCAGATGGGGTAGATCAAAAATGACCGGCGTGGGTGGTTGCGGTCGACTGGCGCGATGACTATCGTGCAATCCTCCATCGAGCCTCACTGCGTGTCGACCGGCACGCTACCAAGAAGGTCAACACCAATGGCACAACAAAGCCGCCCCCATATCATTCTCGCCAGCCTGACGCTTGCAGGCGGGGCACGCTATCCGTCTGCCCTCGGCCACCTCATCCGCACGGCTGCTGTTGCGGCCTATCTGGCAAACGTTTTTGAGCTGGACGACGCCGAGCAGCGGCGCATCTACCTCGTGGCGCCCGTGCATGACGTCGGCAAGCTGGGCATTCCGGATGACGTCTTGCTCAAGCCCGCTTCGCTGACCGACGCGGAGCACGAGATCATGCAGCGGCACTCGGACATCGGTGCCGACCTGCTTGCGGGGACGCCCGACCCGACCCTGCAAATGGCAGCAAGCGTGGCGCGCCATCATCACGAGCATTTTGACGGCAGCGGGTATCCGGCCGGCCTTGCAGGTGAAGACGTCCCGCTGGCCGCACGCGTCGTGGCTGTCGCCGATGCGTTCGACGCCATGCTGGAGCCGCGCGTTTACCGTGCAGGGATGCCAGAAGATGACGCACTCGAGGCGCTTGCAGGCCAGAGCGGCCGGTACTTTGATCCCGCGCTGGTGGAATGCTTCCTGAAGAACGTGTCGGGGGTACGGCGTATTCGTGCCGCTGCCGAAAGCCTCGTGCAACAGTACGGCGACGTGTCGAGTGTCATCCGGTTCTACGGAGCGCGAGGCCAATCCCCTGCATTCCTGAGGTATATCCAGACGCTTGGATGACGGTGCGCGGCGGCGCAGCGCATGCATGCAGGCGACGCGTGCTGGACCGACGAAACACCTGGCGGGACCATCCTCCCAAACGGGATCACGCTCTTCGCGCGGATGCTTGCCGCGACACCCAATTTGGCGCGCGTCCACCCTGCTGCGCAATGCCCACACAACCCTTTGGACGGCTTTCCGGTCGGGCCGGAACCGTGGAAAATCGCGCTCCAACCCCGCTCGCCAACCTGTAGTTCGGAATGACAGAAAACAATCCCTCAGAGACCGCTCGGCACGCCCTCAAGCTGCTGGCCTCTCGCAGGTTGGCGCCCACGCCAGACAACTTCGCCTCCATCTACTACGAAATCGCCGGCAGCAAGCCAAATGGCGACGCCCAGGACGACGAACGGATGGCCCTGGTGCGGGAGTTGTGCGAGCAGCTCGCGCGCACGGTCGAATGCTGCCTGCCGGTGCTGGGCGAAGACGATGCCAGCATCGGCCCTGCGGCCTGGGCGCTGATCCGGGCTTGCCGCTCCGATTTCGAAAGCCTGGCCAATCTGAACGCCAAGCTCTCGACCTTCAACCACCGGCTGTCGCTCGCGGCGGAAGACCAGGGCGAGATCCGCCAGGCGCTGCTGGGCCTGCTGCAACTTGTGTTTGAGAACATCGCCGAGCTGTCATTGGACGACCGCTGGCTGCGCGGCCAGATCGAGGCCCTGATGAAGGCCAGCGAAGCCCCCGTGAGCCTGCGCCGCCTGGATGATCTGCGGCGTCGCCTCATGGAGGTGATCCAGAAGCAAAGCTCGCTGAAGACGAAGTCGATCGAAGCCCAGGAAGAGATGAAGCGGCTGCTTGCCGTCTTCATGGAGCGCCTGTCCGCCGCAGCTGAAACCTCGGGCGAGCATCACCGCCAGATGGAAGCCTGCGCCAAGAAGATCGAATCGGCCAACAGCATCGCCGAGATCGCGCCGGCCATTCAGGACGCGTTGTCGGCCACCCGCTGGATGTCGCTGGAATCGGCCCGCAACCGCGACGTGCTGTCGGCGATGAAGGTCAAAGCCGAAGAAGCCGCCGCCGAGGTGGCGCAACTGCGTAAGGCGCTCGACATGGCATCGGCGTCGGCGCGCCACGATCTGCTGACCGGCGCGCTCAACCGCAAGGGTCTGGAAGAAGCGCTGGAGCGCGAGGTGGCCCGTGCCGCGCGCCAGAACACCGCCCTGTCGATCGCGTTCCTGGACATCGACGACTTCAAGTCGATCAACGACACCCATGGCCACAGCTTTGGCGACGATGCGCTGTCGCACCTGGCCCAGGTGGCGCGCGAATCGATGCGCCCGCAAGACACGCTCGCCCGCTTTGGCGGCGAAGAATTCGTCATCCTGATGCCGGACACGCCCCTGGAAGAGGGCGTGCAGACCATCGTCCGCCTGCAGCGCGCGCTCACGCAGCGCTTCTTTGCGGCGGGCGACACCCGCTTGTTCATCACTTTCTCTGCCGGCGTGGCGGAAGTCGGCAAGGATGAACCGCCCATGGCGGCCGTGCATCGCGCCGACCGTGGCATGTATCAGGCCAAGCGCGCCGGCAAGAACAAGGTGGTCAGCGCCTGAAGCGTGCTGACAACCTTCTCGCGATTACCCCAGCAGCGATAACGCATCGGCCAGCGACAGCACCGTCGTGCGCGATTCAAACGCCGTGGCAAAAAGATGGTCGTGCACGACCTGGTCCGGGTCGTAGCAGCAGTCCTTCACGGTGAACAGGCGGTAGTCCGCATCGCTCGCGTGCGCAATGGATGACAGCATCACGCCCGTTGACGCCACACCCACCATGATCAAGGTATCGATGCCCTTGGCCGAGAGCCGCACCTGCAGATCGGTGCCGTAGAACACGCTGGCGCGGTGCGCGACGATGATCGATTCATCGGGCTGCCGGCCGAGTTCCGACGAGATGCGGTCTTCAACGAACAGCCCCAGTTGCTTGACGCCTTGCCCGTTCTTGTTCAGCGGGCTGACTTCCGGATAGCCGGGGCTGAAATGGAACTTCGCAAAATAGACGCTGACGCCCTTGGCCCGCGCAGCGTCGCACAGCTTGCGGGTGTTGGAGAGCAGCGTGGGCGCGACCGACGGAAACAACGCCATGATGTCGGTCTGGTAGTGCATGACCAACAACGCCGTCTGCTTGGGAACAAGCGCGAATGTCGACATAGGGCTACACGATCCGGAAGGGAGGGCGGTCGACTCTATCACGCGCATCTGTGTGAATGAATCGCCCCGGAAGACGCAGCACGCCATCAAGGCAGCACCCCGAAGCCGCCGCGTGTCGGGCCCTATAATCTCCGCTCCTCTGGTCCACGGCCCCACGCCCCAGCCTCCATGTTTTCTCCTCTCCACATCGCAGATCGATCAGCGCGTCGGGCCAGGAGGCTCTGGGCGAACTACGGCATCTTCTGGCTCGGTGCCGTTCTCGTGGGGCTGGTATCCGTCGCCTATGCAAAGCTCATCGATGTTGGTTTCGAGCTTTTTCGCAACATGGCCTCGCATGCGTTCTGGCTGCCGATCATCATCACGCCGGTGGGTGCGGCGCTTGCCATCTGGCTCACGCGCCGGTTCTTTCGCGGTGCCGAGGGCAGCGGCATTCCGCAGGTCATTGCGACGCTGGAGGACGGGCGACTGTCCAGCTCGCTGCTTTCGCTGCGCATCATGGTTGGCAAGATCGTGGTCTCGTTCCTGGGCATCCTCTGCGGCTTCACGATCGGCCGGGAGGGGCCGACGGTGCAGATTGGCGCATCGCTCATGTATGCCATGCGGCGGGGCTATCGTCGGAGCAGCAAGCACATCGAGCGACAACTCGCACTCGCAGGCGCCGCCGCCGGGCTTGCTGCCGCGTTCAACACGCCGCTGGCCGGCGTGGTGTTTGCCATTGAAGAACTGACGCGCAGTTTCGTGGCGCGCAACAGCGGCACGCTTATCACCGCCATCATTTTTTCCGGCGTGGTCGCGCTGGGCTTGCAAGGCAACTATCTGTACTTCGGGCGTATCCAGGCCATCGGGCAGTTTCATCTGGCGCTGGTGCCTGTGGTGATCGCCGCGAGTGTCATCTCGGGTGTGGCGGGCGGCGTGTTCTGCTGGCTGCTGCTCAACATACCCCGCTGGATGCCCGCGCGGCTGGTTGATCTTCGGCAAGCGCAGCCAGTGTGGTTTGCCTTCCTGTGCGGTATCGCCATTGCACTGATCGGGCTGGCTTCAGGCGGCATCACGTTCGGCAGCGGTTATGCAGAAGCGCGGGGCCTGCTGGAGACCCATCAAGCGCTCTCGCCGTTCTATGCGGTGCTCAAGTTTTGCGCGCTGATTGCGTCGTACCTGTCTGGCATTCCGGGCGGCATTTTTGCGCCGTCGCTGGCCATTGGCGCTGGGCTCGGCAACATCATGTCGCTTGCGACATCGGCGATACCGCTGCCCAGCCTTGCCGCACTCTGCATGGTGGGCTATCTGGCGGCGGTCACGCAGTCGCCCATCACATCGTTTGTGATCGTGATGGAGATGATTGACGGCCACGAGATGGTCTTGCCGCTCATGGCTGTGGCGTTGTTGTCCAGCCAGGTGTCCAAGGCGCTCACGCCGTCCTTCTATCACACGCTTGCGCATCGGTTTCGTGCAGCGGTGCCGCGCCCGGCGGCGCAGTGAGCGCGTTTGTTTAACGGCACAAGCGCACACTGACGGCGGAACGCTCGTCCCAATATCCCAATTCGTGCTCAATTAAAGAGCAGCACGCCTCGGCATGGGGCGCGCCGCACTTTTTTTGGTCTTTGCGCAAAAATTTTCTTTGAAATGTCATCGCTGATATTAACCCCTGTGGGGGCATGGATTTATTAATCGATAGCTGGCGAATATTTCTTTTCGTTAACATTCGTCCGCGGCAGGTATGTCTAAATCAATTGGTGCACCAAAACGCGCATCATCAGCGGCTTCAATTGTAAAAACATCGAACTTCGTAGTACTAAATATCTAGACACAATATCCAAGTTCGACTATTTTTCTCCAGACTTTAAAGTTTTTCCCTCTGCGCTTATCTCAGCCCCTACACATCTAGACGGGTGTGTGTACGAGTTAGCGCTCCTTCGTCAATAAGAAAGCCGCATCTACCGGGGGTACGGTAGCCATGAGCAGGACGCGCTACACGGTCAGGGCAAACGTTTGGGCAATCACAAGGTACCGGCGACGTGTCGATCCACGCCCAGCCCGCACAATTCATGTCGCTATCAAGTGGCCTTTCGATCCGCCCTGAATTCCCGCGCCCTTCGCGGCGCAAAGCCGTCGACCGCTGAACATTAGGCTCGGCAGGCCAGCATCCAAATCACGTTGTATTGAACGCTCCCAATCGGAGCGGAGAGTTGCTGCGTCCTCTTAAAGCCGTGTGGTCATCGGCCATTGCATTCTGGCAGTTCCAATCAATCGGGAACCCGCTGTCTTTGCGGGCGCCATGGGCGCGTTCGTCCTTATGGTTTGCGCCGCGCTATGGATAACCCATTTTTCCTGTTTTTTCTTAAGCTCACGGCGAGCGCGATGGAATCAATATGAACAAATCATATAAAACGATTTGGAATGAGGCGCTGGGCGCTTGGGTGGCCGCATCGGAACTCGATCGGGCGAAAGGGAAGGGCGGCACGGTCGTGCGGCGCGCTTGCGTGAACACGGCCGGCGGTGCGGTGACCTTGGTTGCGGCCGCTGTGGCGCTCTTGGGCTCCGTTGTCCCTGGGCAGGCATATGCGCAGGTGAACTGCTCTACGGCACCGTACAACTTCTACAGCGGCAGTTCGACGTGCGTCGGTTTCATGTCGACAGCGACGCAAGGCGGGTCCACGGCGGTCGGCTATGGCGCCAACAGCACAGGGCTTAACGCAGTGGCAGTCGGCTTTCAATCCATTGCCTCCGGGATCAATTCCATCAATGTGGGTGCGCGCACGGCGCCGGGTACGGGTGCGACTGCCCAGTCGGCGATCGGTATCGGAACGGACGTCACTGCCAGCGGCACGGGGGGCATTGGTATCGGCGTCCAAAGTGCCGCCAGCGGCAACGTGTCGACTGCCGTCGGCTCACAGGCCAAGGCAACGGGGGACAACACCGTTGCAATGGGCGCAAGCTCCAGCGCGTCTGCGTCAGGCGCGGTAGCCGTGGGCAGCGGGGCCGTCGGTACGCAAGTCAATGGGTTAGCCGTGGGCTCGGGAGCGGCGGCCACGGGCGCCAATGCCATGTATTTGGGCGCGCGCACCGCTGCGGGCACCGGTTCGAGCGGGACGGCGTCCATTGCGCTTGGCACCGACGTCACCTCCAACGCCGACTACGCCACCGCCATTGGTTTTAAGACGGTGGGCAGTGGAGTCGCGGCCGTTTCGATGGGTTATCTCGCCACCTCCTCCGGCACGCATGGGGTTGCAGTCGGCTTTCAGTCGGTTGCCACCGGCCTCAATGCTGTATATCTGGGTGCGCGGTCCGTTGCCGGCACGGGCGCGACCGCTGATGGGGCAGTCGCGCTCGGTACGGATGTGACAGCTTCCGGCCCGTCTTCGCTGGCGGCGGGAACCCTTGCGTCTGCCACGGCCCTGAATGGCGTGGCATTGGGGGCCGGAGCCGCTGCAAGCGGCACGACTGCTCTTGCCATGATGAATGGCGCCAACGCCAGTGGCGCACAGTCCATTGCGATTGGCGCGACGGCCAAAGCTTCAGCCGTAGACGCCATCTCCATCGGCAACGCTTCGCAGGCGCTCGCTGCGTCCACGATTGCATTGGGCGACACCAACACGGTGGCCGCCGCCGCTGGCACCGGCTCAATTGCCGGCGGCCACAACTCGCGCGTGAGCGCCGGCACGGGCGCCGTCGCGCTGGGTGAAGGCCAGACCGCAAGCGGCAACGGCGCGGTTGCCATCGGCGATCCGAACACCGCCACCGGCAATGGCGCGGTGGCCATGGGCGCCAACAACACGGCAAACGGTGATGGCGCGGTCGCCATCGGCAATAGCAACAACGCGCAGGGCACGGGCTCGCTGGCAATGGGCAATACCTCGTCTGCGGCGGCCGCTGGCGCCGTCGCGCTGGGGTCTTCGGCCACCGCCACCAACGCCAATGACGTTGCACTGGGCTCCGGCTCGGTAACGGCCGCGGCCAACCCGACCGCGAGTGCAGTCATCGCCGGCACCACGCGCAGCTTCGCGGGTACGAACCCGACCAGCGTCGTGAGCGTGGGCGCGCTCGGCGCAGAACGTCAGATCACCAACGTGGCCGCAGGGCGCCTGAGCAATTCGAGCACCGATGCTGTCAACGGCTCGCAGCTCTTTGCAACGAACCAAGCCATCGATGGTGTCTCGACCACGGTCAACAACATCCAGAACGGCGCGGGCATCAAGTACTTCCACGCCAACTCCACGGCGGCAGACAGCCAGGCCACCGGCACGGACAGCGTGGCCGTCGGGCCGCTCGCAGTCGCCAGTGGGGCGAACAGCGTGGCAACCGGCAATGGCGCGCAGGCACAAGCAGCCAACGCGTTGGCGCTGGGCGCGACTGCACGGGCAACCAATGCCGGTGACGTGGCACTCGGCTCCGGTTCCGTCACCGCCGCAGCCAACCCGACAGCGAGTGCGGTGGTGGCCGGCACCACGCGCAGCTTCGCGGGTACGAACCCGACCAGCGTCGTGAGCGTGGGCGCGCTCGGCGCAGAACGTCAGATCACCAACGTGGCCGCGGGGCGCCTGAGCAATTCGAGCACCGATGCCGTCAACGGCTCGCAGTTGTTCGCGACCAATCAGGCGGTGGACGGCATCTCCACCACGGTCAACAACATCCAGAACGGCGCGGGCATCAAGTACTTCCACGCCAACTCGACGGCGGCGGATAGCCAGGCCACCGGCACGGACAGCGTGGCCGTCGGGCCGCTCGCAGTCGCCAGTGGGGCGAACAGCGTGGCAACCGGCAATGGCGCGCAGGCACAAGCAGCCAACGCGTTGGCGCTGGGCGCGACTGCACGGGCAACCAATGCCGGTGACGTGGCACTCGGCTCCGGCTCGGTAACGGCCGCAGCCAACCCGACAGCGAGTGCGGTGGTGGCCGGTGCCACGCGCAGCTTCGCGGGAACCAACCCGACCAGCGTGGTGAGCGTGGGCGCGCTCGGCGCGGAACGTCAGATCACCAACGTGGCCGCAGGGCGCCTGAGCAATTCGAGCACCGATGCCGTCAACGGCTCGCAGTTGTTCGCGACCAATCAGGCGGTGGACGGCATCTCCACCACGGTCAATAACATCCAGAACGGCGCGGGCATCAAGTACTTCCACGCCAACTCCACGGCGGCAGACAGCCAGGCCACCGGCACGGACAGTGTGGCCGTGGGGCCGCTCGCAATAGCCAGCGGCACGAACAGCGTGGCCACGGGCAACGGTGCCCAGGCCGGCGGAGCGAATGCACTCGCGCTCGGCAGTAATGCGCGGGCCACGGCTGCCAACTCCGTCGCGCTTGGCGCAAACGCCACCACCACTGCCAACCTGGGCGCAGCCGCATACAACCCAGGCACGGCAGCGCTGGCGGGCACTTCCCCGGTGGGCGAGGTCTCGGTGGGCTCGGCCGGCAATGAGCGCCGCGTGACGAATGTCGCCGCGGGTTCGGCAGCAACGGACGCCGTGAACGTGAGCCAGTTGCAGTCGGTGCAAACGGAACTCACGCAGACGAAGAACGACGCACTCCTGTGGGACCCCACCGCCAACGGCGGCACGGGCGCCTTCAGCGCCAATCATGGCGGTACGGGGCCGAACATCATCACCAACGTTGCGCCCGGCGCGTTGAACGCCACCAGCACGGATGCGGTGAATGGCTCGCAGCTCTTCGCGACCAACCAGAACGTGACGAACCTCGGCAACACCATCAACAACATCCAGAGCGGCGCCGGCATCAAGTACTTCCACGCCAATTCGACCGCGGCTGACAGCCAGGCAACCGGCACGGACAGCGTGGCCATCGGGCCGCTCGCGGTTGCTGCTGGCGCCACCAGCCTCGCAGCCGGCAACGGTGCACAGGCACAAACGGCCAACGCGCTCGCACTCGGTTCGCTGTCGACGGTGTCGGTGGCAGGCGGCGTGGCCATCGGCTCGGGCGCCATCTCCGATCGAGCCATTGCCTCGGGTACGGGTTCGATTCCCGCAGGTAGCCAGGCCGTTCCGTTCAACACGTCGGATGGGACGCTGCTGGGCGCCGTCTCGTTCGGCAGCGCTGCGGGCAATACGTATCGCCAGTTGACCAACGTGGCCGACGGCACGGGCCAGCACGATGCCGTAACGATCCGCCAGTTGACCGGCGCGCTGCAATCGTTCGCGGTGACGCCCACGCTTTACTTCCATGCCAACTCCACGGCGGCCGATTCGCTCGCGGTCGGTTCGCAGTCGGTGGCCGTTGGGCCGACGACGGTGGTGAACGGTGACAACGGTGTGGGCATGGGCAACGGTGCGATCGTCCAGCAGACCGCGCCGGGCGGCATTGCCATCGGCCAGGCATCGACCTCCGGCCAGGCCGATGCCATTGCATTGGGCAGCGGGTCGACCGCAAACGGGGCGCAGTCCATCGCGCAAGGCGCCAACGCAAACGCCGCGTTGGCAGGCGGCATCGCCATTGGCTCGGGCGCAAAGAGCAACGCCGTCGACGCAGTGGCCCTGGGCTCAGGCGCTTCCGCCACGTTTGCCAACAGCGTTGCGCTGGGCGCCGGTTCGCTCACTTCGGTGGGCGCATTGACCAACTACATGGCGTTCGGGCTGACGGCGCCGCAGACGTCGTCGGGTGAGCTGAACGTCGGCAACCGCCAGATCACAGGCGTGGCTGCCGGCCGCCTGGGTACGGATGCAGTCAACGTGTCGCAGTTGCAGGCCGTCCAGCAGCAGTTGACGACGTACATCAGCAACAACGGCGGAACGTTCACCTCCACCTCGCCCAACGGCACCACCAACAACACGCCTCCGACCACGCCGGGCCCGAACTCTTCGGTGGGCGGCACGGGCGCAGTGGCGTCGGGCAGCAACAGCACGGCGCTGGGCAACAGCTCGCAGGCAACCGCCAACAACTCCACCGCCGTGGGTACCGGCGCAGTCGCCACGGGCAGCGGGTCAACGGCCATTGGCGCAGGCAGCAATGACGGCGGCCGCACGGACGTCGTATCGGTGGGCTCCTCCACCTTGTCGCGGCAGGTCATCAACGTGGCGGCCGGCACGGCACCCACCGATGCCGTCAACGTGTCACAGCTGAACAACGCCGTGACGCAAGCCAACAACTACACCGACAACCAAGTGGCGGGCCTGCGCAACAGCATCGACTCCTACCGGCGCGATGCCGACGGCGGCACCGCCATGGCCATGGCCATGGCGGGCCTGCCGCAACCGACCGGCCCCGGCAAGAGCATGGTGGCGGTGGCTGGCAGTGTGTACAACGGCCAATCGGGGCAAGCGCTCGGTATCTCTACGGTGTCGGAAAACAACCGCTGGATCTACAAGGCCGCCGTATCCACCAACACGCGCGGCACGTATGGCGCCGTGGTCGGTGCCGGTTATCAGTGGTGAGGCCAGCCGCAGCACCGCAACCACCGCAACGTGACTCTTTCGGATTCCTGATATGAACATGCGCTCATTCTCAGCCTGCATTGCAACGCTCTCGTGCATCTGCACCCTTGCAGCATGCGCGGGCCCCGGCCCCACCGATACATCGTTCCCCAAACTGGACACGGCGATGACGCCCGAGGGTTCGTTCCCCAACGTTGACCACCTGCGCATGGTCGAGCCCGGCATGACCAAAGGCCAGGTCTATGAACTGATCGGCGTGCCGCACTTTCATGAGAGCGTGTTTCGCGTGCGCGTGTGGAACTACCTGTTCCACTTCCGCAGCGCAGACAAGCCCGTTGCCTGTCAGTACCAGATTCAGTTTGACGACGACAACCGCGTGACTAAGACGCGATGGGCCGACCCGCAGTGCGAGACCTTTGCTCCGGCCAAGCCCGCACAGTAACCAGACAGATCGGAAGGAGAGTGGTTGATGAAACGTTTTAACGGCGCATTCAAGGTGGTTGCGGCGTGCGCCCTTGCCGCCGCTTCCGTGCTGGCACACGGTGCGGAAGCGGGCGACTCCGCAGACGAGTTGCTCGGCAACGCCGCGCTTGCGCTCAAGCGCATCGACGCGGGCGACTACACCGCGCTCTGGCAGCAGACCGCGCCTTTCGTGCGTGGGGTCTACACACCGGAACGCTTCGCCAGCGGGCTCACCCAGGCACGCAAGTCGGTGGGGGCTGTCAGCCAGCGCGGCTGGGCCTCCGTCACGCGGCTCACCTATACGCACGTCAAGGACGTCCCTGATGGCCTGTATGCGAACGTCGATTACGCAACGCGGCTGACCGATGGCCGCGTCGTCTACGAAAAGGTGAGCCTACAACTGGGTGCAGACGGGCATTGGTACTTCACCGGGTATGATCCGCGCCAGAACCAGGGGGCTGTGACACAGGCACAGAAGTGACCACGTTGCCCCACCAAACCAGCGCGGCGGAAAGAGTCCAATGACCGATTTGGATGCAACGGCAACGAGAGTCCAACGGTGTTTCGAAACGGGTGACCTGATCGAAGCATCGGGAAGCATTGCCGAGTGGCTGGCGCTGGCCCCCGGCAGTGCAGACGCGGCAACTGCGCAGGCGCACTTGCTGCGGCTGTGCGGGCGCTACCGCGAAGCACAGGAATGGATCGACCGTGCATTTGCGCGGGCGCCTGCGCATGGCCCGGCCTACGTTGAAGCCGCGCGCCTGGCGGCGCAGTTGGGCGACCTGGACAGCGCGCTCGACGGCTTCGCGCAAGCACATTGCGCCACGCCAGGCGCAGTGGACTGGTGGGCCGACTGGGTGGCCGTTGCGCAGCAGGCGCAGCGCACGGACATCGGCATTGAGGTCGCGGCGCTGTGGTGCGAAGCGCAACCCGCGGCCGCCCATGCGTGGTTCATGCTCGGCCTCATGCAGCAACATGCGGGCGCGTACGACGCAGCGCTGCCGGCGTACGCGCGTGCAATGGCGCTCGATGCCGACTTCCCGATGCTGCGCAGCAACCTCGCCGCGCTGCATTCGAGCCGTGGTGAACTGGCACCGGCCTTGCGCCTGGGCCAGGAGGCCATCCGGGCGGAGCCCAACAACCACCTCGCCTGGACGAACCTCACCAACACGTGGCTGCTGCTGCGTGAACCGGCCAATGCCTTGATCGCCGCACGGCGTGCTGCCACGCTCGCGCCTGCATACGGGCTGGCGCAACTCGCGCTCAGCAACGCCGCGCGCGAATCGCAGTTGTGGGATGAGGCGTTCGACGCCATCGTGCGGGGCGCGCAGGTGTCTGGCGCCGACCCGCAGATCCAGTTCTCGATTGCGATGTTGCAACTGATGCGCGGCGATTTCCATAACGGCTGGATCAACTTCGAAGCGCGCTGGCACGGCTCACCGGAGCTGAAGCATTCGCCCGAGTTTTGCGCAGAGCGCCGTTGGCGCGGCGAACCGCTCACCGGCAAGACATTGCTCATCTGGGGCGAGCAAGGGCATGGCGATGCATTGCAGTTCATCCGCTTCGTGCCCATGGTCGCCAAGCTGGTACGCGATGCGGGCGGGGCCGTGGTCTGCTGCACGTTCCCGCCGCTGGTGGACCTCTTCAAACGCAGCCTTGCCCCGCATGGCGTGACCATCCTGCCCAGCGATATTCCCGAGCTGCCGGGGTTCGACTACCAGATCCCGCTTGCCAGCCTGCCGCTTGCACTCGGCATAACGCTGGAGACGCTGCCGGCGCCTTCATCGTATCTATCGCCCGCACAGGAGAAGGCCGGCCACTGGCGAGCCCGGTTGCAGACCAACGCCGCGCTCAAGGTTGGCTTGGCCTGGACGGGAAGCCGCACGCATCAACGCAACCCGCTGCGCGCTGTGCCGCCGGTGCTGCTGGCCCGCGCGCTTGCCGGGCACATCGGCATTGAGTTCCACAGCCTCCAGAAAGACGCCCCCGAAGACGTCGCGCAACTGAAAGCCGCCGGCCTGCACGTTGTCGACCACACGGCCGAATTCCAGAGCTTTGACGACACGGCTGCGCTCATCAGCAATCTGGATCTGGTCATCACCGTCTGCACGTCGATTGCGCACCTGGCTGGCGCGCTTGGCAAGCCGACGTGGCTGCTGCTCGACGTCAATCCGCATTGGGTGTGGATGACGGAGCGCCAGGACAGCCCGTGGTACCCCACCGTCAGGCTGTACCGGCAACACGCCTATCGGGATTGGAGTGCGCCGCTGCAGGCGTTGGCAGTGGACGTTGGGCGGATGATTCCCGCCGACATGGCATCGGCACGCTGATCGGCGCGCAGGTTCCTCTTCCCGTCAGCAAACCACCTTTACCCCCGCCGCGCCGCCTCAATGGTGGCAATGTCGATCTTGCCCATCGTCATCATCGCGTCGAATGCACGCTTGGCCGCCGCGCGGTCCGGGTCAGTAAATGCCGCGGTGAGCGCGCGCGGCGTGATCTGCCACGACAGCCCCCACTTATCTTTGCACCAGCCGCACGCGCTTTCCTGGCCGCCGTTGCTGACGATGGCGTTCCACAGCCGATCGGTCTCAGCCTGGTCGTCGGTCGCAATCTGGAACGAGAACGCCTCGCTATGCTTGAACTGCGGGCCGCCGTTCAACCCCAGGCACGGGATGCCCGCCACCGTGAACTCCACCGTCAGCACATCGCCCTCCTTGCCGGCCGGGTACTCGCCCGGCGCGCGGTGCACGGCCGTGACCTTGCTGTCAGGGAAGGTTTGCGCGTAGAAGTTGGCCGCGTCGAGCGCGTCGCGGTCGTACCACAGACAGATCGTGTTCTTGCTGACCATGCGTGTCTCCTGAAGGGGCGGGCGCCGGCATGTGCGGTCGGGGCATCCCACAGCAGTGTTCTTGCCCCTTGCCCCGTTGAGTGATGTGGATGCCATTGCCGACGCTGGCACTCTCTCACACTCCTACCGCGGCGACAGGTACTGGTTCTCGTAGGGTGACGTGCTTGTCATGCCGGCTCGGCTCTCTATGACTACTGGAATGCTGGCGGGCAGTTTTGGATGTTCGCCGTCTAAGACAAGGACGAAGTGAACGACCTTTCCAGCGATGAGCGCAACGTGCTCGCGCAACTGCTGGAACGAGAAGTCAAGGCACGGAGCGGGCGATGAAACGAAACCTGTTTGCAGAATTGAAAGAGGGCATGGACGCGCTTGCCGCAGAACGCGAAGGCAAGACGACCCTCCGCAAGGTCAAGGCGCGAGCGCCTGAGCCGGTGGACGTGAGCGCCGAAGAGATCAAGGCTGTCCGCGCGGCAGCACATGCGTCGCAGGCTGTCATGGCGCGGCGCTTGCGCGTCAATGTGCGGACGTATCAGAACTGGGAGCAAGGCACCGCCAAACCGAATACACAAGCGGCGGTGCTCATCAAGTTGGTGAAAAAACACCCAGAAACACTGCAGATGCTCGAAGCGCTCTAATACGGCGCCCCAATAAAGAAGCCGCCTCGAAGGCGGCTTTCTTTTTTGCGTTGAGGACCCGCTCAGCTCGCGCCGCCCGTTGTTGAGCTGGCAGGTTCGGATGCGGGTGCCGTGCTCGGAGCAGGTGCCGCAGGCGCAGCAGCCGGTGCCGAAGCCGGTGCCGCCACCGGCACAGGCGGCGCGGCAGGCGTGGGCACCACGGGCGTCGTCATCTTCATCGGCTCGCCCTGCGGGGTGGGCGCGGGCTCGGGCAGCGGGGCCACGTGTTCCTTTTCCGCCGCCTTCGCGACCTTGTGGTCACGGCGGGCGGGGTCGACCTTCAGGAAGTGGTCCACCAGGTTGAAGTAGCGTTCGTAGAACACCCCCGCCGGAATCGTCTCGCTTGCCACCTTCACCATCGAATCGTCACCCGAGCCGATGGGCAGCGACACCGAGCCCAGGATGCTCAACCCCACACTGGCCGACGTGCTCGTCTTCTTGAGCGTGTAGCGGTCTTGCACCGCGTTCACGTAGGCCGTGCTGGACGTGCCGTCTGCATTGGCCTCTGCGCACACCACGTGGAACGAGATCACCACATGCGAATCGTTGCTCGGCTGGAAATTCTTGCTGCCGTCAATCGTGTCTGCGCGCGGCGAACTCGACACATACCCCTGGCTCAGCAGTGCCCGGCGCGCCGCCTCGCACGTCGCGTCAGATTTGGCGTGGAAGGTGCGCGCGTAGGGGCTTGCCGCCGCATCGAACTGCTCCTGTTGATAGAGCGGCGTGGGCGCAGAGCTGCACGCCGCCAGAGTGGCAGCGATGCTGGTAGCAGCGCACAAAACAGACAACGGACGGAAGCGGTAGGGCATGGCGTAGGGCAAAAGGGCTCGGCCGGATGGTGGAGCGGCCCGGCGGCGCCACTGCAGGCACGGCGCAAGTTTTGTGCGCGGCAGGCGGTGGCGGCGTGGGCGGGTGGCCGGGCGACATTATAAGTTTGTCGGGTGACGAGGGGGCGTCGCGAGGCGACCGCTTCAACGCTCAACAGACAGGCTCTGGATGCTGTAGTCGGTAGCCGGGAGTTCCTTGGGCACCGTGTGCATCGTCAAAAAGTAGCCTAGCTCCTCAACGTAGTACCCCTCGCTTGCACCTTGCGAGGAGTGATTGCATTTAAGCGCCCATGCGCGGCCTGCCAATGCGGGGTGGATGGTGTTTGCTGCCACGGGCTCGCCGATGGTGCAGGTCGTCTTGGATTTGATGGGCGCGCCGGTTCCGCTGCTCTCCGAGGAAAAGACGATCTCTGTATTGGGCCGCCATGCAGGAGCATCTAGCGTCAAACCAGTCGTGACGAACGTGCTTGTTGCTCCCGGGGCGCCGATGGTCAATTTAGAACTGAGTTCCACCAAGCCGGCCATTTCGTGGTCCATCGTAACGTTCTGCCGATAGATCGAATGTATGTGCGTCCGCCCGTCCTTCTTCGGCTGGATTAGGTGAACAACGGCCGGGTTGGTGTTGGATGTTTTTGCGTCTTTTCCGATCACCGTCAGTTTTGCGCTTCGTGCGGCATCGGCTACCGGCAGGATGGCCTGTAGTTTTTTAACCTCCGCAAGAACCTCGGCTGGAATGGCGCTGGCAGCTTCAACAGGCGCGGTGTTCAAAGGTGCCTTCGGCCGGATCGTTTGGCCGCCAATTCCAGAGAACGTTTCTGCATTGAGCGGCTTGCCGCACGCAATTGGTTTGATGGCACGCGCGTAGTCGTCTCCAGCGTCGAGAGGCTCATCTGCGCTCGTGTTCTCCACCATCGCGTCTGTTACGGCTTCGTCTGGGGTGAAGTCGTACCCGAACAAGACCCGGTACTTTTCTGTGCTGCAGTTGACTTGAACATGCAGGCGCTTGGAGTCGTATGGGGCGTGATAAGGGGGATCGACGTCGATTTCTGGATAGTCGCGGCGTGTCCAAAACGAAGTGGTCGCTCCTGATCGTTTGATGCTTGCGACATCAACTTGGATCAAGTCATTGGACGCAGTGCGTGCCACATTGACCAAACGCTCGTTCGGCAAGTCCAAGTGGCAGGCCCAGTCCAGAAGGGGGCGCTCAAATCCTGTGTCCGCTACCGGCTTGAAACGCGAAGGTGCGTAGCGATCAAATGATTCGTCACCATACGAGCGAGACGTGTATTGCTCGCGTACCGTGACATCACTCCACGGCCGTCGCATCTGTTGGCTAGCGCAATCAAACTCCACCGGTCCCACGGTTTCTAACAAATACGTTTTTTGCTGTGATCGCCAACGATTCATGAGGTAGACGCGGTTCCCAATCCGATGAGCGGATTCGACTAGATATGACAACGTTGGTACTGCGGCGATGGGTTCCCAAGAGGCAGCTTTTGCATGAAGGCAAGCAAAGGTACAAAGGAAGAAAACAACCGGGTTGGCAAGGCGTTTGGACATATAAATTGGTCTTGATGAGCCCGAATTTCTTCGAATGAATAGCAGTGGGCGGCTTGTCAGCCATCCCGGTAATCGATGGCGAGCACAGAGCTACGCCTTAGGTGCTGGCCGTTCCAACAACGGATTGAGAATCTGCTGCACCTCTGCGACACCAACAATCCGAGGGCCTTCTGCGACCTGAATCGTGCGACCAATCCACATCGTATGTGGATGCGCTTCGGGCGCCAGAAGCCAAACTTCGGCCTCGCACGGCTCATCTGTCTTTGCGACTTCAGCATTGACAAACTCGTGATGGGCGCTGGACCAATAGTCCGGTCGAATGCCGTAGATGGGGCGATACCCGGAACGCACCACCCTGGCGCTGCCCTCCGCGGTACGTGCGGTTAGGTGGAACTTAACGACGATGTCTGGCGGATGCGGGGGGCAGCTCATTTGTTGTGCTAATCGAACGCCACGTCATGGATTACAAGTTCGTTCTTCCCATATTGCAAACAGCGCGAGAGCGCCGAATACGAGTAGGAGTTTTTTGTAGAGACGCATATCGAGTTTCCTTAGTCCTTCACCCTGCCCGTACGCAACGCAACCGCCCAATCCGGCCGGCCCCGCTGCTCCGCAATCGCCGCTGCATCGTCCCACGCGTATTCGACCGCGCGGCACTCCGCGGACCACTCACCTTCCTGTTCAGTCACGATGGCATAGCGCGCATGCGGGCTGCCGGTTTCAATCGTGTGGGGAAAAGGATAGGCATCGCTATAGGCCTGCAGGCCGACGCTGCCCGGGTTGACGATAAAGCGGCCGTCCGCCAGCTTCATCGCGCGTGGCATATGGGTGTGCCCACATAGCACGAGCTTTGCGTCGGCATCTTCTGCGCGGTAGAGCACTTCATCGTGCGTCGCCGCGCGGCATCCTCTCTCAGAAAGCGATTCCAGAAAGTAGGTCTGGTCGTGCTGGGCAGACCCGTGAACGAGGAGGACATCGTCTTCGATGTACCGAAGCACGGGCAGGCTGGCAAACCACGCGAGCTGGTCTGGCCTCAACTGCTCAAATGCGTATTGCTCCGACGCGCCCATGCGTGACGGGTCGCCAGCAAGTACCTGCCTTTCATGATTGCCGCGAATGGTCGGCAGGTTCAGCGCCATCAAACGATCGACGGTTTCGCGCGGCTGTAGCGGGCCGGATGCGATATCGCCCAGGTTCACGATCAGATCGATGCCCTGGGTTTGAATGTCTTCCAGTACGGCGTCCAGCGCGGCCAGGTTGCCGTGAATATCGGAGAGGGCGGCGATTCTCATGGGGATGTTTTGCGTTGCGTCGTGACATAAGCCACGAGTCCCAGCACAAACGCACCGGCCACCCACGCGGCCTTGGTGCGGCGCATCGTGTAGTGCAGCTGATACGCGGCAACCATGTCCTGCTCTGTGGTTTGGAAGCTGAGGGCCATAACGGTGTGCGAAATAGGTGCCGCATCGTACCTGAGAGTTTTTGCGTGGGTAAGCGGCAAACGCCACGCACGTGCGAGCCATGCGGCCAACGCTGCCCGCGACATGCTGAATTGTTAATTCAGATTTTCACCAAACATAATTCCCCCGCCCAGACTCGATCTTTATCAACCGCCGCTCAAAAATCCCCCCGTTAACCCCACCAACGGGGGCAGCGCAATCCCGATGCATCGCCTATGCTGTTTCCCAATTAAAAACCGGCGCCCTGATTTGAAGCGGATTATCAGAGAAAGCGCCTAGTCCTAAATATCTAAAAGCATTAGGCCGGGGGCAGTGAATGGGGCGGAGGAGAAAGCAACAAGCATCCACCAGCGACGTGCTGTTGGCGCTGCCATGGTGGATGCTGGCGATTGGCTCGGGGGCCAGTTACCTGATTTTTCACAACATCCTCCCGGCGGCGTTTGCGGCCAACCCGCTGTTGGGCGGCGTCGGGATGCTGGCGCGCGGGCTGGCCTGGATGCCCGCGCTGCTGCTCGCCTTCTTTGCCGTGCTGTCGTACCTGCGCGAGCACAGCCAGCGGGCCGACGCCCGGCTCGGCCCCCCGCGCGCGGAACCGACTGGGCGAGCCCGCCCGCCAAAGGCGCCGCCCCAGCCCGCCCGCAACGCTGCGGGCAGCAACACGCCCAACCCGCCTAATCCCACTCGCAACACCACCCCGCCCCCGCAAGCCCCCACGCCGGCACAACCCGCCACGCCCCAGCGCTGGACGCTGGAGGCCATCCAGTCGCTTGAGTGGAAGCGGTTCGAGCTGCTGTGCGTGCAGTACTACGAACAGATGGGGTTTGCCGTGAAGACGGTGCCGCACGGCGCAGACGGCGGCATTGACGCCACGCTGTACAAGGCCGGCCAGAGCGCGCCCGTGGCGGTGGTCCAGTGCAAGGCGTGGTCCAAGCCCGTGAAGGTGGAACAGGTGCGGGCGCTGGGCGGCTCCATGCTGGCGCACAAGGTCAAGCGGGGCGTGTTCTGGTCTTTGTCCGGTTATGTCGGCAACCCGGTGCAGGAGTTTTCAGAGCTTGCCGGTATCCAGCTATTGGACGGGCCAGCGGTGCTTGAGCGCATCCGCGCGCTGGCCGAAGACAAGCAGGCCGCGCTGCTGGCAAAGGTGTTTGAGGGGGATTACTGGACGCCTTCGTGCCCGGCTTGCGGGGTGAAGCTGGTGGCGCGGAATGGGAAGAGTGGGGCGTTTTGGGGGTGCAGTAATTATCGGACGGGGTGTCGGTATACGTTGCAGATGGCGAGTGCCAGTTGAGCATAGCCGCGGACGTTTGACGGTTCTCCCCCCCGAACTGACTCGCCTATGTCCTCGCACTACCGAGGCGGACAAAAGGCAAACCATTTGGATGACAGTGCATCGGCCGGCCAGGGCGGCCGGTTAGCAATCAAGAAACTAGACCGAATCGGCATTCAGGAGCAGAACGTGCCCAACACGAGAATTGGATCGACCTGGAGCAAGTGGGATCTACACGTCCACACACCAGAGTCGATTGTCCACAACTACCCGGGCAACCCCGACGCTGCTTGGGAAGCGTTCTTTACGGATATCGAAGCACTGCCACCAGAGTTCAAAGTCATCGGTATCAATGATTACCTTTTTGTGGATGGCTATGAGCGCGTGCTTAAGGCGAAACGCGAGCAAGGGCGGCTCACCAACATCGACCTGATTCTTCCAGTTGTTGAATTGCGGTTGGATAAGTTCGGGGGAGTCGTCAAAGGCGACAAGGCTGGCTATGCTCAATCGAACTGGAGCAGGATCAACCTGCATGTGATCTTCGATCAAGTTGAGCCTGATCTCATACGCCAACAGTTTCTACCTGCGATCTCGCGGACCTACAACCTCGTTCCAGGGTCGCCCGGTCAGGGTAGTTGGGGTGGCGTGATTAATCGTGAGAATCTGGAAAGACTGGGGCGAGCGGTTATCGAATCGGTGCCTGCTGAAAATCGAGGTGATTTCGGTTCTCCTTTGAAGGAAGGTTTCAACAATCTAAACGTCAGTTTCGAATCCGTTAAGGATGCGTTAAATAACCAGCATTTAGTTAAAAAGCACTTGATAGCTATCGGTAAGACTGAGTGGGAAGATCTAAAGTGGGACGATCACACTATCGCAGAGAAGAAAACGCTAATAAATGACGCACATCTGGTTTTCACTGCGGCAGAAAACCCTGAAAACTATGCAAAAGGGCGTAAGAAACTGCTCAAGTCGAATGTCAACGCGAAGCTACTGGACTGCTCCGACGCACACGATCTAAGTCGCTCCAAAGAGAAGGATAGAATTGGAAACTGTTTCACTTGGATCAAGGCTGACACAACATTTCAGGGATTATTGCAAGCTGTCGATGAATTCGAGGATAGAGTCTTTGTTGGCGATATCCCACAGAAGCATCAGTTGGTCGATCGGAACCGTACTAAATTTATCCGGTCGGTAAAAGTGGCCAAAAAATCAGGAGCCTCATTAGCGGCCCAATGGTTTGACGTTGATCTTCCTTTAAATCCAGATTTGGTTGCCATCATTGGCAACAAGGGAAGTGGCAAGAGTGCGCTGGTCGACGTCATTGCGTTGGCGGGTAACACAAAAAACCACAGCAGTTTCTCGTTTCTGAACAATAACAGGTTCCGTAATCCACGCATGCGGCTCGCCCAGAATTTTGAGGGCACTCTATCTTGGTATGACAATGGGGAGACCGCGCGGGAGTTAGATAAAGATCCTGATCCCAGCAGTGTTGAGAGAGTCAAATACTTACCTCAGCGTTATTTGGAGGATCTGTGCAATGAACTAGGCGAAGGTGGATCTTCTACCTTTGATTCGGAGCTTCGTAAGATCATTTACTCGCATGTTCCGGAAGAGGATCGCCTGGGGCAGTCATCGATGGACGAGCTTCTGAATTTCAAGGTTTCGGAGATTAACCAATCGAGGCAGTCAGTTCTTCGCGAAATGTCGAAAGTAAATTCCGACATCATTCAAGCCGAAACGCGGTTGGCCCCTGAGTTCGAGCGCAGTCTTGAAGAGCAGTTGGCGGCCAAGAAAGCCGAGTTTGTGGCATTGGATGCAGCCAAACCACAGGAAATTGAAGATCCCAACGCGTCGGCACAAGCGCAGGCAGAGTCCAGAGAAGCAGCAGAGCAAATCGACAAGTTAGAGCGAGAGTTCCAAGAACTGGCGAAGGAGGACGCGAGGCTCAGGGACCAGAAGGCTCAGGCGGCCAAGCAACTGGCTTTAGCTAAGCGGATCGGTCAGGCGATCGCGAATCAAAAGAAGCAACACGAGTTGTTTCTCGGAGAGTTGAACGAACTCTTGGCGGAACTAGATCCAAAAATTGCTGCGGAGACTTTGCTCGAATTGCGAGTCGATACTGTCCCAGTCGAAATCATTGCTTCTGCGGCCGCCGCGGAGATGGGCAGGGTGGACAGCGCACTGCTAAGCGTGGAGCCCGGGAGCCTACTCAAGCGGCGCGATGAGGTGACAAAGGAAATTTTGGCTACCAAGGGTAAGTTAGACGAGAGGCAGAGACAGTTCGTCCGCTACAAGGAGGAGCTGTTGAAATGGGAGAAAGCGAAAGAGGAAATTGCTGGTGCTCGTGACAAGTCTGGAAGCATCGCGTGGATCGAGGCGGAAATCGAGTCCTTGAAGGTCCTTCCTGGACGGCTTATCGAACTCAAAGAGAAGCGCGCCAACTTGGCCAAGGAAGTTCATAGGCATATCGCAGATATGGTTAACGAGTACCGTAGGCTCTATGAACCCGTGCAGTCGTTCGTCAAATCCGCAGAACAGATGGAAATGAGCTTGCCTTTGGACTTTGAGGTGACGATCGACGAGACGGGTTTCCAAGATCAGTTCCTCAACCGTCTCAACAGGCAAGCAAGAGGCTCTTTCGCCGGTATCGATGAGAGCAACCAGAAAGTCCGGGCAATGCTGCAAGAGGCAGATTTTTCAACGCCTGACGCCGCCGTTGCCTTCGCGGAGCGAATTGACGACATGCTCCACTACGATCGTCGAGAGGGTGTCGGCAGGGAAACGAGATTAGCTGACCAGCTTCGTAAAGGCGTGGAGTCGCAGGAGATTCTTGCTTATCTGTATGGGCTTGAATATCTAGTACCTCGCTATTCCCTAACCTATGACGGGCAGGAGATTGGTCAGTTATCGCCCGGCGAGCGTGGATTGTTGCTATTGGTTTTCTATCTCTTGGTGGATAAGGAGGATATCCCCATTGTGATCGACCAGCCAGAAGAGAATCTTGATAATCAAACTATCTATCGTGTTTTGGTTAAGTGTATAAAAAAAGCCAAAGAACGTAGACAAGTTATTATGGTCACGCACAATCCTAACTTGGCCGTCGTCTGTGACGCAGAGCAAATTATTCATGCAAATTGCGATAAGGCCGCGCAGAGTTTTAAATATGTTGCGGGTTCAATTGAAAACCCGGATATCAAAGCAAAGGTTGTGCAAATTCTTGAAGGGACGGAGCCTGCATTCAAGAACCGCCAATCCAAATATCGGCTGTAAAGGCGCGGATTGGGAGCGCTTTGGTGGGTTATGTATTTTCATGGATCGCACCCCGTCGCGCCCATCCCTTGCAATGGCTTGAGAGGGATCTCATCACATCCAACTTGTGCCAAAACCGCCATACCCGCTAAACTCCCCCCGCTGCGGCAACAACCGCAGCCGGGACTGCAATCCCGAATTCAACTATTCCCGTGAGTGCCGTTATAGCCCTCGCGTGCCGTCGTTCGTCCTCATGGGCGGGCCCGGCAGGGAGGGCTTCGGCCCTGCCGGTTTTGGAATAGTTGATCGGTATTGCAGACCTTGTCGTGTGCCCGCCCACCCTCACCGGTGGGTGGCTCCTCACTCAACCAGAGGGCAAGACAATGGATCAACCGAACCAAGCCATACCCATCCCACGCGGGCATCCCCCGCAATCTGTCATCTCACCTGCATCACGCAGAGTCCTCCGCCCGGAGGTGCCCGATGAGCCTTGATAACAACATCTTGTATTTGCAAGGCGCCCTGAGCGGGCGAGATTTTCTGCGGCGCACGCAGTTGAACATGAAGCTGCATCGGCGGTTCGAGCCGAAGACGCTGCGCTGGGAATATCAGCTCCATATCAAAGACAAGCCCGCCGAATACCAGGCCGGGTTTCTGGATGCGATTGGGGCGTACATGCTCAGCTCGCTAGACGGCGTGCAGATTGACTTGTACCGGTGGGAAGTCCTGCACGTGCTGGAACGCGCGAATCAGCAGAAATAAGAAAAACAGCAGCAAACGCGACCCCGAGACGGGCGGGGGACGCCAGCCAGGGCGCAACGCCCAACCCTTTACGTGCCGAGCCCAGCGGGCCCAAGCACGACGCTTAAAGGCCCGACCGCAACGGTCCGTGGCCCATACGCCGAGCCCCAACACCCAAACGCCGCTCTCAGACATTCAACATGTCGAGCGCAAACACGCGCGCGCCGAGTCCAGAGGCTCGACTGCCGCGCTAACACTGTCGAATGCCGGGCTTAGAGGGTGAAGCGCCGCGGTCCGAGGTCCAATCAGTCGGAGCGAACACCGAGCGCAGAGCCGGGAAAGTGGAGTTCAGAACTCGAAACGCCAGCCTCGGAGGGTGAAACGCCAGCCTCAGAGGGTGAAACGCCAGCCTCGGAGGGTGAAACGCCAGCCTCAGAGGGTGAAACGCCAGCCTCAGAGGGTGAAACGCCAGCCTCAGAGAGTGAAACGCCAGCCTCGTAGGGTGGAACGCCAGCCTCGGAGGGTGAAACGCCAGCCTCAGAGGGCGGAACGTCAGCCCCGGAGGGTGGAACGCGAGCCTCGGAGGGTGGAACGTCAGCCTCGGAGGGTGGAACGTCAGCCTCGGAGGGTGGAACGTCGAACTCGTCGCCGCATTGCCCACGTGTCGCAACCTTACGCACACGGCGATAACAACACCGGATCGATGGTGGTGTCCTTATCCGTGATCAGCCCTTTCAATGCGCCCATGTATGAGAAGTACTGGGCAGCGGCACTGTCATCCAGTTTGGCTGGCACGGGCAGCAGGGCGGCAATCTTGGGGTTGACGAGCCCATGTGCTGACAAGCTCAGGTTGCCCTTGAACTTGCTGGCATTGCCGCTGGCCGAGAGAAAGCCAAACAGGTTGGCTAGCGAGATCGCTCCGCTACTGGAGTGGTAGTTGATGTCCAGCCGGATTGAGATGCCGTACTTGTTATTGCCATCGCTGCGGTACTGCTTGAACGAGTAGATCGTCAAGAAATCCTTGTCCTCGGCGCTGGCGCTGTTGGTCAGCACCGTCAGTGTGCCGTCTGCCTTGACTTCGTATGTGGTGAGCGTGGCTTCAAACTCGTTGAGTTGGTCGCCGTTGATCAGCAGGTCTTTGGTGGTTGATGTTGCCGTCAGGTTTTGCGCTTTGGGCACGAACAAGGCTTTGGCTTCCTCCACCTTGATGGATTTGTTCTGCAGCGCCGCTTGCGTCGTGCACTGCTGTGCGGCCGATGCGCCAGCGGCCCAGGTCAGTGCGGGTGCGCTTGCCAGCAACAGCGCGCCAGCCCCGGCATGGAACTTATGCATGGTGTTCATGGTGCGACCCCTCCCTATGTTTTGAGTGCGTATGGGTCCTGCGTAAGACGTGATGCCGCCATACAGGCGCGTGGTGTATCGCGCTCAGTTTTGCGCTTCGACTGTGGGTGAGCGGAACGGCCAGCGGGCCTTCAGCTCTTCCGGGCTGCCGTAGAAGACGTTGATGTCCATGTAGCGATCAGTGCCCGGCACGTTGTACAGGCACTTGCCGGTTTGCTTGCAGTTCTGCTCGCTGGAAAACTGCCAGAGCGCATAGGTGGTCCAGACCCCTTTGGGGAAGTCGGTGACCGTGCTGAGGTAGCGCGCATACCAGAGCGGTGTTTTGGAGAAGACCGTCGCCTTGCCGCTCGCCTGCTCTGTGATGATGCGGGTGGTGTTGTGGTTGGTGTAGAAGACCGGATAGCGGCCCGTCTGCCGCGCGATGTAGTCGATGAAGGCCTTGGCATCGGCAAGCGACATGTCGTGCGATGAGGTGCCTTCAATGTCCAGCGCAATCACCTCGGTGTCGGCCGGCCGCGTGACATCGAGATAGAACTTGGCCTGCGCGATGGGGTCGCCCGGTCTGCCGAGGTGATACGAGCCCCAGAGATAGCCGCGCTTCAGCGCTTCGGTTTTGCGCTCCTGGTACTTCGCGTCGGTCTCCATCCCTTGGGTTGCGCGGTGGATGATCGCCACGACGCGCTTGTCCTTGGCAATTTCGTCCCAGTTGAGTTTGTCATTCCCTTCATATGGGTCAATGACAATTGCCCGGTTGCCGTCGTCCCAGGGCTTCGTAAATTCGTCGTTCTGTGCATGGCCCGCAAGCGGGGCAAGCGTGCACGCGCACAAGAGCGCCAATTTCCCGAGTGTCATGCCCCGTCCCCTATCCCGAAGGTCTGCGGCTTGGGCGCCGCTTTTATGAGACTGGTGCACGGGTCTTCCGTCCGAAATCCCCAGAAAGAGGGGGTAGCCGAAAGGAGGTGGACTGGACTTTGATCAGCCTGCCTTACTCCATGGCGTGGCTTTTGGGCTTTTTTGTAGCCCACGCATCGGCGGGAGGCCAAGGCACATCGCCCAACCCTTCACGTGCCGAACCCAGCGGCCAAAGCACGATGCTCAAAGGCTTGAGCGCAAAAGCCAGGGACCGCCTAGCCGCGCTGTGCCCTAGACCAGAACGCATCGGACGCGTAATGTCGCGCCGTACGGGCGTCGCTTGGCTCACTTAGCGGCCACGTTGGTAAAGCGTGGCCAGCTCTGTGCGGTTTCGTGCACCCATCCGCGAGAGCAGTTGGCGCATGTGGGTTTTGACGGTCTCGACGCTGATATGCAGCCGTTGCGCAATCTCAGAGTTTGAGCGGCCGCAGGCCACCTCTTGAAGAATGTCGCATTGGCGGCGGGTAAGGGGCTTGGGCTCCAGCGTGGCGGGCGATGTGTTGGCCCCCATGGCGCTGGCCGGCACAGGCGGTTTCAATGCGCCGCTCAGCATCTGCTGTACGTCTTCCAGGGCCATCGGCTGCAACTTGGGCTGCGAAGGCAGCCAGGTGGAGTCGTTGAGTAGCGAAGTGTCCAGGAAGATGACGGCCAGCGATGAGGGAAGAACGTCCCAGCGCGCAACCATGGCGGTCGATGGAAGGCCGGGACGGCATGGATCCGGCGGACTGGTCGACGATCGTGTTCGCGCTGGCATGCGGGTTCCCCTTCGAACGGCTATAGGCGATGTGAGTTATGGCGGCGGGGGTGACGGCTCGCGGCCGCGGCAAGCAGTCCTCCCCAGGCGCACTATCGCAAAAGCGGGTGGCATACAACCATCGCTATGGATAGCGATGGGCAGCGCGGTGGGGGTGCGCTACGCGTTTGTGCCCATCAAAGGTGCACCGGCTATAGGGTCCGGCCGTTAAGCCGATATACCTCTTGTATTGATATGCGTGCCTGGATCACCACGATGGATGCTCAGCTTCAACACCGGTGGCCAGCAGGCCAAGCGATCGATGGACCTCTCCACCGCTGAATTGCGAGCATTGCTCGATATCACCGGGCATCTTCATGAGCCCTCAAGCCACAGCGTTCTTGAACGGCCTGAACTGGCCGAGAAGCTGGGGACGCTGCTGCATGTGGATCTCATGGCGCAGCTCCTGCGGTGTCCCGAGGGTGTGCATCAGCCACAGCCAAGCGCGTTGTGGGGCCGAGACCAGAGCATGCGTGCCGAGTATCGCCAGTACTTCCACGCGGTCGATTCGATCGACGAGCTGCTGAAAGGCAGCTTTGAACCCGTCGTGATCGAGCGGAAGCTCTGCCGCTCGGAATGGGGCCAGTCGGAGTACTTCACGGATTTTCTCTGT
Organism: Ralstonia psammae; assembly: GCF_958405935.1. Classification (NCBI taxonomy): domain Bacteria; kingdom Pseudomonadati; phylum Pseudomonadota; class Betaproteobacteria; order Burkholderiales; family Burkholderiaceae; genus Ralstonia; species Ralstonia psammae. The sequence goes on from NZ_CATZBU010000010.1 coordinate 145,593, forward strand.
CGGCACAAGGCGTATCCGGGCATCAGCCTGCGCTTGCCCGACCCCAATGGGATGCTGCTGGACTATCGATTCAGTACCAGCGACCCAAAAAAGCGTTTCGGCGATCGAGAGACATTGCTGCTGAGCCTGCTGAAGCCGCATCTGTTGAATGCCCACCAGCTTCGCATCCTCCAGGAAGTGGAGCAGGTTGGCACCGATGCCGAGACGCACGTGCCGACCTTTGTGCTGGACGGCACGTTAGCGCCCCGGCCGAACGCGAAGGCGCGCGCCATCATGGTTGGGCTCAGTTGTGAGGAGCGCGACGCGCTCTATCAGCAGTTGGCGGAGGCAGCCAACGGATCCCGCGGCGGCCAGTGGAACGGATTCGGGTTTTGCGTGGAGCGCCCAGTTGCCCATGGCGGCCCTGGGCGGGGGTGCCGGGTTCACCTCATCGCACGGGTCGTGGGCTCATCTGCGTGGTTTCAGCAGCAGTTTGGCGTGACCGTGCGCGAAGGGGAGGTCTGCCACCTGATGCTCAATGGCATGTCAGACAAACAGATCGCACTGGCCCTGAACATCAGTTACTGGACGGTGCGTACCCACGTGGGGCACATCATGAGGAAGATTGGCGTGGACTCACGCTGCGCGATCGGACTCGCCGCGCTCAAAGCTAAAGCTGACGCAGCGCCGAAGTAATGGACGCGCGCGGCCATGTGTGCCGCGCCGGCAACGGTTGAGTTGGCGGAATTTCAACCATTCTCAAATTGCTTTCTTGATGAGAAGCCGACCTGGTGACCTTGCCCCACTTGAGGGGCAAGCGATTGGCCGAAGACGGGCTAGCTGGTGCTGTGCTTCAGCTTTATATGTCGAAAACCAAGTGGCGTCGCTAAGCCGGTCAACCCTCGTCTGAAGACGCAATGGATTCCGGGTCGATAATCTTGACCGGCACTGCCGTCCCCTTTGGCAGGGTGACGATCAAGGGAATCGACCTCTCGTCGTCTGAACGTATCGCGTCGAAGAAGACATCGCCACCGCCGGCTCCACGGAGGTCGCCTAGTGTCATCTCGACTAAAGCATGACCATGCTGTGCATACTGCAGAGCGCCTTGTGCTGCAACGCTGCCCCACATCACATTCAAAGTGGGATGCGCCAGATCCTTGGCCGGGATTTCGGCTGGTTTGTAGGGCTGTACCGGGTGCGCAATGTTGTACAGGTATTCAGTTTGCTCGACACCAGAGCGGTAATGGCGGTTTGGCTCCACCGCCTGGTGATGCAGGACCGAGGCCATGGACTTGGGGTTGCCGCGAATACTGCCTTGACTTACCCGTTTGGACTCCGTCACGCGATAGAAACGCGAATTATCGGTAAGGCCGAGCGCGCGCACCGGATCATATGTTTCAAGCAGCGCCGTCTTTACGGATGCGTCTACGGAATGAATGGATGGGTAGTGTCGGCCGCCAACCTTGACGCTTTCGGACTGTGATGCCGTACTCGTTCCCGGCAATGTGGCACGACGGCGATTGGATAGGGAAGATGTCCCCCCGGTAGCAGCACTATCGCGCTGCGGCAGATCTTGCAACCCGTGGCTTCGATCCCGTGCATGGCTTGAATTCGTTGAACCCTGCGAAGTCGGGGCCGTGCTAGTTCGAGTGGCAGAGTAGTCGACGTAACTATGCTGCGTTGCAGGTTTGGAGACAAAGCATCCCATGTTGGTCTTTCCATTACTTTTGCAAAGGCAAATATCGTAGAAGACCAAGGGAACCCTGCTGGTGTTTGGCAGAAAGATTGGGGGGCGAAACGAAATCGTTCATGGCGACACAGCCCTCCCGCTTCACCCAATATTCCACTGCGGCGCAATCGCCAGCAGTTGCCGCCTCAGGTTCTCGATCTCGTTGGCGAAACCCTGCGCCAGCGCGCTTTCCACGGTGGTCGTGCCGGGCGCGTCGTTCACCTCGGCGGTATCGGCCGCGTGGGGTCGTGCCAGGCGCGCTAGCGTCCCAAACCGCAGCGCGCGCGACATGCCGATCAGCGCATCGCGCAGGCGCCGGTCTGCCACACCCGGCGACACATCAGCGCTCGGGCCATCCAGCGGCCTCCGCGCGGCATTGAGCAGTTCGAGCGTGCTGATGCAGATGCGCAGGCTGCGCTGGATGTTCTCCAGCCGCTCCAGCGGCACGTCAATCTCTTTGGACACCGACGGCATGAGCGAGCGCAACTGCACCAGCAGCGTATTGAGCTTGCCGAGGTGCTTGCTGCGCTCGTCAGACGCTGCGCCCGCCTGGCCGAGGCGCGCATATGCGCGGGCGCATTCCCGCAGTGCATCGGCCAGCCGGTAGCGCCACGAGTACGTGGCATACAGCGGCAGCGCAAACGAGAACAGCAGCGCAATCGCAATCCCCACCAGCACGTTGAGCGTGCGCCAGGCGCCGTCGAGGAGATTGTTGTCGCCATGCCCCACCACGATGACCAGCGTGATGGCGGCCAGCAGCGCGATATAGCCGCCCTTGCCGATGGCGTGGTACGCGCAGATGCCGCATGCAATGGCGGTGAGCGCGTAGGTGAGCGGCAGGTGCCCGAGCCAGGTCTGCTGAACGATGATCAACAGGCCCGCCACCGCGCCGATGAGCGTGCCCCAGGCGCGCTCTGCCGCGCGCTTGCGGATGTTGCCGTGGTGCTGCAGGCCGGCAATGACGATCAGCAGCGAGATGGTGGCCCACTCTCCATGCGGCCAGCCGAAGCCCGACGTGACGGCAATGGACAGCAGCACCCCCAGGCCGACGCGCGTGGCGTGGATGTACCGCGCATGCCGATAACGCCGGTGCGGGTCGCGTACAAGCCGGAGTACGGAAAGAAGCGGAGCAGGTAGTTTCACAGTGCGGGGCGCACGAATGGAAATCGACATAAGCAAGATCGTTGCAGATTCTGGGGCGCGCAGTACCTAGGATGGGCGCCACCGTGGTGCCGCCGCCTTATTGTGGTGCGCGCACGTTGCAAGGGCGCGTCAAAACTTCGGGTTTCCCCTAGGTATTGCACAAAGCTTGCCATGTCCGGTGAGCAATTTTGCGTATTGCGCAAACTGGCGGCGCTTCAGCGTGCGCAAGATCGTGTCGATTACGATGCATACGCCCAGAGGCAACGCTTTGTGCTGCCCGGGCCTTTGCCGATCCACCTCGAACACGATCGAGCCCTATGACAACGCAGGCGCTATCGCCCTGGTTCCGGTTATTGAGCGCCGCGGAGCGCATCGACCGTGCACCGTATTTCATTGCCATTCGGCGTGGGCTGGCGCTGTCTTTGCCGCTCATCATGGTGGGCGCGCTGGCGCTGCTCTTGCGCTACCCGCCCACCGCCGGCATGCGCCACCTGCTGGTGAATGCCTTTGGCGCGCGGTTGGACCTCTTTTGCGAAAGCGTGTTGGCCGGCACGTTCGGCATCGGCTCGCTGGTCGCGCTCTATGGGTTTGCCGATGTGCTGGCGCAGTTGCACAACCAGCGCGCGGGGCATCGCGTGGTCAACCCCGCCGTGGCGGCGGTGGTGGTGGTGTCGTGCTTCTTTACGCTCATCGCGCCGGATGCGGATTCGTCGCTGATGGCGTCGCTCTCGCTGGGGCAGGGGCTGTTTGGCGCGTTGCTGGTCGCGTCGCTGGGCGGCAGCCTGTTTCTGAAGCTGTGCAGCATCCGCCGTTTACGCATTCCGTCCCATCACTTGAGCAACGATCTTCTGGTGGGCGATGTGCTGGAGATCATGCCGGCCGGCATGCTGACGATCTTGACGTTTGCTGCGCTCAAGGTGGCCATGGTCTGGGCGGGCGGGTCGCACCTTGTGGCGGCAGTCAACACACTGCTTGCGTTGCCGTTTTCGGATGTCTCCAACAGCCTGTTGTTCGGTCTCGGCTACGAAACCGCGGCGCAGGTGCTCTGGCTGTTCGGCATCCATGGGCCGAACGCGCTGTACACCGTCCACCAACACATACTGGAGCCCGCTGCGCAGGCCAATGCGGCGGCGGTGGCCAGTGGTGGTCATCCGCAGTACATCTTCACCTACCACTTCTTTGCGGTGTTCGCGCGCATGGGCGGGTCGGGCGGCACGCTCAGCCTGATCCTGGCGCTGCTGATGGCCCGGCGCACGCAGCGCGGGCGCAAGATGGCGCTGGTGGTGATGCTGCCGGCACTGTTCAACGTCAATGAGCCGTTGCTCTTCGGGCTGCCGCTCGTGCTCAACCCGGTGTATGCGATTCCGTTCCTGCTCGCCCCGTTGGCGCAGATCCTGATTGCCTATGCGGCCACCGTTGCCGACCTGATGCCCAAGATCAGCTACAGCGTGGCGTGGACCACGCCGGCGCTGTTCAGCGGCTACGCGGCCACGGGCTCGGTATCGGGTGCGGTGGTTCAGCTCATTGGCCTGGCGGCGGGCGCGGCCATTTACCTTCCGTTTGTCCGCATGGCGGATGTCCTGTCCGCCCGGCGTAGCCAGGACGTCCTGGCGTCTTTGCTGCAGATTGCCGAGTCGCCCGAGGTGAGCCTGAAGGGCCGGCGGTGTCTGGACCTGCCCGGCGACGAGGGCCGCATGGCGGTGGCGCTGGCCAGCGACCTGGAAGATGCCATCAAGAAAGAAGGGCAGATCTTTCTGGAATTCCAGCCGCAGGTGGATTGCACCACTGGGCGCGTGTTCGGTGCCGAGGCGCTGCTGCGCTGGCAGCATCCGGTGCTGGGGCGCGTGGCGCCGCCGATTGTCGTGGCGCTGGCCGACAACATTGGCCAGATCGACCAGTTGGGCCTACGCATCCTGTCGCTTGCGTGTCACCAGCGCGCCGCCTGGCGCGAGGTATTGCCGGATGATTTCGTGGTTGCCGTCAATCTCTCGCCACGGCAGTTGCTGGACGGGGCGTTCCATCGGCACGTGATCGACATCCTGCGCCGCGAAGGGCTGTCGCCGACGCTGCTCGAACTGGAGATCACGGAATCCACGATGCTGCTCCCCGACGTCAACGCCATCGGCAACCTGAAGCGGTTGCGGGAGGCCGGCGTGAAAGTCGCGCTCGATGATTTCGGGATGGGCCATACATCGCTGCACTACCTGCGCGAGCTGCCGCTGGACACCGTGAAGATCGACCGCTCTCTGGCCGACGTGAGCGCGGGCAGCGTCAACGAACATATCGTGCGCAGCATTGCCAGCCTGAGCCGGACGCTGAACCTGTCGACGGTGGTGGAAGGTGTGGAGACCGAACAGCAGCTCGAGCGCCTGTCGGCCCTGGGGTGCGACCGGTTCCAGGGGTATTTCTTCAGCCGCCCGCTGGCACCGCACGTCTGCCAGCAATTTGTGCTGGATGCCAACCTGCGGCCGTTGGCACATGCGCTTTGAAGGCGCTGGCGCGCGGCTTACCGGTACTTGCCCACAAAGTTCTCGCAACGGCGGACCCGGCCAACCTTCGCAGCCCATCGATAGACGGATTCCACCAGGCTCTTGCTGACCGTGACCGGTTGACCATTGATCTGCCCGAGCACTTCCGATTGGTTCGGGTAGGGCTTCTCGAACAGCAGCTTCATCTCGCTGCCGCCGGCCAGCGCAAGGTAGACCGCTTCGCGCGGCTCGAACTGGAGCGAGAACGAGTTGCTGCGCACGCTGGCGCCTTCCACGGACTCGGCAAAGTTGGCGATGAGCGCGGCGTCTTCGGTGCTGTATTCGCAGCCGGCGTCTTTCAGGTGCGCTTCGTCCACGGCCTTGAGCGACGCCAGGGCGGGGTCCATCAAGTACAGCGTGATCGCACGCGCCTTGCGCATCCGCGCGCTCAGGCCTTCGGCTGCCCAATAGCTTTGTTCAACCTTCACAACGGGCTCCATCTTGGCGATGGGCTCGGGGGCGGGGGTTTCCGCTTGGCGGGCTTCCGCGCTGGGTGCGTCCGCCTGAAGCGTGCCTGCCTGAACGACTTGCGCCTGGAGCGCTTCGGTTGGAGGTGCGTCTGTCAGGGGCGCTTCCGTGGTGATTTGTCCGAAGGCCGCTTGGCTCATGCTGCAAGCGCAGGCCAAGACCAGAGAGAGGATCTTTTTCGACAACGCCTACCCCTTTGAAACGTATGTTGTTGTGTTGTGCATGCTAAGCCGGCGATATGACGCAACGGGCTGCCGATGCCTATTGCGATGAGCGCGGTGCGGGCGGTGCCGGCCATCGCCGCGTGGCTCCGGGCGCTTCGCTCACCTGCTGCGGTGGTGTCTTTGTAAACACGTAGTGGTGATACCGCCCGCTGCGGTCGGCAATGTCAAAAAGATAGCTGCCTTCCGGAACCACCATCGTCGCAAACGACGCCGGTATGGTGCCGGAGTTCACCGGGTCTGGGTTGGCCTGTCGCATCAGAGAGAAGAAGTTGACCTCGCCGGTCAACGCATCGCACTGCATGGCCGTGTAGCGGTGGTTCTCGGCATACCACCCTCGGCAGTCGGAACCGGCCAGCGTGATTGCACCGGTGGCGGGGCCCATCAGTTGCAGGCTGAGCTGGCTTGAGCCGTCTTGCTTGCTGACGATGGCTTGCGTATAGCCCCGACCATCGTCGTTGCGGCTGTCTGTGACGGTGTAGGTGCCGACCAGTTCATTGGCGGCCCGCCGCAACGCAAGCGCCTGCTGTTCGGGCGTGCGCGGGTCTTGATAGCTCACGCACGCCGTGAGAGACGTGATGGCGCAGAGCATTGCGATGGTGCGAGCAGGCATGGTGGGGCGGGTTCCGTGGCAGGCGGATTCTACGCTGAGCGTTGCATGCCAAGTGCCAGGGTCCGAGGTCCAGAACGTCGAGCCCAGACCCAGGGCCGCCGAAAGCTGCGCTGGACGGATGCCGGCCATCGGGTGGATGTTCTTCTGGGCCTTCTGGTCTTTCCGGTTGCGGGGCGGGCAATGAAAAACCCGCCTCGGGGCGGGTTCTGCTCCATTGGCGGGGCGGTGGCGCGGGCGTCAAGACGGCTTGGTTCAGGGCGAGTTGCTTTCAAACGGGTTCGATACGGTCCTATCGCCCCGCAGCACATCTTTGATCCATGCCGGTTCGGTTGGCTGCACGAAACCCATGGGCGGATAGCCGACGAGCTTGCCTTGGTTTTCCCACTTCTCCATCTTGTCGATGAACTGCTTGGGGTAGTCCTTTGCCCGGCAGGCAATGTTGCTCCATGGGTCACAGATAAAGGTGTCCGGATGCCACGTCTTCATGTTGGCGTGTAGCTGGTGGGGGACCAGGCCAACGACGGCAACGCAGTGGGCAACGTCCGTGTCATCGCCGCCGAGTTCCAGAATCTTTGCGGGCAGCTTGTAGTCCTGCCACAGGTGGTGCACTGCCAAATGCGTCAGCTCCTGGCACTGGTGCGCCTTGCCTTCCTGGGCAGCGAGCAGCGCGTTGGGCTGGCTGCGTATCCGGTTGACTTCATCCGTTGCGCTCAGTTGCCGGAGGTGTTCTGCCTCGGTATCGCCCTTCACCTTGTTGCCCGACTTCAGATTGGGCTTGTAGTAAGTCTTACGCACGTGGGTCAGCACGGCTGCCACGGCCGTTTGCGTCTGCGATGAGCCGTCATGCTGGGCAGACGGAAGGACCGCGGTGCGCCGCGTTTGCAGCGACGACGTGCCGGCGCCCGACGTGGCCGCCCGGTTGCGGCTCATGTTGCCCAGTTGGCTCAGTTGCCCGCCAGCCTGGCGGGCGTGGCGCGCTTGCGCGTGACCGCTGTGCTGAGTTGATGGCGCCGTCGCGGGCTGGGTGTCGCGCGCGCGGTTGATCGAGGTGCTGGCCGGCTTCGAAATGCAGAGCCCCATGTTGGTCTCCAAGGGGAATTCAACGAAGCCGACAGTGTTGCGTGGGGTGCGCGTAGCGCAAATGCGCCTGTGCGAAGCGAGGGCTGTGCGTGCGAAGTTCAGCGGCGTGCCTGCGCGCGCTCTAGCCCCGCAAATCACACGTCATACCAGTGGTGGAAGGTCGCAGCTTGTCCGTGGTACACGCCCTCGCTGTCGATCAGGTTCCACACGGTGCCGCCTTCAATCCAGAACCGCCTTCCGGAGCGCGAGATGCGCACGCCCCGATAACCGGTGGCGAACCCGCGCGTGCGTACCGACTCCAGCAATTGCGCACGTTCCTCCCGGTTCGGTTGCTCTGCCGAAAAACGCGACCGTAACGCCGTGATGCCATTCCAATCGTATTCAAAGCAGCGCTGCGCGGCCCGGTTCGCATAGATGAAGCAGGGGTCTGGGTCGGTGTTGTGCGCCAGCATGCAGAAGGGCGCGTCTTCGTAAAGCCACCGGGCCGCATCGGCGGGCGCGATACCGTTGTCGATCAGCGGCGTGCCAACGAGCCGCTGGTGGCTGTCGGCCAGCAGGTTGAAGAACTGCGGGTCCAGGCTTAGGGATACCGTCATCGCGATGTATCGGTGGGCTTCAAGAAAGAGGCGGTGACTTTATCAGCCTGCCCCCGCCAGCTTGAACACCGACACGACGTCTTTCAGCTTGTCTGCCTGTTCCTCCAGCGATTGCGCAGCCGCAGCAGCTTCTTCCACCAGCGCGGCGTTCTGCTGCGTCACCTCGTCCATCTGATGAATCGCGGTGTGGACTTGCTCGATGCCGCGCGTCTGCTCGTCCGACGCTGCGGTGATCTCGCCCACGATGTCGGACACGCGTTTGATCGCGTCTTTCACCTGCCCGATGGTGGAGCCGACGGCCAGGGCTTGCGTTGCGCCGTCCTGAATCATCGAGACCGATGCTCCGATCAATGCCTTGATCTCCTTGGCGGCGGACGCAGAGCGCTGCGCAAGGCTGCGCACCTCGCTGGCCACCACGGCAAAACCCCGGCCTTGCTCGCCGGCACGTGCGGCTTCCACAGCGGCATTGAGCGCGAGGATGTTGGTCTGGAACGCGATGCCCTCGATCACGCCGGTGATCTCCGAGATCTTGGTCGAGCTGCCGCTGATTTTTTCAATGGTGCTGACCATGCCTTGCATGGCGTTGTTGCCGGCGTCTGCTTTTTCTGTGGCGAGTGCGGCGAGTGTATTGGCCTGGCGCGCGTTGTCTGCGTTCTGCTTCACGGTTTGCGTCAACTGCGTCATGCTCGACGCGGTTTCCTCAAGCGAGGCGGCCTGCTGCTCCGTGCGCGAGGACAGATCCACGTTGCCGCTGGCAATCTCGCGCGATGCCACAGACACCGATTCCGTGCTCGTGCGAATTGACCCGACCACCGCTGCAAGGCTGCCCTGCATTTGCGCGACCGCATGCAGGATGCTCTGCCGGTCGGCCGCGCGCGTGTCGACACGTGTCTGCAAGTCGCCACCGGCAATTTGCGCAACCACACGCGCAACCTGCACGGGTTCGCCCCCGATCTGCCGCACGATCGATCGGGCAACTGCCAGGCCTAGCGCAAGCGCGATACCCACGCCCACCGCCGCGCAACCCACAATCCAGCGCGTGACCCCGGCAACGAGTGCGACGCCCGCTTCGGCGCGTGCTTTGGCCGAGGCATCGCGCAGGTTGGAGAATTCGATCAGGATCTTGCGGATCTTCACGTGCAGGCCATCCGTGTTGGCTTGCATCTCGGCAAGCGCAGCGGGCTGGTCGCCTTGGCGCGCCAGGTTTTCCACCTTCTGCACGGAAGCAAGATAAACCGGCCAGGTGGCATCAAAATCCGCCAGCAATTGCTTTTGCCGATCGTCAAACGGGTGCGCACGTTCGTAGTCGAACGCGGCGATGACGGCGGCCTCGCCGCCCTTGTTGAATGCCAGCGTGTCTTCGCGGCCCTTCGGGTCGGTCTTCACGACGTAGTCGTACAGCCGCCGATAGTGCGCAGCCGCTTGCCACGCGGCGGTGCCAATCTGCCGGATGGGCACGACTTCGCTCTCGTACATCGTCGTCTGCATGGTGGCGAGTTCACGCACCTTGACGGTACCGACCACCCCAACAACCACCGTGGTGGCTGCGCAGAGCAGCAACAAGCCCATGAGCTTGTGGCCCAACTTGAGACTGGCGAACCATTGCATTGCGGGACTTCCTCTTGTGTTGTATCTGTTCTGATATATCAATCCCGCTGCGCGCCGGCCTGCCGAGATTGTCTCCACTGTGAGGTAACGGCGGTGGCGCGCGGGTTCTTTAGCGCGCGCTGGTGGCAGTGTGGGGGTAACTCTTCTGAGGGAGGCGATCGGCCTACAACGCCCGTCACCTAAAACAACGTGCCCGCCGCCGGATTGAACGTCTCCGGCGGCGGGCGGGCGTCAAGCCGTTGAACTCACAAGCCGCGCATGGCTCAGCCGACCAGGTGGCCGTTGCTGCCAATCATGGTTACGTCGACGTAGTCGAGCCCGGCGTGGTTGTTGCGGTCGTAATGGACGCGCACGCCGCCGAAGTCGCGTGTGCCAAAGCCTTCCAGCGCCTGGATGAAGGCTTCGCGCGTGGGGTTGCTGCCGCAGGCTCGCAGGCCGTCCACGATGACGCGCGCGGTGAGAAAGCCTTCCACCGCTTCGTAGGTCTGGTTGTTGTGGTCGCCAAACTTGTCATTGGCCTCGCGAAATGCGCGCACCAGCGGCTGGGTCCGCACGTTGGGGCCGGGCATGACCTGCGTGACAGCCACGCCATGGGCCAGCGGGCCGGCTTTCTCAAACACGGTCTTGGGCGTGGTGACCGACAGAATCCACGGTTGCGGCAGTGGCACGGGGCCGTGCTTGGCCTGATAGCGCATCAGCATGTCGGCCACGGAGGTGGGCGACGTGAACAGCAGCGTGGTCTGCGGGTTGGCCGCGGCAATCTTGTCGACCACCATGTCGATGTCGTCGCCCTTGGCGTTGTGCGGGATGAGCGCGACGATCTGCGCGCCGAACTTGCTGGCGGCGGCCTTGGCGGCGTCGGCATTGCCCGAGCCGAAGGGGTTGTCCTGGTAGACCACGGCGACGCGCTTGAGCCCGATGGTGGTGGCGTGCTGCACCATCTTCGTGACTTCGTCGGCGTAGCTGGCGCGCGTATGGAACAGCGGTGCGTTGGGTTTGCGCGCGGCGGTGGCGCCTGTCATGGCGCCCACCATCGGCAGGCGGTATTGCTCCAGCAGCGGCAGCGTGGCGATGGTGTTGCCGGTGCCGCCCATGCACACCAGCCCGAACACGCCTTCCTGCACCAGCGTCTTGACGTTGGCGACGGCCTTGTCGGGCAGGTAGTTGTCTTCCAGCCGCTTGACGACCAGCTTGCGGCCCGCCACGCCGCCCTGGGCATTGACTTGCTCGAAGCCGGCCAGCAGGCCGTTGGTGTAGTTCCTGTACAGCCCGCCCCATACGCTGTCGAACCCGACCGTCTGCCCAAAGACGATCTTGTCTGCAAACACGCCGGCTTCCGCCGCGCGCGCCATGGGTGACAGCATCATTGCGCCGCCCAGTGCGACTGAACTCCGTACGAATTGCCTCCGGTCCATACCTGTCTCCGCCCCTTGTTTTATTGGTGGTGTGGCAGGAGTGTCGAAAAGGTGAGCGCCGGCCGAAATGGCGGATAACCCTGAGCCGAGGGTTTTTGGGGAACGAGGATGAGGCTGGGGAGGCCGCAGCGTCGCGCGCTAATGAGGGGCGACGAGGGGGGCGCCGCACGGCAGCACAAACGCTGCGCCGTCGTGCCCGGCCAACTCAAAGTACACGCTCCCAGGGGGCAGCAGATCGATGATGCGGAACGCGCCCCCCGCGTTGAAGACGATGGTGTGAGACACCAGCGACACCACCACCGACCCATCTGCATGGCGCGGGTTGGCTGGGTCGGACAGTGCCGGTAGCGTCCAGCCGCTCAGGCCAGCGCGCGCCATGGCTGCGAGGATGTCGGCATGGGCGTCTTCGGCACAGGCGGGCGCGGGCGCGATCTTGCTGAGTTCTTTGCGCAAGCGATGCAGGCGCTGCCGCGTTTCCGGCGTCCGCAAGGGTTTGGCTAGTGTGGGGGCGGGCTGACGTGCGGCGGAGGGTTTGGGTAGGTGCATCAGGCCGGGACCGGCCACCCGGGGTGCGCAGGCGGGTGACGGCGCAACGCGTGCCGGGAGCCCTGTGTGCTGCCCGCCGGGCGGGCTGTCATGCCGTGGCGGGATACCGTTCGCGCTGCTGATCTTCGACATCGGGAGTGGATTGCACTGAGTGGCGGCGAGGGGTGACGGTCATGCACGTGGTGTTGCGCATGACCGTCGGGCCCGGCGCGGCCGCTTGTAGCGACTTGCCGAGAGGGCGGCATCTTAGGCAACCGCCGCCGCCGCGTCACCCTGCAGGCGGGCGATACGGCTTTGCGTCTTCGCAATTGCGGACAGATCTTCGGTGGCGAAGCGCAAAGCGAACGGGGTCTTGGTTGAATCCTCAATTTTCCTCATTGATATACCAATGAATATGCTCTGATATATCTTGAGCTGAGGGTGCGGTCTGCCCAGGTGGCACCGCCACGCTGCCGTTGCGGTGCCGAACACCAAGACAGGAGTGAGACATCGATGAACATGCAAACCAAGGTCGGGTTGATCCTGGCCGCATCCTTGTTGGCCGCGGGTTCCGCTGGCTCTGCCGGGGCGCAGACATTGGCCACGGGCGATAGCCGTACCGTCACGCAGCCGACGTATCCGGGCATCTGCAAGACGATCAACGCGCGGTATTCAAGCACGCAGCGCGCGTCGCCGCCGTCGTCCTCTGCCGACGACACCAGCGTCATTCAACAGGCATTGACCGACTGCAAGGACACGGGCAAGAGCGTGGTACTGGCCGCGTCAGGCTCGAATGACGCGTTTTACACGGGCAGCCTGTCCATCAGCGGGGCGGGCCTCGTCATCAATTCCGGCGTGACGCTGTTCGGCAACGACAGTTACAGCAGCGCCGCCAACCTGCTGTCGTTTACGGGCACCAATGCATCGCTCATGGGCCCGGGCACGGTGGATGGCCGTGGCGACATCATCAGCGGCACGCCGCGCCTGGTGCAGGCGAGCAACATCACCAACTTCATTGTCTACAACGTGACGCTGGCGCAGGCCGCGCACCCGAACCTGTATGTGGAAGGCGGCAACGGCTTTACCGCCTGGGGCGTGTCCATCCGCACGCCGGCCACGCGCAAGAACGCAGACGGCATCGACATCGACAGCCTGACCAACGCCACCGTCACGCAATCCGATATCGAGGCCGGCGACGACGGCATTGCCGTCAAGACCAACTCGGGCGACATCTCCAACGTGACGGTGTCGAACACGCGGCTGCACGGCACGCATGGTCTGTCAGTGGGCAGCATCGACAAGAACACCGTGTCGAACATCCTGTTCACGAACAACTACGTGTACGGCAATGACCTGAGCGGTACACAGTCCACCAACAACAACGGCATCAACGTCAAGACGGGCCCATGCTCGCTCACGGTCAAGCAGGTGAGCTACGTCAACACCTGCATGACCGGTGTGAAGCATCTGATCGTGATGGACACCAACTACAACGCGTGCACCACGGGGGGCAGCCCGTCGCTGTCGAACATCGTGGTCAACGGTGCGTATTCCACGCAATCGGTGTCGGGCGCTTACAGCAAGATCGACGGGCGCAACGCGAGCTTCCCGGTCAACGCGTACCTGGCCAACGTCAGCCTGGATGCCACGGCGCAAAGCGGTGACCAGTACGCCAACGTCGGCCTCTACAAGTCGAACGTTGTGCCTTCGGGCACTGGCGTGACCACGTCGAGCTTCACGATGTCGGGCAGTGTGCCGAGCTGTTCGTTCTGATCGGAGGCACATACCTCGCCATGCAGCGGTGCCGTACGCCCTGCATGGCGCGGGCATCTCTGATGAGAACCCGACCTGAAACCTTGTGGAACGGGCAAGGCCCGTATCTGTGGGCCGCCGCGGCGGTTGCCGCGGTTGCGGGCTTGGCGATCGGTGTGCTCAGCGCACGGTTGCCTGAACCGGAAAACGCTGCTGCGGCTCAGCCGCGCACATCAAGCGCCGCCGTCATACCTGCCGCGTCCCACAGCGCGCCGGTCACAACGTGGCCCAGCGCGGGCAACGCTGCTGCGCTCACCATCACAGCGCAGCAGACGCTGGTCGTGGATACCGCGTTGCTCAACGTGTTCAACACCTTCCTGCTCAAGCCCGGCGATGACCGCGCCGAGCGGTTGAAGGCCTATCTCAAAAGCAGACTCCCGGCCACCGCTTGGGCGGAAGCCGTGCAGTTGGCCGAGCGCTATCAGACGTACATGCAGGCTCACGACGACCTGCTTGCCGCTCAGCATCTGAACCGCGACATGCAGGCGTCTACTGTTGATATCGAACGCATCGCCATCTGGCGCGAACAGCGCGACCGCGTGCGGCAACGCCTGTTGGGCGAGCGCGTCGTGCAGGCCTGGTATCAGAACGACGATGCGCAGTTGGACCAGGTCGTGCAGGAGTGGCGGCAACGCGTGGCGGATGCGCAGGGCGTGGCCTTGCAGGGTGAGCGGTACCCGGTGCCGCATTGGAGCAATCCTGCGGAGGAGGAGAAGCACCGGCAGTACATGGTGGGGGTGTTGCAAGGGGTGGTGACTCGTTATGCGATGCGGCGTGCCCAGTAGGCGCTCGCGTCAAAAATCGAGAGTGCGATTGCGCCGTCCACGCCCTCCGTCACATCCCCACCCACACTTCGCTCCACACCAAACCGTTTTCCGCGCAATCAACACCCATCCCCGCTACGATCCTCCGGTATCGCGTTGCGGCCCCGCGCCGCCAAACAGGAGGGCACTCCGTGCCGACCGCCGACACGCCCCCATCCAGCCTTGCCACCGATCTGGCCCTGCTCCTCACGCTGTCGACCCTGTGGGGCGCGTCTTATACCTTCATCCGGATCGGCGTGGAGACCATTCCGCCACTCACTTTCATTGCCGCCAGAACGTTGATTGCTGCGACGCTGCTGTGGCTGTGGATGCGTAGTCGCAACATCCGCATGCCGCGAGACAGGCGGGTCTGGATGCGCTTCGGTGCGCAGGCGCTGCTCAATAGCGTCGTGCCGTTCACGCTCATCGCGTGGGCCGAGCGCTCGGTTGGGGCGAGTCTGGCGACCATCTTGAATTCGACATCGCCCGTCATGGTGTTTGTGGCAACGACGCTCATCACGCGGCACGAGCCGGTGTCGCTGCGCAAACTGGTCGGCGTGATGGCGGGGTTTGCCGGCACGTGTCTTGTGATTGGCCCGAGCGCGCTCGATGGGTTGGGCGGTCAGCTTGTTCCGCAACTGGCCATCGTGGCGGCGACGGCGTGCTATGCAGGTGCCGCCCTCTACGGCCGCTCGTTCAAGGGGCTGCACCCTGCGGCGCCTGCTACCGGCTCGTTGCTGATGGGGGCCTTGGTGCTGACGCCAGCCAGTCTGCTCGTTGATCACCCTTGGGCTGTGCAGCCCTCTGCGCGTTCGTTGACGGCGTTGGTGGCGCTGGCGGCTTTCTCTACGGCGCTGGCGTTTGCCATCTACTTCCGGCTCATCCAGAC
Organism: Ralstonia psammae; assembly: GCF_958405935.1. Lineage (NCBI taxonomy): Bacteria > Pseudomonadati > Pseudomonadota > Betaproteobacteria > Burkholderiales > Burkholderiaceae > Ralstonia > Ralstonia psammae. The sequence goes on from NZ_CATZBU010000010.1 coordinate 161,002, forward strand.
GCTCGGCGCGATCGGTACGACCGCGCAGGCGTATTTGCGCGTGCCGATCGGGGTCGTGATCGGCGTGGTGTTTCTGGGGGAGTCGTTGCCGTCTTCGGCGTGGATCGGGTTGGGGTGTGTAGTGATGGGGGTGGCGGCGATGTCGATGCCGGTGCGGGCGGCTCAGGTGCGGCGGGTGTAACGGCGAGGCTCTTCAGTCAGCCCTCCCGATCCCTCATATTGCTCGGCGCCAGCCGCTTGAGTTCCGCTCGCGCCGCTGCCAACCGGGAATGCAGCACCGTGTTCTCGATCAACAACAGCAGCAGCACAAAGCTCGCCCCCATTAGCCCGAACAGGCGGCCGACATAGAAGCCGAGGTCATACCGCCCGCCGTTGAATACGGCGCTGAGCGCGACATCGCAGATCCAGACGCACAGCACCACCATCAGCCAGATATCCAGCGTCAGGTGTGGGCGGCTGCGCCAGAGCACGACCAGCGCGACCGCGCAAAAGCACCACGTGCCGCCAGCCACGATCCCCATGATGGGCGTGTAGCGGTTGGCGGCCATGATGGTGGGCAGCAGGTGTTCGCCGGCAGTGGCCAGCGCCACGCAGGCGGCGGACGCGCCCAGCACGGCAGCCACGGTGCCCAGCGCCGCTTGCCGTGTCAGCGTGTGGGCTGGGAAGCGGTCGGGCTCGCGCTCTTCGCGCCCCTTGAGCACGGCGTAAGCGATGACAAACAGCGGAAAGCCCGCGTGCCAGAACATGTAGATCCACGCGGTGCTCTGCGGCCCCGCGCCCAGCAGGCCGCCTGATGCGAACAGCCCCGGAAACGACAGCAGATGCCCCACCGCCGTGGCGGCCGTGAACAGGTAGCCGCTGGCGAGCGCCAGCATCGCGCGCGACCGCGTGATGGCGAACTGCCCGAAGAGCAGCACGGCGGTAATCAGGTCATTGAGGATGAGGGCCGATTCGTAAATCGGCACGAACGACGGAAGTTGTGCCAACTGCACCTTGGCGAACGGCAGGGCGGACAGCAGCACCACGAGCGACAGCAAGGCGACTGCCTGCGCCATCCAGTACGTCCGGCGTCCTGGCGAGAGGCTCAGCAATAAGCCTCGCTGCATGTCCAGCGTTTCCGACATCACGTTGGCCCCCTTGCGGTGACTGTGTCACTCGTTCGCTTGTGGTGTGACTTGCTGTGTGACTTGCCGTGCGACCGCGCCCCGCGTTTTCTCTGCCGGCGGCCGACGTCTTATAGACGGGTGATAGTCAGCGGCCTGCCGAATGTCAACGCGGCGAAGGGGTAGAACTTTCAGGTCTGGGGCTGCTGAATGCCAGCCGGCGGCGACCGGCAACGCCTGCGTGCAGCGCACGCCCGGCGGGGATAGACTGGTGCCGACCCAGGGCACCACCCTGCAAAGGAGTGCGCATGCAACCTCATCCCACCGCCGCCACGACCACCGCCACCACCGCTACCGCCACCGAGGCGCCCGTCCTGCGCGATGACCGCGACGGCGTCGTCACCCTGCGGCTGAATCGGCCCCTGCAGTTCAATGCGTTGTCTGAAGCCATGCTTGATGCGCTGCAGCGCGCGTTGGACGACATTGCGCGTGATGCGACGGTGCGCTGCGTGGTGCTGGGCGCCGAGGGCAAGGCCTTCTGCGCCGGACATGACCTGCGTGAAATGCGCGGCACGCCTGAGCTTGCGTATTACCAGGCGCTGTTTGCGCGGTGCAGTGTGGTGATGCAGGCAATACAGGCGCTGCCGGTGCCGGTCATCGCGCGCGTGCACGGCGTGGCAACGGCGGCGGGTTGTCAGTTGGTCGGGAGTTGCGATCTGGCCATCGCTTCAGACGCAGCGCGGTTTGCCGTGTCGGGCATCAACGTTGGCCTGTTCTGCTCGACGCCAGCGGTGGCGTTGTCGCGCAATGTGCTCGCAAAGCGCGCGTTCGACATGCTGGTGACGGGCCGCTTTATCGATGCGGCCACGGCGGCCGACTGGGGCCTCGTCAACGAAGCCGTGCCCGCTGAGCAACTGGATGACGCTGTGGCTCGCAAGGTGGCGGACATCGTCTCTAAGAGCCCCACCGCCATCCGCTACGGTAAGGCGATGTTCTATCGGCAACGGCAGATGCCGCTTGCCGATGCCTATGCTTACGCGGGCGATGTCATGGCCCGCAACATGATGGAAGAAGATGCCGGCGAGGGCATCGACGCCTTCCTGGAAAAACGCCCCGCCCGCTGGCGCCCGTAAGCGCCCGTAAGCGCAATCAGGGCGGGCTTTCTCGCGCTGGCCCATCACGCAGGCTGCTGCGGCTTGCGCTCTGCCAGCAGCTTCTGGATGGCGGCTTCCGTCTCTGCGTAGCGGCCTTCGCCAAAGTGCTGATAGACGATGCGGCCGTCGGCATCAATCAGGTACAGCGCCGGCCAGAACTGGTTGTGGAACGCGGACCACGTTGCATAGCTGTTGTCCTGCGCGACCGGGTAGCGCACGTCCAGCCGCTTGAGTGCGGCCTGTACGTTGGGGGTCGATTTTTCGAACGCGTATTCCGGCGTATGCACGCCCACCACGACCAGGCCCTGATCCTTGTACTTGTCGTACCACTGCTTCACGTGCGGCAGCGTGTTGAGGCAGTTGATGCAGGAGTACGTCCAGAAATCCACCAGCACGACCTTGCCGCGCAGGTCTTTCATGGACAGCGGCGGCGAGTTCAGCCACTGCGTGATGCCCGTGAACTCGGGCGCAGCCGCGCCCGTGGCGGCGGTCTGGCTGAAGGCGGGTGCGCCGGTCCCAACAAAGTAGACGGCGCCGATGGCGAGTGCCGCAAGGGCGGCGCGGAGGGTCGTGCGCATGATGTGCAATCCGTGAAAAGTTGAGGGCGAAGGCCCACCAGCCGCTGTCAGCGCGCGGCGGGCCGTGCGGTGCGTCAGACCAGGTTCAGCTCGACCTGGATGTTGCCGCGCGTGGCCTTTGAGTACGGGCAGATCTGGTGCGCGGCTTCCACCATGGCTTGCGCCACTTCGCGGTCCAGGCCGGGCAGGCTCACGTTCAGGCGTGCTTGCAGGAAGAAGGCGTTGTCGGTGGTGCCCAGGTCGACTTCGGTGTTCAAGGACAGATCGGCCGGCAGCTTGATCTTCATCTGGCTGGCCGCACGGCCCATTGCGCCGATAAAGCAGGCCGACCAGCCGGCGGCGAACAGTTGCTCGGGGTTCGTACCGCGGCCGCTGCTGCCCGGAGGCGACAGCTTCAGGCTCAGGCGGTCGTCATCGCTATGTGCCTGGCCATCGCGGCCGCCGGTGACGTTGACCTTGGCGGTGTACAGAACGTTTTCGATACGGGTCATGGTGATCTCCTTTTGATGCAGGGGAAAGAGGGGGGGATTTGCGTCCAGGCTGCAGCGGCTTGGTGTTCGCTTGCTGCCGGGGCCACGAGACGCATTAAAGAGGGCCGACGTATCCCCGAAGTAGCGTGGAAAGGGCCGTTCTGTCTGGGCATGTGTCGGGGGAGCGGCTGGATACAAACGCGTACAAAAAGGCCGCGCGCAGTGTGGGTGTCCGTAGCGGCATCAGCCGAAGGTGAAGGCATAGGCACGTGCGCCGGCATCGAGAAAACGGATCTCGAAGGTGTGCTCGCGCACCGTGCCGGCTTGCCGGACGAGCTGGTAGAGGCGCGTCTGCGTAATGGCACCGTTGCCGTGGGCATCGGTATCAGCGCCGTGGCTGTCGCCAGGGGCCTTGCCGTCGATCTTGACGGTGAAGCGCACCGCGCGGCCATCGGCGGCAGGCCCGAGCACGAGGTGCAGATCCCGCGCGTGGAAGCGGTAGACGATGCCGCCGTCGGCGCGGTCGAGCGTGGCGTGCTCCGCGTCGATGGTCCATTGGCCCGACAAGCCCCATGCGTTCAGGCCGAGCGTGCCGACGCTGTAGGCGTGTGACGTGCCGACCCGCGCACCGCCCGGTGATGCGAAGCCGGTGGCTTGCGCGTAACCCACGTACGTCTCCGGCGAGCTGATGTTGTCCAGGTCCGGCGCGGCTTGCGCCCCGGGCGCATCGGGCGCGACGATGCCGCCCGCCACCTGCGTGTTGCCGGCTTCGGCCAGCAAGGCCTGGATGACGCGTTCTGAGGTGGCGTAATCGCCCTCGCCAAACTGGTGGTGCCGGATGTTGCCCTGGGCGTCGGCAAAGTAGGCGGCCGGCCAGGAGCTGTTGTGGAAGGCGTTCCAGATGCGGTAGTTGCTGTCGATGGCCACCGGAAAGTTGACGCGCAAGCCGCTGACGGCGCGGGCGACATTGTCAGGAGCCTTTTCGAAGGCGAATTCCGGCGTGTGCACGCCCACTACCGTCAGGCCCTGGTCCTTGTACTTGTCGGCCCATGCGCGCAGGTAGGGCAGTGTGCGGAGGCAGTTGATGCACGAGTACGTCCAGAAATAGACCAGCGTGACCTTGCCGCGCAGGTGGTCGGCCGTGAGCGGCGCGGAGTTGAGCCACTGCACCGCGCCGTCGAACGAGGCCAGGCGGCCTTCCACGGGCAAGCCGCTGGGCTTGGCCAGGGGTGCGGCGTTGGCTTCGGAGACCACGTTGAGGCTGGCCTGCGGCGCAGGGCGGTTCACGCCCAGCCCGCTGACCAGGGCTTGCTCAAGCTGCGTGGTGCCGCCGGACGACAGGCGCGCCAGCAGGCCGGTATCTGCCCCGAGCCCGATGAGGGCCACGCCGCCCAGCACGCTCGCGCCCATGACGCGACGCGCCCATTCGCCCAGGCCCATGGAGCGCTTCATGGCGGTGAACACCCGGCCGCCCAGCCCCAGCGCTGCCGCCAGCGATGTGGCCGCGCCCGCCGCGTAGGCTGCCAGCGCCAGCGCGCTGGACACGCTCGCCCCGTTGAGCGCCACGCCGGTCAGCACCAAACCGAGAATCGGGCCTGCGCACGGCGCCCACAGCATCCCCGTGGCCACACCCAGCAACAGCGAGCCCGCCACCGAAGGGTCTACCGACCCACCGCCCGTAGCCGCTTTCCCCGCCAGCCGGTTGCCCAGCGCCACCGCCGGCCGCGCCATCTGATCGGCCAGCCTGGGCCACAGCAACGACAGCCCGAACACCCCGAGCAGCGCGAGCGCTGCAAGGCGGCCGACTTCATTGGCGCGCACCGCCCATGCGCCGCCGGCTGAGAGCAACGTGGCGAAGCCGGCAAAGGTGAGGGCCATGCCGGCGAGCATCGGCAGCTTGCCGCGCAAAAAGGGCTGCCCGGTACGGCTCAGCACAAACGGCAGAACGGGCAGGATGCACGGACTCAGGATGGTCAGCGCGCCGCCCAGGTAGGCGAGTATCAGCAGGCTCATGATCGACATGCCTCCGCAAGGGGTGGGGATGCCTCCATCAGACGCCGCGCGCGTAGCTGGCATGTATCGCCGTGGGGGCGACTTTGTATCGGACTGTACAAACGCGCCGGCCAGATGCATTCCGATACAACACGGGTTCGCTGCGTCACACGCAGAGGCGCAAAATGGCGCCTTCCTTCCACCTTCCATCGTGCCGAGGTAACCCCAATGGACGCCCACGTCGACCACATCCTGATCGTCGATGATGACCGCGAGATTCGCGAACTCGTTTCGACCTATCTCACCAAGAACGGGCTGCGTGTGACCGCTTCGCCCGATGGGCGTCACATGCGTGCGTTTCTGGAGGCCAATACCGTCGACCTGATCGTGCTCGACCTGATGCTTCCCGGCGACGACGGCCTGGTGCTGTGCCGCGAGCTGCGCGCCGGCAAACACAAGGCCACGCCTGTGCTGATGCTCACCGCACGCGACGACGAAACCGACCGCATCATCGGCCTGGAAATGGGCGCGGACGATTACGTCGCCAAGCCATTTGCCGCGCGCGAGTTGCTCGCCCGCATCAAGGCCGTGCTGCGCCGCACGCGCATGCTGCCGCCCAACCTGCAGATTTCCGAAGCGGGCCAGATGCTGGCATTCGGCGAATGGCGGCTCGATACCACCGCGCGTCACCTGATCGATGCCGAGGGCACCATCGTCGCCCTGAGCGGCGCGGAATACCGGCTGCTGCGCGTGTTTGTCGACCACCCGATGCGCGTGTTCAACCGCGATCAACTGCTCAACCTCACACAGGGCCGCGAGGCCGAGATGTTCGAGCGATCCGTCGACCTGCTGGTCAGCCGCCTGCGCCAGCGCCTGAATGACGATGCACGCGACCCGGCGTACATCAAGACCGTGCGCAGCGAGGGCTACGTTTTTGCCAAGCCGGTGGAGATCAAGGAGGCGCGCCAATGAGCACAGGCGCCTGGGCATGGCCCCGCACGCTGGGCTCGCGCCTGTTCGTGATCCTGCTGGCCGGGTTGGTGGTGGCGTATGCGCTGTCGTTTGCCGTGCTGTTTTCCGAGCGCTACATGAGCGCGCGCGAGGTCATGCTGGGCACACTCGAAACCGATGTGTCCACGGCCATCGCCATCCTCGATCGCCTGCCTGCGGATGAGCGCCCGCAGTGGCTGCCGCGCCTGAACCGCGGCAACTATCAGTACATCCTGGGGGCAGGGTCGCCGGGCGTCCCCGAGATGACCCAGCGTGGCAAGGACATCGCCGCGCGCATCAGCGAGGCCAGCGGCGGCCGCTTTCCCGTGACGGTCGAGTCGATTCCCGGTGACGGCAAGCAACTGCAGGCGCACCTCACGCTGAGCGACGGCAGCACGCTCACCATTGACGTGCACCCGCGCATGACGCCCATCGCGCAGTGGTTGCCGTATGTGCTGGTGGTGCAATTGCTGTTGCTGATCGTGTGCTGCTGGTTTGCAGTGCGATTGTCGATCCGCCCGCTGGTGGCGTTGGCCGATGCCGCCGATGCACTCAACCCCAACGCGCAGACGCCGCCGCTGGACGAGACCGGCCCGACCGAGCTGGCGCGCGCCGCACGCGCCTTCAACGCCATGCGCCAGCGCATTGCCCGCTTTGTCGAAGAGCGCGTGCAGATTCTGGCCGCCATCTCGCATGACTTGCAGACGCCCATCACGCGCATGAAGCTGCGCGCCGAAATGGCGGAAGACTCCGAAGAAAAGCGCAAGCTGGTGAGCGATTTGGCCGAGATTGAAACGCTCGTGCGCGAGGGCCTGGCCTACGCGCGTAGCGCGCATGGCGATGGCGAGACGCCGTCGCGCATCGATGTCGGCTCGTTTGTCGAAAGCCTGGTGTACGACTACCAGGACACCGGCAAGCCCGTGACGCTGGAGCAGCACGCCACCGGCGCCATCGTCACGCGCCCGCACGCGTTGCGTCGCGTGCTGACCAACCTGACCGACAACGCCATCAAGTTTGGCGGCGCGGCGGAAGTGGGCGTGCGCCGCGACGGCGATGCCGTGGTGATCGAGGTGCGCGACCGTGGGCCGGGTATTCCGGAAGACAAGCTCGATGCGGTATTGCAGCCGTTTGTCCGGTTGGAGAATTCGCGCAGCCGCGAGACGGGCGGCACCGGGCTGGGGCTGGCGATTGCGCAGCAACTGGCTGTGGCCGCAGGCGGTGGGCTCACCTTGCGCAACCGCGAGGGCGGTGGTCTGGTGGCAGAGGTGAGGCTCGGTCAGGCGGCCCTGCCAAGTGGGTAGTTGCAAAACGGCGCCGTTGCGTGATCGCAGTCGGGGTTTTATATTGCAACCACATGGAATGCGAGGGCGCGCACGGTATGCGCGATACAGATGGTCAAACGTACGAGCCACGCGGATTCTCTTTGCGGCGTCGCCAGACCGCTGGACGCCATTGGCGACGGGTGGTCGTTGCTGATCGTGCGCGATGCGTTCGACGGCCTGCGCCGATTTGGTGAGTTTCAGCGCAGTCTCGGGCTGTCGAAGAACATCCTGGCGGTGCGGTTGCGCAACCTCGTTGCGCACGACATTCTCGAGACGGTGCCGGCGTCCGACGGCAGTGCGTACCAGGACTACGTGCTGACCGAGAAAGGGCGCGCGCTGTTCCCGTTGCTGGTGGCGTTGCGGCAGTGGGGCGATGCGTTCTGCTTTGCGCCGGATGAGGCGCACGTTGTGCTCGTCGACAAGGCAACGGGCAAGCCGGTGCAGCGGCTTGAACTCCGCGCCCAGGACGGGCGCGCGCTGGCGCCGGAGGATACGATGGTCGTCTACCCGGCCGTCACGGAGACACCGCGCCGGCGCGCGAAAGCCGGCTGAACGCGTTTTGCGTTCCAACCGCGTGCGTGCTCAGACGCGAGCCGCCGTCTCGTCCTGGTGCGTTTGGGGGCGAAGAGCACCGCACTGCGCCGGCAATGTCTTCTACCAGGCGCCGCGGCCATTCGATCAGGGATGTGCAGTGGCCGTTGCGCGCCACGCGCGTCACTGATGCGGCGCGCTCCCCTGGGCTTGCACGTGCACGAGGCTGGTTTGCGGCGCCAGCAGGCCCAGCGGCTCGTCAGTCAGATCGCGGGCAAGCGAATAGGCTGTGATCACAGCTAGCGTGACCCCCACGATGGCCAGCATTTCCCGAGTGTCCATACGCGTGTCCTCCTTGGTTCCTCGCGTCCGTTGTTTTGGCGCCGTCTTGTTGGTGTCGGGCGGCGTCGAGGTCCGGTCGCAAAGTTCGGGCCCAAGGAAAGCGAATGGCGGAGCGGCGCGGGTTCAGGCGGCGTTATCGTGCGCGTAGTGAAGACGGCGGCACGCCCAGCAGGCGCTGAAAGCTGCGGCGCATGCGTTCGGTATCGCCAAAACCGCACTCGGTGGCCACGCGCTGCATGGAAACCGCACCGCTTTCCAGCGCCGCGCGTGCCGCCTCCACACGCAGTTTTTCCACGGCCTTAGCGGGCGTGAGTCCCGTTTCGACCTGGAACGCGCGTGCGAAATGGCGCGGGCTCATGCAGGCGTGCTCGGCCAGGTCGCCCACGCGGTGCGGTGCGCTCAGGTGGCGGCGCACGTGGTCGAGCAGCGGCTTGAAGCGGCCGCGTGCCGAATCCATCTCATTCAGCGCTGAAAACTGCGACTGCCCACCGGGCCGCCGGTAGTACACGACAAGCTGCCGCGCCACCGCACGTGCCAGGCGCTCGCCCAGGTCTTCGGCAATGAGGGCAAGCGCCAAGTCGATGCCGGCGCTGATGCCGGCGCTCGTCCAGATCGGGCCGTCGTTCACGTAGATGTGGTCGGGTTCGAGCTGCACCTGCGGGAACGCGCGCGCGAACTGCTCGCTGCGGCTCCAGTGGGTGGTGGCACGCCGGCCGTTCAACAAGCCCGTGGCAGCCAATAGCAGGCTACCCGAACACACGCTTGCCACACGCGCGCCGCGTGCCGCGCAGCGCAGCACAAAGCGGCGCGTGCGCGCATCGGCCATGGCGGCATCCACGCCGTCGCCGCCGGCAATGAGCAGCGTGTCGACCTGGTTGGCCGGGGGCAGGGCGTCGGCATCCCAGCGCGCACCGGAAGAGCTGCGCACGAGGCCGGCCTGGGCCGCAACCGTGCGCAGCCCGTAGTGATCGTCCCGATACCGGCTGGCCACCTCAAACGCTGCCACCGGCCCGGCAGCGTCGAGCAGTTGGAAGTCCGGAAAGATCAGCACAGCGATGCGGTGGGCCATGGCAGAAAAAGTGGGAGACTGGTCATTGCTGCCAACACGATAGAGCGCGATCCTGTGAAGCGTCAACCCACCACCGCATCACGCTCAGGAGAGCCGAACCATGACGACTTCACCGTTCATCGTTGTCTTTGCGTTGTACAACCGCGTCACCCAACTGGATTTCACCGGCCCGTACGAAGTGTTCTGGCGGCTGCCCGGCGCGCAATGTGTGGTGGCGTCCACAGGCGGTGGGGAGATTCATGCCGATGGCGGTCTCACCATCTCGAACGTGCAGCGATTGGCCGATATTCCGCATGCCGACCTGATCTGCGTGCCCGGCGGCTTTGGCGTGATCGAAGCCATGGAAGATGCCGCGTTCGTACGCGAAGTGCGGCGTCTGGCCGACGGCGCGCGCTATGTCACCTCGGTCTGCAGCGGCTCCCTGGTGCTGGGCGCGGCAGGGTTGCTGCGCGGCAAGCGTGCGGCCTGCCACTGGGCGTGGCGCAACCTGCTGCCCGCGTTTGGCGCCACGGTGGACGAAGCCCGCGTGGTGCGTGACGGCAACCTCATCAGTGGCGGCGGCGTGACGGCCGGCATCGACATGGCGCTCACCGTCATGGCCGACATTGCTGGTGCCGAACATGCGCAGGCTGTGCAGCTCGGTATTGAGTACGCTCCGGCGCCGCCGTTCGATTGCGGCCGCCCCGAGCGCGCATCGCCGGAGATTCTCAAGGCGGTGACGTCGCGGCTGGATCATTTGCGCGCGGATCGCCATGACGCTGTGCAACGGGCGGCGCAGCGACTCTGAGCGCAGGCGCCGGCACGAGCCGGATTGCGGCGACAATGGCGTCTTTCGACGTCTTTACGCCCCAAGCCGGCACCGCATCCTGCATGAATACACCGTCTTCCCAGCCCAACGCCCGTGGCCCGATCGGCATCGTTGCTGCCCTGCATGAAGAGATCAACGAACTGCTGACGTGGCTGTCCGACGCGCAGTGCGTCCACATCGGCAGCCGTGATTTCTGGTCGGGCCATCTGGATGGTCGTGCGGTGGTGGTGGTGCTGTCGCGCGTTGGCAAGGTGGCGGCGGCGTCCACCACCGCGGTGCTGATCACGCAGTTCAACGTACGCGCGGTGGTGTTTGCCGGCGTGGCCGGTGCACTGGCACCGGGCGTGGCAGTGGGTGATGTCGTGGTGTCGGAAGAACTGCTGCAACACGATGTTGACGCGTCGCCGCTGTTTCCGCGCTGGGAGATTCCGCTGACCGGCATGGCGCGTTTTCCTGCCGACACGTCGCTCGCCAGCGGGCTGCTGGAAAGCGCCGGCGCCGTGCTGGCGGACCCGCATGCACTGCTGGGTCCGGATGTCATGCGGGCGTTCGGGATTGCCGCGCCGCAGGTGCATCGTGGCCTCATCGTCAGCGGGGACCGCTTTGTCTGCACCTCGGCAGAAAGCGCGGTGCTGCGTACGGCATTGCCAGATGCCCTGGCCGTCGAGATGGAAGGCGCCGCCGTGGCGCAGGTGTGCTACGAGTGGGGCGTGCCGTTTGCCGCCATCCGTACGATTTCAGATCGGGCCGATGACGCCGCCAGCGTGGACTTCGCGCAGTTCATCGCCCAGGTGGATTCACGCTACAGCGTGGCCATCCTGCGCACATGGTTGTCGACGGCCAGCAGCGCCTGAACGGCTTACTGGCCCTGCGCAGCCAGATATTTGTCGAGCGCGTTGGCGCGCTCACTCAGGCGAAAGACTTGGTTCTCCAGGCGCTGCAGATCGGTATGCGTGTCCTTGCCGTAGAGGGTCAGTAGACGGCCTGTGCGTGTAACCGCCAAACCAAACGGATCGACCCACTGTACCGGATGGGGCGCGTATTGATAGGCTTTTACACTGACGCGCTTGTCCCTCGTATACGCTGCAATCCCTGTTCCAGCAAGGGTTCCGGCCTTCCACCCGCTTTACATCAGCAATTTTTCCCTAGACGTGATTCTCAGGTGGTGCGCCTGGAGTGCAAGCGTGGCTCCTTGTCTAATTCGATGTTCTGGAAACCTGAACGTCAATAGCGATTACGGTTAATAACGGCTCATCGGTCCACGCTGAGATAAAGCTGAACTCTCTAAACCCATCGGCTGGCTCCTCCGCTGTCTCACATGTGGAAATAAGGTAAGCCCCCCCTTGCTCTCGGCCAAATGCGACAAATCTTGTCCTTCTGAGGCAATGGCCTTCATACCAAGAACGGTACCGAAGATGATCTCAAATATTCCGCTATCGGCCCGTATAAGTACTGCTAGACGTCCCTCTCGATAAGAGAAGGACTCGATCTGCGCATCCGCGACAAAAATCTCAATGCTTTTCATTTCTCAACTTCCCGGAAAATTTTCGCCTGGGGTGAATCTCGTGCCGCTGCCCCGTGTGTAGAAATATCAAGGGTCGTAATCCGGCGGCCTTTCGCTCCATCATCCATCAACCAGCTTCACTTTCTCTTGATTTATAACGATTACATCAACATGGTTTTCATACGAGAAGTTCGCTATAGAATCTTGAAGGTGTACGTGCTCGACGTCATTAATATCCATCTCATGAGCAGCATTGATCATAAATACACCAAGAGCCCTGATAACTTCTGCGTTCGCAAGTATCGAGATCTCGTCTAGCTTTAGCGGCTTATCACTACCCTCAAGTGTTCCCCAAATTTTCAAGTCACCAAAATCAGTCATAGCTTGAACCCCTTGTCGCGCAAATAGTCCTTCTCCGCTCGCGTAAGTCCTGAGACATCCCCGCGTGATCCGTGACTCTGAGTGCCGTCCTTGTTCACTACAACCTCCTGCTTTCTGGACTTACATTGACAATGAGCATGGACTTGTTGGTTGGTGTTTTCAACGTGCGGCGGGTCAATTCTAATCCGGCTATTGCCAACAGTAGCCCACTGCCCAGACCGGGCTAGACCGAGCGGGTCGATCCACTCGACTGGATTAGGCGCGTATTGGTAGCCGTTAATCCCACCCGCCAACCCCTATCAAAGGGTGTGGGCTGAATCTCGTGCTGCCACAGCGGATCCTCATCGATGTCGTAGTCAGCCTCGGCATAGGCGGGCCGCTTGTGCAGGGGCAGCATCCCATGGGTCACGCCCTGGGCGATGGGGACGAAGCTGTTGGGTTCGTACAGATAGTGCGTGGTGCGGGTGCTGCCCGGTGACGGGTGGTAGGCGCCCTGGCGCATGACGTCAGCGTCGCGCCGGGCTTCCCAGGCCAGGGTGTCGCCATCCCAGCCGTAGAGCGTGAAGCCACACCCCAGCTCTTTGTTGACCCGTGCGCGTTCGTTGTGGATATAGACGCTGCCAGCGCCGAGGGGCTCGTAGTAGACCGCCTGTGCATGTTTGGTGATGCGCCGGCCGAGGGCATCGTATTGGTATGCCCCGCTCAAGCGGTGGTCGATTTAGTAGGTGTTCTGAATACCAGCCTTCCTGGCCGCATCTGTAATGACCTCCTGCGCCGCTCCCCACGCCTTGTACTGCGCACTCCACGCAATCTCACCGGTTTGGTCAGTAAGCTCCTGCGGCGTGCCGAGGTGATCGCACTGGTACCAGGCCAGACTATCAAACGGTGTGGGCTGAATCTCGTACTGCCACAGCGGATCCTCATCGATGTCGTAGTCAGCCTCGGCATAGGCGGGCTGCTTGTGCAGGGGCAGCATCCCATGGGTCACGCCCTGGGCGATGGGGACGAAGCTGTTGGGTTCGTACAGATAGTGCGTGGTGCGGGTGCTGCCCGGTGACGGGTGGTAGGCGCCTTGGCGCATGACGTCAGCGTCGCGCCGGGCTTCCCAGGCCAGGGTGTCGCCATCCCAGCCGTAGAGCGTGAAGCCACACCCCAGCTCTTTGTTGACCCGAGCGCGTTCGTTGTGGATATAGACGCTGCCAGCGCCGAGGGGCTCGAAGTAGACCGCCTGTGCGTGTTTGGTGATGCGCCGGCCGAGGGCATCGTATTGGTATTTCACGCTGAGGCGGTCGTCGCTGTAGCGGGTCAGGCGGTTGAAGAGATCCCAACTGAATTGGGCGGTCTGGCCGTTGACGGTGCGCTTGAGGAGGTTGCCGCGTGCGCTCCACTCGTAGTGCGTGCCGGCGTATTGCTTGAGCAGGTTGTCGACCAGGGCGGCTCGGCCTTGCAGGCGGCTGCTGGTTTCGGGTCTTCCTGTCGCGGGGTCTGCCGCAAAGGTACGCAGCGTGGGGTCGTCGAGCAGGTTGCCAGCGGGGTCGAAGTCGAACGTCTCTTGCCCGAGCGCGCTGTTGGCTTCGAGCAGCTTGCCGACCGGGTCATAGCGGTAGGTGAGGTTGCCGCGACGCGTGTCGTTGATGCCGGTGAGTTGCCCCATCGTGTCGTAGCTGTATTGACGGCGGTTGACGTAGGCGGTGGTGCGGTCCAGATGCGAGAGCGTTTGCTCCAGCAGTCTTCCAACGGTGTCGTACTTCTGAGTTTGGGTGAGGCGGTTGCCTTGGGTGCGTTGGGTTTCGCGGTGCAGGTCGTCGCGCTCGAAGCTGGCGAGTTCCTGACCGTCGAGCTGGATGCCGTGCACGTGGCCGCTGCCATAGGTGAGCAGGTCGATGCGGTGGCCATCGGGGCGGATGGTGGAGACGCGCTGGTTGAGTTCATCGTACGCATGGCGCCAGACCGCCACGCGCGGGCTGTCCAGTCCGCTGTAATGCTGGTGTTCTCGGATGACGTTGCCTGCGGCGTCATGGAACCATTGCAAGCGGCTGTGGGCGTTCTCAGCAAGGACGAGGCGGCCGTTGCCGTCGTAGGCGAAGGTTTCTGTTTGCTTGGCTTCGTATTTGTTGGTCTTGGGGTCGAGGATGCCAGCGCCGCGCTGGGTCAGTCTTCCCAGAGCGTCGAACGTGTAGCCGGTGGCGAGGGTTTCGGCGTCGACGGTGGTTTTGAGGACACCACTGGCAGCGTCGTAGTAGTACTGCGTCGCGTTGCCGTCGAAGCCGGTTTGTTTGAGCAGCCTGCCGACGGGGTCGTATTGGAAGCGAATCTGGCGGGCGTTCTCGTTGGTGAGGCCCGTTAAGCGGCCGAGCTTGTTCCACTGGTATTCGATGACGCCGTTGGCGGCATCGGTGCGTCGGCGAATGAGCCCGGCTTCGGAGTAGGTCCAGACGGTACGGTGTTGCAGC
>NZ_CATZBU010000011.1:0-157520 GCF_958405935.1 Ralstonia psammae
GCTGCCACACCATCATGAATTGCGTCGATGTGTGCCCGAAGGGTCTGAACCCGACCAAGGCCATCGGCAAGATCAAGGAATTGATGGTGCGCCGCGCGGTGTAAGCCGCGAGTCAGCGCACTTTGGCATTGTGTGTCGCCGGAGCGGTTTCTCCGGCGACGCATTTTTAGGAAGTATGGTTGCTGTGAACACTCCGACGTTCTCCCATCAGTCCGATCCGCACAAGCGTGCCCGTTTGCGCTGGCGTGCCCGACGCGGCCTGCTTGAGAACGACATCATCGTCGAGCGCTTCTTCAATCGCTACGAGACGGAACTGTCGGATGACGACGTTGCCGCACTCTCGCAGTTGTTCGAGCTACCCGACAACGACCTGATGGATCTCCTGCTTGCGCGCAAGGAGCCGGAGGGCGAACTCGACGTGCCTCACATCCAGCACGTCCTGACCTTGCTGCGCTCGGTCTGAACCGGCGCGCGAGAGGTTGCCGCAAGACGAATCGGTCCAGCCGCCCCCCCGGCCGGCGCCCCTCGATCCGTCTGGCGGGAGTCTCCCGACTTCATTTTTATAAACAGCAGAGAAGGAAACCGACATGACGCCGTCCGAAGTGAAAGCCACCCTATCGTTTTCCGATGGCTCGCCCAGCGTCGAGCTGCCGATCTACAAGGGCACGGTAGGCCCGGACGTGATCGACATTCGCAAGCTGTACGGTCAGACGGGCAAGTTCACGTACGACCCCGGCTTCATGTCGACCGCGTCGTGCAATTCCAAGATCACCTACATCGATGGCGACAAGGGCGAGCTGCTGTACCGCGGCTACGCCATCGACGATCTGGCCAGCAAGTGCGATTTCATGGAAATCTGCTACCTGCTGCTGAAGGGTGAGCTGCCCAACGCCAAGCAGAAGGAAGAGTTCAACCATGTGGTGACGAATCACACCATGGTGCACGAGCAGATGCAGTTCTTCCTGCGAGGCTTCCGCCGTGACGCCCACCCGATGGCCGTGTTGACGGGCCTCGTGGGTGCAATGAGCGCTTTCTATCCGGACGCGGCCAACATCAATGACCCGCGCGAGCGCGAGATCTCGCAGATTCGCCTGATCGCCAAGCTGCCGACGCTGGTGGCCATGGCGTACAAGTACAACATCGGCCAGCCGCTGATCTACCCGCAGAACAACCTGTCGTATACCGGCAACTTCATGCGCATGATGTTTGCCACGCCGTGCGAAGACTACAAGGTGAACCCGGTGCTGGAGAAGGCACTGGATCGCATCTTCATCCTGCACGCTGACCACGAACAGAATGCGTCGACGTCGACGGTGCGTCTGGCCGGTTCGTCGGGCACGAACCCGATCGCTGCCATCGCCGCTGGTATCGCCTGCCTGTGGGGCCCGGCGCACGGTGGTGCGAACGAGGCTGCACTCAACATGCTGGAAGAGATCGGTACCGTCGACAAGGTTCCGGAGTTCATCAAGCAGGTCAAGGACAAGAACAGCGGCGTGCGCCTGATGGGCTTTGGCCACCGCGTGTACAAGAACTACGACCCGCGCGCCAAGCTGATGCGCGAAACCTGCCACGAAGTGCTGAATGAGCTTGGCTTGCACAACGACCCGCTGTTCAAGCTGGCGATGGAGCTGGAAAAGATCGCCCTGGAAGACGAGTACTTCGTCAGCCGCAAGCTGTATCCGAACGTCGACTTCTACTCGGGCATTGTGCAGCGCGCGCTGGGCATCCCGACCTCGATGTTCACCTGTATCTTCGCGCTGGCTCGCTCGGTGGGCTGGATCTCGCAGTGGGAAGAGATGATCACCGATCCCGAATACAAGATCGGCCGTCCGCGCCAACTGTTCAACGGCGCCGCTACCCGCGAAGTGCCGTCGATCGACAAGCGCTAAGCCAGGCGCTTTGCTTACAGAAGCCCCGTCCGGGAAACCGGCGGGGTTTTTTGTTGCCCGCAGATGGCGGAAGGGCCTTCGCGAAACGGCGAAACCCCCTTTCGTCAGTCACGTCCGGTGCCTGATGCACCGGGTGGCATAATCGATCACTCCCCACGAAACTGCTCGCGCGGCGGCCCTGAATGTCAGGGCGCGTTGTGCACGGATCGCATCATGGCCAAGACGCTCTACGACAAACTTTGGGACGATCACGTCGTTCATACCGAAGAAGACGGCACGACCGTCCTCTATATCGATCGTCAACTGCTGCACGAAGTGACGAGTCCGCAGGCGTTCGAAGGCCTGAAGATGGCCGGTCGTCCCGTGTGGCGCATTAGCGCCAACCTCGCCGTGTCGGACCACAACGTGCCGACCACCGACCGCTCGCACGGCATTGCCGATCCGGTCTCCAAGCTGCAGGTCGATACGCTTGATGCCAATTGCGATAGCTACGGCATCACGCAATTCAAGATGAACGACAAGCGTCAGGGCATCGTGCACGTGATCGGACCCGAGCAGGGCGCGACGTTGCCGGGCATGACGGTGGTCTGCGGTGATTCACACACCAGCACGCACGGCGCATTCGGCGCACTCGCGCACGGCATCGGCACGTCGGAAGTCGAGCACGTGCTGGCCACGCAAACGCTGCTCGCCAAGAAGAGCAAGAACATGCTCGTGAAGGTGGAGGGCACGCTGCCTCGCGGCTGCACCGCCAAGGACATCGTGCTCGCCATCATCGGCAAGATCGGTACGGCCGGCGGTACGGGCTACGCCATGGAATTCGGCGGCTCGGCCATTCGCGCACTGTCGATGGAAGGCCGCATGACGGTGTGCAACATGGCCATCGAGGGCGGCGCCCGCGCCGGCATGGTCGCCGTGGATGACGTCACGCTCGAATACATCAAGGGCCGTCCATTCGCGCCGCAGGGCGTGGAGTGGGAGCAAGCCGTCGCCTACTGGCGCACGCTGCATTCCGATGAAGGCGCCCACTTCGACCACGTGGTCGAGCTGCGCGCAGAAGACATCCGCCCGCAGGTGAGCTGGGGCACATCGCCGGAAATGGTGGTCAGCATTGAAGACCGCGTGCCGGATCCCGACAAAGAGAAAGACCCGAACAAGCGCAACGCCATGGAGCGCGCGCTTGAGTACATGGGCCTGCAGCCGAACGTTGCCATCAGCGACATCAACATCGACAAGGTCTTCATCGGCTCGTGTACCAACAGCCGTATCGAAGACATGCGCGCTGCAGCGTGGGTGGTACAGAAGCTGGGCAAGCGCATTGCCCCGAACGTGAAGCTGGCGATGGTCGTGCCGGGCTCGGGCCTCGTGAAGGAACAGGCCGAGCGCGAAGGGCTCGACAAGATCTTCAGGGCGGCAGGCTTTGAGTGGCGCGAGCCGGGTTGCTCGATGTGTCTCGCAATGAACGCCGACCGTCTCGACCCGGGCGAGCGTTGCGCATCCACATCCAACCGCAACTTCGAAGGCCGTCAGGGCGCGGGTGGCCGCACCCACCTGGTGAGCCCGGCGATGGCTGCAGCGGCGGCGCTGGAAGGCCACTTCGTCGACGTGCGCAAGCTCGCTTGAGCGGCAAGATAGAGAGAGCAATCATGGAACAATTCACCATCCACACCGGCCTCGTGGCCCCGCTCGACCGCGAGAACGTCGACACCGACGCCATCATCCCGAAACAGTTCCTCAAGTCGATCAAGCGCACGGGCTTCGGGCCGAACCTGTTCGACGAGTGGCGCTACAAGGACGCCGGTGAGCCCGGCCAGGACAACAGCAAGCGTCCGCTGAACCCCGACTTCGTGCTGAACCAGCCGCGTTACAAGGGTGCCTCGGTGTTGCTGGCGCGCAAGAACTTCGGCTGCGGCAGCTCGCGTGAGCACGCACCATGGGCGCTGCAGCAGTACGGCTTCCGCGCCATCATCGCGCCGAGCTTTGCCGACATCTTCTTCAACAACTGCTTCAAGAACGGCCTGCTGCCGATCGTGCTGACGGAGTCGCAGGTCGACCATCTGTTCAACGAGACGCAAGCCTTTACCGGTTACCAGCTGACCGTCGATCTGGACAAGCAGATTGTCGTCACGCCGGGCGGTACGGCGTATCCGTTCGACATCACGGCGTTCCGCAAATACTGCCTGCTCAACGGCTTCGACGACATCGGTCTGACCTTGCGCTACGCCGACCAGATCAAGGCTTACGAAGCGCAGCGCCTGGCCAAGATGCCATGGCTCGCACACAAGCTCGTCGGCTGAGCTGACCACAGAACAATAAGGACATACGCATGACCAAGATTGCAGTGTTGCCGGGTGACGGCATTGGCAAGGAAATCGTCGCCGAGGCCGTGAAAGTGCTCAAGGTGCTGGGCGAGTCGTTCGAGATGGAATTCGCCCCGGTGGGCGGCGCCGGCTACGAGGCCAAGGGCCATCCGCTGCCGGAGGACACGCTCAAGCTCGCCAAGGAGGCTGACGCCATCCTGTTCGGCGCCGTGGGCGACTGGAAATACGACACGCTGGCGCGCGAACTGCGTCCCGAGCAGGCCATTCTCGGCCTGCGCAAGCATCTGCAGCTGTTCGCCAATTTCCGTCCGGCGATCTGTTACCCGGAGCTGGCCGGCGCATCGAGCCTGAAGCCCGAGATCGTGTCCGGTCTCGACATCCTGATCGTGCGCGAACTGACCGGCGACATCTACTTCGGCCAGCCGCGCGGCGTGCGTGCGGCACCGGACGGTGTCTTCGCCGGGGCCCGTGAAGGCTTCGACACCATGCGCTACAGCGAGCCGGAAATCCGCCGGATCGCGCACGTCGCCTTCCAGGCCGCCGCCAAGCGCGGCAAGAAGCTGTGCAGCGTCGACAAGGCCAACGTGCTCGAGACGTTCCAGTTCTGGAGGGACATCGTTACCGACGTGCACAAGGAGTACCCGGACGTCGAGCTGTCGCACATGTACGTCGACAATGCGGCCATGCAACTCGTGAAGGCGCCGAAGAACTTCGACGTGATCGTCACCGGCAACATGTTCGGTGACATTCTCTCGGACGAGGCCGCCATGCTGACGGGCTCGATCGGCATGCTGCCCTCGGCGTCGCTCGACGCGAACAACAAGGGCCTGTATGAGCCGTCGCACGGCTCCGCGCCGGATATTGCGGGCAAGGGCGTTGCCAACCCCCTGGCGACGATCCTCTCGGCGGCGATGATGCTGCGCTATTCGTTGAACAAGACCGAGCAGGCGGATCGCATCGAGGCGGCTGTCAAGAAGGTGCTGGAGCAGGGCTATCGCACTGGCGACATCCTGACGCCGGGCTGCAAACAGGTCGGCACTGTAGAGATGGGCGACGCGGTGGTCGCTGCCTTGTAAAGGCAAACACGCGTTGCGGTGCCGTCACATGCGGCACCGCAATCGTCGTTTTTTCGGCGGACACATGTTGCAGTGCATTTTGTCGCCGCCAAATCGTGTATATTTTTGCAGATGATCTCGATCGCGCTCCCCGTCCTCGTACTGGGTATTCTGGGCACCCTGGCTATCGCCGCCAAGGGCACCGCCGCGCGCGCTCGCATGACGCCTGTCGAGATTCGCACGACCACGAAAATCATTACCAAAAAAACGATCTCCTAGATCGTCCGTCGTGTCCGTTCGCCTTCCCCGCGCGGTCACGCCGGGCGACCGAGGCGGGGAAAATCACTAGAGGTTCACAATCATGAAGGTAGGTCTCGTCGGTTGGCGCGGGATGGTCGGCAGCGTGCTGATGCAGCGCATGCAGGAAGAAAAGGATTTCGACCTGATCGACACTGTGTTTTTCAGCACCAGCAACGCCGGCGGCAAGGCGCCCGCATTCGCCAAGACGGATGCGCCCCTGGCCGACGCCAATGACATCGAAGCACTGAAGGCATGCGACACGATCATCACGTGCCAGGGCGGTGACTACACCACCGAAGTCTTCCCGAAGCTGCGCGCGGCAGGCTGGAACGGCTACTGGATCGATGCCGCCTCGACGCTGCGCATGGAAGACGACGCCGTGATCGTGCTGGACCCGGTCAACCTGTCGCTCATCAAGAACGCGGTGGCGGCTGGCACCAAGAATTTCATCGGCGGCAACTGCACCAACTCCATCCTGCTGATGGGCGTGGGTGGCCTGTTCCGCGAGGATCTGGTCGAATGGGTGAGCTCGATGACCTACCAGGCGGCTTCGGGCGGTGGTGCGAACCACATGCGCGAACTGCTCAAGGGCATGGGCGTGATCCACAGCGCCGTGGCTGATGAACTGGCGAATCCGGCGTCCGCCATCCTCGACATCGACCGCAAGGTTGCCAAGACCATCCGCGAAGATGTGCCGACCGAATTCTTCCCGGCGCCGCTGGCTGGGGGGCTGATCCCCTGGATCGACAAGCAGCTCGACAACGGTCAGTCGAAGGAAGAGTGGAAGGGCCAGGCAGAGGTCAACAAGATCCTGGGCACGGCGCAGACGATTCCGGTCGACGGCCTTTGTGTGCGGATTGGTGCAATGCGCTGCCATAGCCTGGGCCTGACGCTCAAGCTCAAGCGCGACCTGCCGCTCGAAGAAATCGAGCAGATCATCCGTTCGGGCAACCCCTGGGTGAAGTGGGTCCCGAACGACCGCAGCATCACGGAGAAGGAACTGACGCCGGCCTCCATCACCGGTGGTCTGGAAATCGGCGTGGGTCGCGTGCGCAAGCTGAACATGGGGCCGGAGTATGTGAGCGCCTTCGTGATCGGCGACCAGCTTCTGTGGGGGGCCGCTGAGCCGCTGCGCCGTACGTTGCGTATCCTGCTGGGCAAGTGATTCGGGCTTTGCTTTCGATGTCGGGCAGGGCGTCGGCGGCTGTCGTTGCGGCCTGACAACAGAAAGTGTGCTTTTTCCACCAACGCCGCGCGGCCTGCGCGGCGTTGTGCCATCTGGATGCGCACGGCCTGTAACGTTGGTACACAATAGCGGCCGGAACGCCGTCCGCCCATTCGTGGGGTGGACGGGGCGCGGGGAAGGGTTAGCGCCACATGAAGCACGCGCATTCCGGGGGGTACGTCGGGTGCTTCAGAATCTCGCCAATTGTGTCGTTTTCATAAAGATTGACGGCGGTTCTTATCCAGCACTTCACTTTTTGGGTGAACTTGCTGCGCTAACTCGTTGATGTTAAGTTCGTTTGCACATTAAAAGATAACGGAGTCGAAGGTGAGGGTGAGCCAATACCGCCGGAGAGAATCGTCCCATCGCAGTCCTCGCTGGTCGGCCGTCGCGTTTGCTGCGGCGAGCCTGCTGCTGATTCAGCCCGCAGCGCAAGCGGCCGGTTTCGGTGCGCTGCACGTGCGTTCCAGCCTCGGCCAGCCGCTGCAGGCCGAAATCGATCTGACCGGTGTGACGCCAGAAGAGGTGCAAAACCTGGTCGCCAAACTGGCTGCGCCGGACGCCTATTCGCGTGCCGGGCTGACCTATAACCCGATCGTCTCCTCGCTGCGCGCATCGCTCGAGCGCCAATCGAATGGCAACTACGTGGTGCGTCTGCGCTCGACCCAGCCCGTCGCTGAGCCATTCGTGGATGTTCTGGTTGACCTGAACTGGGCGAGCGGCCACGTTTCGCGCGCTTATACATTCCTGCTGGACCCGGTGGGCTCCAGCAGTACCGCACAGAATTTCGCGCCGACGCCGGTGGTGCAGGCCACGACGCCGGGCGCCGCTGAATCGGCGCCGGCTGCTTCGGCCGTCCAACCGCAGGCGGCTGCTCCGGCCGCCGCGGCGCCGGCACCGGCACGCCAGCCCCGTGCCACTCGGCAGGCTGCACGTGCCCAGCAAGCTGCTCCGGCTGCAGCCACGCCGGACGCTACGCCCGGCGGCTCGTACACCGTGCAGCGCGGCGATAGCCTGTACGACGTGGCATCGACGGCCGCACAAGGTCAGGACGCCGTGTCGCTCGACCAGATGCTGTTGGCGCTGTATCGCAACAATCCCAACGCTTTCATTGGCGGCAACATCAACCGGTTGCGTACGGGCTCGGTGCTGAAAGTGCCGTCGCAGGCCGAGGCGCAGAAAACGCCAGCGCGTGAAGCGCGCCGCGAAGTCATTGCCCAAACGTCGGGCTTTGCCGGCTATCGCAATCGCTTGGCAACGGCTGCCGAAGCCAACGCGGCCACGGATACCGACTCCGCCCGCCAGCAAAACGGCAGCGTGTCGGCCCGCGTGCAGGATCAAGCCACGCCGGCAGCCAGCGGCCGCGATGAGCTGCGTCTGTCCAAGGCTGATCGTACCGGCAAGGCCGGTGCGGCCGCTGCCCGCGATGAGGAACTCGTCGCCAAGGAACGCGCGCTCAAGGAAATGGAATCGCGCGTTGCACAGTTGGAGAAGAATCTCTCTGACATGCAGCGCCTGGTTGAACTGAAGAACGCTGAATTGGCCAAGGCAGCCAGCGCTGCCAAGCCGGCCGCTGGTGCTGCGCCGTCGACGGCTGCTCCGGCGGTAGCGGCGGCCAATGCGCAGGCACCGGCTGCAGCGGCATCGTCAGCACCGGCTCCAGTTGCCGCCGCGCCGGCAGAAACGGCCGCTGTTGCACCGGCGTCGTCGACAACGGCGGCCGCAGCGGCTTCCACGCCGGAAGCTGCATCGGCGCCGGTGGCAGCAGCCTCGGCACCGCAAGCGGCTGCCAGCGCTCCGGTGGCTGCTGCGTCGGCTCCTACGGCTGCGCCGAAGAAGGCGCCAGTGGTCGTGGCCCCGCCGCCGATTCAGGAAGAATCGTTCCTCTCTTCGTTGCTGGGCAACCCGATGGCCCTGGGCCTGGGTGGCTTGGTGGTGGCGCTGCTGGGTGGTCTGGTCGTGTATCGCCGCCGCCAGCAGAAGCCGGAGCAGGCACATGGCTTCCAGGACAGCCTGCTCTCGCAGGAAAGCACCGTGATGGCGGGCGCCAACTCGCTGTTTGGCGCGGCTGGCGGTCAGAGCGTCGATACCTCGCAGCACAGCGTGTTCGGTGCGGATTTCCGCATTGGCGGCGGCAACGAGAGCAATGAAGTCGACCCGATTGCTGAGGCCGATGTGTACATCGCCTACGGTCGCGACGTGCAAGCCGAAGAAATCCTGCGCGAGGCACTGGAGCAACATCCAGAGCGCCAAGCTATTCGTCTGAAGTTGATGGAAATTTACGCCAATCGTCAGGACGCCCACGGCTTCCAGACCATTGCAGAAGAGATGCTGGCGCAAGTTGGCGCGGGCTCGTCGGAATGGGCAGAGGCTGCGGCGATGGGTCGCAAGTTTGATCCGGCCAACCCGCTGTACCTGACGGTGCAGGGTGATGGAAACCATCCGGGTGCCCAAGCGCATGAAGATCCGAGCCACGCTGGTGCTGCAGTGGCGGGCGCTGCTGCCCTGGCCGGTGTGGGCGCTGCGGTGGCTGCTGAAGCGTTCAGCCCGACGGTGACGGGCCAGACGACCCGTCGCGGGGACGACTGGACGACGCTGTCTCCGGATCTGGACCCGTCCGCGCCGTCAACCAAGGCACCGCAACTGGCAGATTTCGATCTGCCGCTGGAGTCGTTCCCGGCGCCGGCAGCAGGTGAGCCGATCACCGCACCGGAAGAGGCCTCGGACATCTTCAAGATGCATGCCGAACCCGAAGCGGATCTGCCGCAGTTCAACGCGCACGCTGGCGAGGCTTATCAGCCCGTTGCCGCGCCGCCGCTGCATATGGACCTGTCGGACCTGTCGCTGGATCTGAACCCGACGCCGCCCGCGGCAGAAGCGACTGCTCCGGCAGCATCTGTTGTCGCAGAGGAAAGCCTGCCGAGCTGGGCCCAGCCGACCGACCTGTCGCAGGCCCCGATGCACTTCGAATCCGAGCCGCATCACGCAGAGCACGCCGAGGTCGCCAACGACGAGCCGCAATCGGCCATCCGTCTGGATACCAACCTGCCGCACACGCTGTCCGGCGAGCATGGCGCCGACGGTGTGCGCGATCTGCAGATCAAGTTCGATCTGGCCAAGGCCTACATCGAGATCGGCGACAAGGAAGGCGCACGCGAACTGCTGCAGGAAGTGCTGGACCTGGGCGATCCGTCGTTCCACGCCGAGGCACAAGCCTTGATGCGCCAGATCGGCTGACGCACCGCGCTTGACGCCATCGACAGCGCCGGCAGGGTGGTATCCTGCCGGCGTTTTTCTTTCCGCATGAGGATTCACAAGGCATGACGCGCATCGCGCTCGGCATCCAGTACGACGGTGCCGCGTTTTCGGGGTGGCAATCGCAGCCGCACGGCAACACCGTGCAGGACGCGCTGGAGGCAGCGCTGCGGCAGTTTGCCGGCGTGGCGCTGCCGACCACGGTCGCCGGTCGCACCGATGCTGGTGTGCATGCGCTGGGTCAGGTGGTCCACCTGGACACCGACCTCGTACGCGAGCCCTTCTCGTGGGTGCGCGGCACCAACGCCTTTCTGCCGCCGACGGTGGCTGTGCGCTGGGCGCAGGAGATGCCGGAGGATTTTCACGCGCGCTTCTCTGCGCATCGCCGCACGTATTACTACGCGCTGACCTTCGGTCCGACGCGCGCACCGTTGCTCGAAGACAAGGCTGGCTACGTGATGCTGCCGCCCGGCCAATCCCTTGACGTGGCAGCCATGAACGAGGCCGCGCAGGTACTGGTCGGCGAGCACGATTTCTCGTCTTTTCGTGCGGCCGAATGTCAAGCCAAGTCGCCCGTCAAAACGATGTACTCGATAGAGGTTCGGGGCGATGGCGAATGGGTGTTCGTGCGTATTCGCGGCAGCGCGTTCCTGCACCACATGGTGCGCAACATCATGGGCTGCCTGGTGGCGATCGGGCGTGGCCGCCGGCCCGTGTCCTGGATGAGCGAGGTCCTGGTGGCCCGCAGCCGCGTAGCCGCTGCCCCGACTTTTATGCCCGACGGACTGTATCTGGCCGAGGTGGGCTATCCTGATGCCTTCTCGTTGCCGGCGTCTCCGGCATCGTCCAGCCTGTTTCGTGGCGTGTTCGACGAGCACGCCGGCCCGTGAATCCCGCTTCCTCCATGCCGTTGCACCGTACCCGTATCAAGCTGTGTGGCCTGACCCGGCCGGCCGACGTTGACCACGCCGTCGCGCTCGGCGCCGATGCGATTGGGCTCGTTTTCTATCCGCCCAGCCCGCGTTACGTCCCCATCGAGCGTGCGGCAGAGCTGGCCCGCCGCGCTGGTCCGTTCGTCGCCGTGACGGGCCTGTTCGTCAACGCCGGCGCGGATGACGTGGCGCGCGTGCTCGACCAAGTGCCGTTGACGTTGCTCCAGTTCCACGGTGATGAGCCGGCAGAGCTGTGCGCCGAGATTGCCGGAAAGGTGGGGCTGCCTTGGTTGCGCGCCCTGCGTGTTCAGCCGGGGGCCGATTTGGTAGAATTCGCCGATCGGTTTGCCGCTGCCCAAGGCCTGCTCCTCGACGCATTTGTCGAGGGTTATGGCGGCGGCGGCCACGTCTTCGACTGGACCCTCATTCCCCCGCAATGGCTCCCGCAATCGCCATCCTTGCCAACCCCAAGCGCCGCTCCTCGGCTCGTTTTGAGTGGTGGGTTGAGCGCGCAAAACGTCGCTGGCGCGATTGAACGCGTGCGGCCGTACGCTGTTGACGTCAGCAGCGGGATCGAGGCCGCACGGGGCGTGAAGGACCACGCCCGGATGACTGCATTTGTGCGTGCGGTCCGCGAGGCCGATGCAGCCCTTGGCGCATCGGTTCAGGCCTGAGCCGATCTGGCAGGTTTCTCGCGGCGCACGCCTTCCTGAATATCGCCGCCGACGGGTCTTGACTCTGACCTCGGCGGACGCCTCGAGAGATTGCCATGTACAACCTGCCCGACGCCCACGGCCATTTCGGCCCCTACGGCGGCACCTTCGTTTCGGAAACGCTGTCCCACGCGCTCGATGAACTGCGCGACGCCTATGCGCGCTACCAGCACGACCCCGAGTTCATCAAGGAATACGAGTACGAGCTGAAACATTTCGTTGGCCGTCCGTCGCCCATCTATCACGCACGCCGCCTGACCGAACATTGCGGCGGCGCGCAGATCTACCTCAAGCGCGAAGACCTGAACCACACCGGCGCGCACAAGGTAAACAACGTGATCGGCCAGGCGCTGCTGGCACGCCGCATGGGCAAGCCACGCGTGATTGCCGAAACGGGTGCCGGCCAGCACGGCGTGGCCACGGCCACGATTGCCGCGCGCTACGGCATGGAATGCGTCGTGTACATGGGCAGCGAAGATGTGCGCCGTCAGGCCGCCAACGTCTACCGCATGAAGCTGCTGGGGGCGACCGTGGTGCCCGTGGAGTCGGGCTCGCGCACGCTCAAGGACGCGCTGAACGAAGCGATGCGCGACTGGGTGACCAACGTGGCCGACACCTTCTACATCATCGGTACGGTGGCGGGGCCGCATCCGTATCCGATGATGGTGCGCGACTTCCAGGCCGTGATCGGCGAGGAATGCAAAGTGCAGATGCCGGAGATGACCGGGCGCCAGCCGGACGCCGTGATCGCCTGCGTAGGCGGCGGCTCCAACGCCATGGGTATCTTCTATCCGTACATCGACCATGCTGACGTCAAGCTGATCGGCGTGGAGGCGGCGGGCGAGGGCATCGAGACCGGCCGCCACGCTGCGTCGCTCACGGGTGGCTCCCCGGGCGTGCTGCACGGCAACCGCACTTATCTGCTGCAGGATGACGATGGCCAGATCATTGAGACGCATTCGATCTCGGCGGGGCTCGATTATCCGGGCGTCGGTCCGGAGCACGCCTGGTTGAAGGATGTGCGGCGCGCGGAATATGTCGGCATTACCGACAAGGAAGCGCTGCAGTCCTTCCATGACCTGTGCCGCATGGAGGGCATCATCCCGGCGCTGGAATCGAGCCATGCGCTGGCGTATGCGTGCAAGCTGGCGCCGACGCTGCCCAAAGACAAGATCTTGCTGGTGAACCTGTCGGGTCGCGGTGACAAGGATATGCATACCGTCGCTGAACTCTCCGGCATCCAACTCTAACGGCACGGCACACGCATGACCGAGCGCGCCATCGACGGCATCTTCAACGAGGACTGCATTACCGGGGTCGGGCACCTGGCCGACGGCAGTGTGGACCTCGTCATCGCCGATCCGCCGTACGGGCTGGGCAAGGATTACGGCAACGATTCCGACAAGCTGTCGGGCGATGCCTACCTCGCCTGGTCTGAACGCTGGATCGATGCGGTGCGGCCGAAGCTGGCGCGCAACGGTTCGCTCTACCTGTTCTGCACGTGGCAATACGCGCCGGAACTGTTCGTGATGCTCAAGCGGCGTCTCACAATGGTCAACGAGATCATCTGGGACCGCCGCGTGCCCAGCATGGGTGGCAGCACGCGCAAGTTCTCGTCGGTGCACGACAACATCGGCTTTTTTGCCGCTTCACGCGATTACTACTTCGACGTCGACGCCGTGCGCATTCCGTACGACGCCGAGACGAAGAAAGCGCGCAGCCGCAAGCGTTTCGAGGGCAAGAAGTGGCTGGAAGTCGGCTACAACCCGAAGGACGTGTGGAGCGTGTCGCGCCTGCACCGGCAAGACCCGGAGCGCGCCGAGCATCCTACGCAGAAGCCGCTGGAACTGGTGGAACGCATGATCCTGGCAAGCTGCCCGCCGGGCGGCCTGGTGCTGGACCCGTTCCTGGGCAGCGGCACCACGGCTGCGGCGTGTGCGCGGCTTGACCGCCGCTTCGCCGGCTTCGAGATCAACGCCGACTATTGCCGCGTGGCGCGCGAGCGCGTGGCCGCCGTGCATGCCGCCGCATTTGCCGCCCAACCGACTGAATCGCGGGCGCCCGACACCATCAAGGTCGCCTGACACACTGATCCCGCTATGTCCCGCATTGCTCAAACTTTTTCGCAGTTGTCCGCACAGGGCCGCAAGGGCCTGATTCCGTTCATCACGGCGGGCGATCCGTACCCCGAGATGACCGTCGACCTGATGCACGCGCTGGTCAAAGGCGGTTCCAACGTCATCGAACTGGGCGTGCCGTTCTCTGACCCGATGGCCGATGGCCCGGTGATCCAGCGTGCTTCGGAGCGCGCATTGGCCAATAAAGTCGGCCTGCGCACGGTGCTGGAGTATGTGCGCACATTCCGCACCACCGATTCGACGACGCCCGTGGTGCTCATGGGCTACGCCAACCCGATCGAGCGCATGGGCGTTGATGCCTTTGCCAAGGCGGCATCCGAAGCGGGCGTGGACGGCGTGCTCGTCGTCGACTACCCGCCCGAAGAGTGCGAGGCCTTTGCCAAGACCATGCGCGCTGCCGGCATCGATCCGATCTTCCTGCTGGCACCCACGTCCACCGAGGCGCGCATCGCGCAGATCGCCCGCGTGGCGAGCGGCTACATCTATTACGTTTCGCTCAAGGGCGTGACGGGCGCGGCCACCATCGACCTGGACGCAGTGGCTGCGCGCATCCCGCAAATCCGCCAGCACGCACGGCTGCCGGTGGGTGTCGGGTTCGGCATCCGTGATGCGGCCACAGCACGTGCGATCAGCGGTGTGGCGGATGCGGTGGTCATTGGATCCCGCATTGTGCAATTGCTTGAGGAGGCACCTCGCGAACAAGCGGTACAATACCTGACTGATTTCATCGCGGAGATTCGCCAGGCGCTCGACGCCTAGTCTCGGCGACATTGCATTCAAGGAGCACGCATGAGCTGGCTGGACAAACTGCTTCCGCCCAAGATCCAACAGACCGATCCGTCGCAACGCAAGGGCATTCCCGAAGGCCTCTGGGTCAAATGCCCGGCCTGCGAGTCGGTGCTGTACCGTACCGACGTCGAAGCTAATCTGCACGTCTGCCCGAAGTGCGATCACCATATGCGCATCGGCGCGCGCGCCCGTCTGGACGCGCTGCTCGACGCCGAGGGCCGCTATGAGCTTGGCCAGGAGATCCTGCCGGTCGACGCGCTCAAGTTCAAGGACAGCAAGAAGTACCCCGACCGCATCAAGGCGGCCATGGACAACAGCGGTGAAACCGATGCCATGGTTGTGATGGGCGGTGCCATCCATGCACTGCCGGTGGTGGTGGCGTGCTTCGAGTTCGAGTTCATGACGGGTTCCATGGGCTCGGTGGTGGGCGAGCGTTTCGCGCGTGGCGCGCAGATGGCGCTGGAACAGAAAGTTCCGTTCATCTGTGTGACGGCCTCGGGCGGTGCGCGCATGCAAGAAAGCCTCCTGTCGCTCATGCAAATGGCCAAGACCACTGCGATGGTCCAGAAGCTGGCGCAAGCCAAGCTGCCGTTCATCAGCGTGCTGACCGATCCCACCACGGGCGGTGTGTCTGCCAGCTTCGCCTTCATGGGCGACGTGGTGATCGCCGAGCCCAAGGCGATGATCGGCTTTGCCGGCCCGCGCGTGATCGAGCAGACCGTGCGCGAAAAGCTGCCGGAAGGCTTCCAGCGCGCTGAGTTCCTGCTGCAGAAGGGTGCGATCGACATGATTGTCGATCGCCGCAACATGCGCCGCGAGATCGCCGAGCTTCTGGCGCTCCTGCAGAAGCAACCGGCCGACGCACTGGCCTGATGCAGCACACCTGTTGAACCGAAGCGCGGGCGAGAGTCCGCGCTTCTTGTTTTTGCGCGGCCGGTTTGCCCGAAGCCGCGCCACATATTTCGCATGCCTACATTCGACACGCTGCCCAACTGGCTGGCCCACCTGGAAACCGCACACCCGGTCGGCATCGACATGGGCTTGGCCCGCATCAGTCGCGTGCGCGATGCGCTCGGGCTGGAATTCAAGTCGGTCGTCTTCACGGTGGGCGGCACCAATGGCAAGGGCTCGACCTGCGCGATGCTGGAGGCGATCCTGCTGGCTGCCGGCTACAAGGTGGGTTGCCATACCTCGCCGCACCTGATCGACTTTAACGAACGTGCTCGCGTGAATGGCGAGATCGCCACCGACGCGATGCTGCTGCCGCACTTCGAAGCGGTGGAGCGCGCGCGCTGCAGCTTTCCCGAGCCAGTCAGCCTGACGTACTTCGAATTCACTACGCTGGCGATCATGCATCTGTTCGCCAACGCTGGCCTCGATGCGGTGATCCTGGAGGTTGGCCTGGGCGGGCGGTTGGATGCGGTCAACATTGTCGATACCGATTGCGCCATCATCACCAGCGTCGATCTCGATCACATGGCCTACCTGGGCGATACCCGCGAGGCGATCGGCTTTGAGAAAGCCGGCATCTTCCGTGGGGGCAAGCCAGCCATCTGTTCTGACCCGGTGCCCCCGATCTCCCTGGTCAAGCACGCTGAGGCCATTGCGGCAGATCTCTGGCTGATCGGCCGCGATTTCAACTTTCAAGGTGACAAGCAGCAGTGGGGCTTCAGCGGGCGCGGGCGCCGTTGGCCGAGCCTCGGGTATCCGGCATTGCGCGGGGCGAATCAGCTGCTGAATGCGTCTGCGGCGCTGGCAGCGCTGGAATCGGTGCGCGACCGGTTGCCGATTTCGGCGCAGGACGTGCGTCTGGGGCTGTCGCAAGTGGTGTTGCCGGGGCGCTTCCAGGTTTTGCCGGGCCGTCCGTCGGTCATCCTGGACGTTGCCCACAACCCGCACGCGTCGGCTGCGCTTGGGCAGAACCTCGAGAACATGGGTTTCTACCGCTACACCTACGCGGTGTTCGGTGCGATGCAGGACAAGGACATTGCTGGCGTGCTTGGTCACATGCTCGACAAGGTCGACCACTGGTGCCTGACCGACTTGCCCACGCCGCGCGCCGCAAGTGCGGCCAGCCTGGCGCAGGCATTGGCCGACGCCGGTTTCCGCGCAGGGAAGGAATCGAGCGTGAGCACGTTCAGCGATCCCGCCACAGCGTATCGCAACGCCATGGAGCGCGCGACCGAGGATGATAGAATCGTGGTCTTCGGATCGTTCTACACCGTTGCCGGCGTGCTGGCGGAGCGCAAGAGTCGCGCGCACTAAACCCGGGGCCCTCATGGGACTGTTTTCCATCTTTTCCTCCCGCAAGAACGCTGAAGGCGAACGCTCGCGCGGCGTAGCCGCCGGCAGTGCTGCCGATGTGGCTCGCGATGCGGTGCGCGGTTCTCGCGCATCGTCGAATGCCCGCAGTCGCGCCTCCCGTCGCACCGATGATGACGACGACGGCCTAGACCCCGAACTCCCGCAAAAGCAACGTGCACGCCGCCGCCTGATCGGCGCCGTGGTGCTGGTGGGCGCCGCCGTGATCGTGCTGCCCCTGGTGTTCGATGCGAAACCGCGCCCCGTGACCGATGCCGTCGCCGTGCAGATCCAGGATCAACCGGTCGATCGTGGTGCCAAGGCTTCGACCGATGAGCCGAAGGTCGCCAGTCGACGTTCCGCGTCGCGTCCTGCAGATTCGTCGACGGATCAGGCGCAGGCGCTTGACCAGGGCGAAGAGGTTGTCGCAAGCAACGACGCGCCGGCGGCTGCTCAGAATACGCTGGCTGCAGCCAAGCCAGCGACAACGCCCAAGCCTGTCGCCAGCCTGACGCCACCCGCTGAATCCAAGCCAGCAACGAAACCCGCCCAACCGGCCGCCCAGCCCGCACAGCAAGCGGCTGCACCGGGCAGCGAGGCCAACGGCGGCAAGTTCATTCTCCTGATCGGCGCCTTCGCTTCCGAAGACCGCGCCCGAAACTGGCTGGGCAAGCTCAAGGGCGAGAAGATTCCTGGTTACATCGAACATAAGAAGGTGCCTGAAAAGGGCGATCTGGCGTTGCTGCGAGCGGGCCCATTCAGTGATCGTGCCTCTGCGGAAGCGGCGCAGAAGCGTGCGGAACAGATTGGCCTCACGCCCAAACTCGTGCAGCAATAACGATGCGGTCCAACGTGTTCTCAGCGCACTCGTCAGATTTGCTGATTCATCGCGCCGCTTTCCGCCACAGTCAAGCCAGGCCGCTGCCCGATGCAACCGACTTTCTTTGACTACGGTGTGCTGTTCATCATCGTCACGTCGGCGCTGATTGGGTTGTTTCGCGGGCTGATCCGCGAAGTGCTGGCGCTGCTCGGGTGGTTGTTTGCGGCCTGGGTGGCGTACACGTTTTCAGGCATGGCGGCGGGCTGGATGCCGGAATCGCTGCCCGGTGGCCCGGTCGCACGCACCGTTCTCGGTTTCGTCCTACTGTTTATCGTGACGGTGATTGCAACTTCGCTGGTCGGCGCGCTGCTTTCGGCAGCGCTGGCAAGCGCGGGGCTCAAGCCGGCAGATCGTGGCCTGGGTATGGTGTTCGGGGTGGCACGCGCAGGCGTGATCATCCTCGTGTTGATGACGGTGGCCGGCTTTACCAGTCTGCCCGAGCAACCGTTCTGGCGCGAGGCAGTAACGCGGCCCTACGCGGAGCAGGTGGCACAAGCGGCCAAGCCGTTGTTGCCGCAGGATGTCGCAAAGTATGTGCACTATTGATCTGGAGCGTCTGGCCACAAGCTAGGCGATCCGGGAAGCTTTTTCGGCGCCCGCAACGGGTGTGGGCGCCACCAAATACGTTCTCGCTGGAGTTCGACATGTGCGGTATCGTTGGGGTGGTCTCAGCCACGCCCGTCAATCAGCTGATCTACGACAGCCTGTTGCTCCTGCAACACCGGGGGCAAGACGCGGCCGGTATTGCCACCGCGTCAGGCAGCACTTTCCACATGCACAAGGCCAACGGCATGGTGCGTGATGTGTTCCGCACGCGCAATATGCGTGGCCTGCCAGGTACCAGCGGCATCGGCCAAGTGCGTTATCCGACGGCTGGCTCCTCTAGCGAGGAAGAAGCCCAACCGTTCTACGTCAACGCGCCGTTCGGCATCGTTCTGGCACACAACGGCAACCTGACGAACTCCGATCAGCTGCGCGAAGAGATGTTCCGGCGCGACCGCCGCCACATCAACACGCAGTCCGATTCCGAAGTGCTGCTCAATGTGCTGGCCGACGAGCTTCAACGCGCCAGTAACGACATTCCGCTGAATCGCGATTCCATCTTCACCGCGGTGGAAGGTCTGCATCGCCGCGTGCGTGGTTCGTATGCCATCGCTGCCGAGATTTCGGGCTACGGCGTGCTGGCCGTGCGCGACCCGTTCGGCATCCGCCCGCTCGCACTGGGCAGCCAGGAAACGCCGGAAGGCGGCATCGAATATATGGTCGCCTCGGAATCGGTGGCGCTGGAAGGTATCGGCTTCAAGTTCGAGCGCGATGTGGCCCCTGGCGAAGCCATTTTTATCGACCTCGACGGCAAGCTGCACACCAAGCAATGCGCCGCGAACCCGGTGCTTTCGCCGTGCATTTTCGAATACGTGTACCTCGCCCGTCCGGACTCGCGCATGGACGGTGTGTCGGTGTACGACGCACGCCTTCGCATGGGCGATTACCTGGCCGAGAAGATCAAGCGCGAGGTTACCGACACGATCGACGTGGTGATGCCGATTCCGGATTCGTCGCGTCCCGCTGCCATGCAAGTGGCCAACCGCCTGGGCGTGCCGTATCGCGAAGGCTTCTTCAAGAACCGCTACGTGGGCCGCACCTTCATCATGCCGGGTCAGGCGGTGCGCAAGAAATCCGTGCGTCAGAAGCTCAACGCCATGGCGATCGAGTTCAAGGACAAGAACGTGCTGATCGTCGACGACTCCATCGTGCGCGGCACGACGTCCTCGGAGATCGTGCAGATGGCACGCGATGCCGGTGCAAAGAAGGTGATCTTCGCTTCAGCCGCGCCGCCGGTGAAGTTCCCGAACGTGTACGGTATCGACATGCCGACGCGCGGCGAACTGGTGGCGTATGGCCGCACGCATGAAGAGATTGCCAAGATCATCGGTGCAGACCAGCTTGTGTACCAGGACGTGGAAGACATGAAGCGCGCCGTGCGCGACGTCAATCCCGCACTGACGGATTTCGATGCGTCATGCTTTGACGGCAAGTACGTGACGGGCGACATTGACGAGGCGTACCTCGATCGCCTTGAGGCCGCGCGCAACAGCTCGGCCGCCAAGGCCGATCGTGAGAACGCGCAGAACGACGATCCGCGCACGCAACTGCATCTGCAGCGCTCCGCCGTGAACGAGTAATTCTCGAACGCAGCAACAAAAAAGCCCGTCATCGTGACGGGCTTTTTTGTTGGGCGTTGGGATCGCGCCTTACTTGAGCATGCGACGGCGCAGCAGCCACAGGCATAGCAGCAGCGCGGCAACGGCGTACAGCAGCAGCACGCCGAGGTGCAGCAGGATGTTGTCGGGCGTGCGGCCCAGCATCAGCGGGCGGATCAGATCCACCGCGTGCGGCAATGGCAGGACGCTCGTCGCCGCGCGCACGGGCGCCGGCAATTGCGACAGTGGGAAGAACACGCCCGAGAGCAGCATCATCGGCGTGATCACCAGCGTCTGGTAGAACATGAAGAAGTCGTAGTTGGGCGCAAGCGCCGTCATGTTCATCGCCAGGCAGGCAAAGGTGAAACCGGTCAGCACGATGACGGGCAGGGCCAGCAGCGCTTGCGGCATTGACGCATAGCCGAGCGCGCCTGCGACCAGCATGATCGCCAGGCCCGAGAGCACCGACTTGCTGGCGGCCCAGATCAGCTCACCGAGGACCACGTCGCCCAGGCTGAGCGGCGCGTAAAGAATCGCCTCCCACGTACGTTGCACATGCATGCGCGAGAAAGCGGAGTACATCGCTTCGAAGCTCGCCGACATCATCGTGCTGGACGCCACCGTGCCGGCCGCCAGGAACGCGATGTACGACACGCCGTCGACGCGCCCGACCAGCAGGCCCAGGCCAAGCCCGAGCCCGAACAGGTAGATCATCGGGTCGGCCAGGTTGCCGGCCATCGACGGAATCGCCAGCTTGCGCCACACCATGAAGTTGCGCAGCCAGACGTACTGCCAGTTCCGGAAGTTGAGCGGCAGCAGCGGCTGCGGAAAGGCCTGTTGCTGCATTGGAGGGCGTGCGGTTTCAGTGGACATTGAGGTCTCTCAGTCGCGCATTTCGCGGCCGGTCAGGCGCAGGAACACATCTTCCAGATTGGCCGGGCGGTGCAGGTAGCGCAGGCCGGGCATGGTGTGCGTTTCTGCCTGCGTGCGCAGCGCCGCCACCAGCGGTTGCGGATCGCGTGCATAGCAGAAGAGCGTCTCGCCGCTGATTTCCACGCGGTCGGCCAGGGGCGCGAGCAATGTGCGCAGGGCGTTGAGGTCGTCACCGTAGACCTCGACCACGTCGCAGCCGATTTCGCGCGCGATGAGTTCTTGCGGCTTGCCTTGCGCGATCTTGCGGCCGTTGTCGATCACACACAGTTCATCGCACAGGCGCTCGGCTTCTTCCATGAAATGCGTGGTCAGCAGGATGGTCTTGCCGGCAGCGAGCAATGAACGCAGGCGCTCCCAGATCAGGTGTCGCGCTTGCGGGTCGAGCCCCGTGGTGGGCTCGTCCATCACGAGGATGTCGGGATCGTTGATCAGTGCGCGCGCGACCGTCAGCCGCCGCTTCATGCCGCCTGAGAGGGCGCGTACAGGGGCATCGGCTTTTTGTTCGAGCCGCGCGAACTCCAGCAGGGTAGGAATGCGCTTGCGAATGGTCGCGGACGACAGGCCAAAGTAGCGCCCGAAGATGCGCAGGTTTTCAGAGACGGAGAAATCAGGATCGAGATTGTCGAACTGCGGCACCACGCCCACGCGCATGCGCGCACGGTGCGCGGCTTCGGGGACGGGCTCGTCGCACAGTCTCAGGGTGCCTGCATCGGGCATCGTCATGCCGAGCAGCATGCGCAGCGTGGTGGTCTTGCCGGCGCCGTTGGGACCGAGCAGTCCAAAGCATTGGCCGCGCCGAACGCTGAAGCTCAGGTTGTCGACAACAGTCTGGTCGCCGTAACGTTTGCGCAGGCCTTCGACGCTCAAGATCGGTGTGCTGCCCACGCCAAAACCTTCTTGCTCGTATCGCACATTGCCTCCGTTGCAAAACGCCGATTATGCGCCGGCATCCGCATATGCGTATGAGGGGAATGTGCAATGGTATGGCGCCGCTCTCAGGCAATAAAAAGGGCCAGGCGACAGGCCTGGCCCCAGCTTGCAGCGCGCGCAGCAGATGCACGCGTGGCGGGTTACTTGGTGACGGCGTTACCAACCACGCCACCCAGTGCCGCACCACCCAGCGTGGCGCCCGGACCGCCCCAGATGGCCGCCCCGGCGACACCACCTGCGGCTGCGCCTAGCGCGGTATTGCGCTGCTTTGGCGTCATGTCCGCGCATCCGCTGACGGATGCCAATGCGGCCGCCAGAATCAAGGATACGAAGGCACGCATAACAAACTCCTTTTGTCGTTTGTGTACCTCCATTCAAGATCATGCGCGCCGGTAGGTGCAGGTCACGTTGCCTGAAAGGCGTGTCAGCCGATTCCCACACCTTCAGCGCGGCTTCTGTGGGCAAAGTTCCCGCGGGTCATCAGGCTTTGGCAGGCTTTTGCTGGCGCTCGTACTTGAACTCCGGGAGTGCCTTGATGGCGTCTTTGGTGGCGCCAGGCGGCGATCCGGGCAGCGGCGAGACGTTTCATCGTCACTCCGTGGTCTGGTGAGGGAAGCGTTTCACGCTAACGCGCACATGGCAGGCGCCGCAGGGCGAGGGTGTCCGAAACGCCTGTCGGGCAAACGGGTGATGTCACGGACATCGACATCGCGCACGGCTACACTGAAACGCCGGCACCTGCTGGGCGTATTCACCGATCTCACGAGGGAGTAACCGACATGATGACTCTGGAGCAACTCGGCGTTCTGCAACGATCGCAGCTCGAAACCTGGATGGCTGTTACTGAAGAGGCGGTGAGCGGCGTCAACCGACTGATCGGGCTCAACCTGCAGGCCCTCAAGGCCGGTCTTGGCGAGACGGAGCACTGCCTGCACGACGCCGCCGGCGCGCAGGACGCAGGCGAATGGTGGAACGCACAAGCGCGCTATCTGCAACCGGCCGGCGAACGCGTCTCCGGCTATACACGCAACTTCGTCGAAATTGGCGTCGAGACGCAGAATGGGATTGCGCGCGCCTTGCAGCGCCACGGTGACGAAGTGCGCCGTCAATGGGGTTTCGTCGCGGAAAACCTGGCAGACGCCGCGCCCCCTGGCGCCGAGGCGGCGGTGAATTTCTTCAAGGCGTCGGTGGGCCTGGAAGTGGCCGCTGCAGAGGCGGCCGAGGATGCCGCGCGAGCCGAATCCTGACCCCAAGTGACGTGGCCGCCAAGGACGGCACTGCACGCTGAGGTTCCTCTATACGGGTGAGACGCGTCGGCGTGGGCCGACAGTCATTTCGGTACAGTCCTACAAAACGGCGCGGGCGGAGGTCGACATTCCGCCCGTGCGCGTGTTTCTACACTTCCTACATGCCTATCAACATGTGGGAGGTTGTCATGTCCTATCTCGTTGCGTGGCTCTTGGGTGTTCCCGCGCTTGTGTTGCTGGTGATCTGGCTCTTCGTGCATTGACACGGGGCCGGGCCTATCCAATACGAACCGGAGGACACATGACTTTCCGAGACGACTGCACAATCGAGGTATCTGCCTATGAACTCTCGCCGCAAGCGTGGCGCGCGGAAGTCAGCATCCTGCGCGTCAGCAACGGTGAGACCCTGTTAGCCCGTACGACCGTGCGGGAATCGGCGAACACCTATCCGAGCGCTGCCAGCGCGCTGGAAGCCGCACGCGCATATGCCGAAGCGATGATCGCCTCCGGCGAGTTCGACTGCAGCCCGGCACTGGACTGATGGCGGCGGTCCTTGCGGACGATGTGGCGTTACGTTCTGTTACCAATTCGCGAGCGCCGTATCACCTGTGTCAGCGGCCCTGAATACAATACAAATACCGTATTTCGCGCCGGCTACGGATTCGCCCGGCGCTCAAGCTGCAGGTGATGAAAATGGTTCGACGCAATGTGCTGTGGATTGCAGGTGCAGCCGCACTGGCAGTGCTGGCTGTGCCGCAGATGGCGTCGGCGCACGTGAGCGTCGGCATCGGGTTTGGCGTGCCCGTGGCGCCTGTGTATGTGGCGCCCGCTCCGGTGTATTACCCGCCGCCGCCCCCGGTCTACTACGCACCGCCGCCCCCGCCGCCCCCGGCGTATTACGCCCCGGCGCCCGTGTATTACGGCCCGCCCGCCTACGGTCCGGCACCGGTTGTGGTGGGCGCTGGCTGGTACCGCTGGGGCCCGCGTTATCGCTGGTACGACGGCCGTCACTGGGGCCACTGGCGTTAAGCGGCACACCCGCCAAGAGAAAGGCTCCTCCGGGAGCCTTTTTTCTTTGCCGGCACATGCACGCGCGGCACGGCATCTGCGTCGACCTAGATGACGGTAGGCGCGCAGCCACCACCGTGGCAAAGCAGCGCGGTGCAGAACTGGCGGCTCGCCTAACCGGTCGATCTGACGTCCGCTCGAACGACGCGGACACGTGTGCCTCAGCGGTGCACGTCATGTTCGCAGTGTCATGACCGAAGGAGTCCTCATGCAAATCACCACGCAACGTTTTGCAACGCGCACCCTGGTTGCAGCCGCAGGCGGCTTGGCCCTGGCGCTGAGCGCGGCGGTCGCACACGCCGGCTCGATCGATCCGTATCAGCCCACCCACAAGGTGAGCCGCGCTGATCCCTATACCGACGGCGCCAAGGTAAGCCGTGCTGATCCCTACACCGATGGCGCCTGTACCGATCGTCAGCCGTAAAGGGACAATGGCAGAGCCGCTGCCGCATCGCAACATCAAGCCCGGGCGATACCCGGGCTTTTTCTTTGCGCATCTTTCTGACGGACGCCGCGTGTTAACGTTGGCCCGCAAGGGACGCCGGAAACGCTGGCGGACGGCGCAGGCGACACCATACTCAACGATACTGAAACGCAGGAATGTATCGGCTCTTTTGCCTCATTGGTACGGGATCATGCTGTGGAAGTGATCGATGCCGATGGCATACTTTTGCCTGATACGGGCTCTACGCAGCCCTTGCGCCTTTGCATTACAACCCCAAGGAGAACGTCATGAAAACGAAACCGTGCCTGTGCCAGGACGATGTCACCAAGATCCTGGACGCTGCCGAGAAAGAAGCGCGCGCGCACCAATGGAACGTGACGATCGCCGTGGTGGACGATGGCGGCCATCTGATGGGCCTGCGCCGCATGGACGGCTGCGCCACCATATCGGCGTACATTGCCCCGGAAAAGGCGCGTACGGCAGCGCTGGGCCGTCGCGAGTCGAAGGTCTACGAAGACATCATCAACAACGGTCGCATCTCGTTCCTGTCGGCGCCGCATCTGCAGGGCATGCTTGAAGGCGGCGTGCCGGTGATGGTGGAAGGCGTGTGTGCCGGAGCGGTAGGTGTGTCGGGCGTGAAGTCGACTGAAGATGTCGTGATCGCCAAGGCGGGTATTGCGGCGGTGCACGTGATCTGCTGATACGCAATCACGAAAGAAAGAATCAAAGGGAAGGGCGCGGCGGAGGTCGCGCCCTTTTTCTTTGGGCGCCCGGTAGAGGAAAAAAATGGCTTGGCCGGCGGTCGTCTGCCAGCCCGAAATCACGATCGCGACGGCTGGCTATGGCCGAATGTTTCCTGAGAGAGACGTCCCACAAAAGTCGGGGCGTGTCGCGGTGCTACTTGGTCAGAATCAGCTTGCCGAAGCGCGTTACGCGCAGCGTGTAGAGCGCGCCGTTGTGGCGAATGGTCACGGCGTTCTGACCGGCAAAGAGTTGTTGGGAGGTCATCACTCGCGTGTTGCCGAGGGAGGCGGGCGCACCGTGAGCGGCGTCAGGTGCTGCCGATGCAGAGGACGTTGCGGGCACGGCATCCAGGCCGGCGGGGTGCTTGCGGGCCACGATGACGTGGCGACGGCGGGTCACGGTACGTCCGGCGTCTTGGTGTTCGGCAGCATTCATGGCGATGTCCTGACGGGCAAGAAAGGTAGCGGAAGGCGTTGGCTGGCAAGGTGCTCCCAGCGAATCCGGCTAGATTAAATGAGAATCGTTATCATTACAAGCGTGAGCTGACGATGGGCTGATCCGGCCTGAAAAGCAAAACCGGGCGCGTGGCCCGGTTGCGTGGAGGTACTGTGCGTCAGTTGCCCTGGCGCGACGAACCCCGTACGAGACGGGGTGCCGGGGCAACGTGGCGTATGCCGCGTTAGTGCTGGGGCTCCGTGACAAAGCCGATGCGCGAAAGGCCGCCGCGCTGGATGGAAGCCATCACCTGCGCCACTCGCTCGTAGCGCACGTTGCGGTCAGCGCGCAGGTGCATTTCGGGTTGCGGCTGCTGCTGCGCGGCCTGGGCGATGTCGGCTTGCAGCGTGGCCTCGTCAACCGGCTGGTTGTTCCAGAACACCTGGCCGTCTGCGTTGATTTCGACATTCACGCTTTGCGGCTTGGCATCGTCGGGCTTGTTGGACGCGCGCGGCAGGTCGATCTTCACCGCGTGATTGATCACTGGAATGGTGATGATGAAGATGATCAGCAGCACCAGCATGACGTCGACCAGCGGCGTCATGTTGATCTCGCTCATGACCTCGTCATCGCTGTCGAAAGATCCGAAAGACATGGCTGCTCCTTACTGCTGCTTGACCGCAGTCAGGCGCACGCCGGCGTCGTCACGCGAGGTGCCCGGGCGCAGGCGCGCGCCGGTCACGAAGTAGGCGTGCAGGTCGTGCGCGAAGCGGTTGAGCTTGGCGATGATGGCCTTGTTGCCGCGGGTGAGCGCGTTGTAGCCGAGCACCGCCGGAATGGCCACGGCCAGACCGAAGGCCGTCATGATGAGCGATTCACCCACGGGGCCGGCGACCTTGTCGATGGTTGGCACGCCCACGGCGCCGATCCCCAGCAGAGCGTGATAAATGCCCCACACCGTGCCGAACAGGCCGACGAACGGCGCAGTCGAGCCGACGGAAGCCAGCACGGCCAGGCCCGATTGCATCTGGCCAACGGCCTCGTCGAT
Source organism: Ralstonia psammae (assembly GCF_958405935.1). Lineage (NCBI taxonomy): Bacteria > Pseudomonadati > Pseudomonadota > Betaproteobacteria > Burkholderiales > Burkholderiaceae > Ralstonia > Ralstonia psammae. Next base: position 26,850 of record NZ_CATZBU010000011.1, read on the forward strand.
GGCGCTCTTGAGCGAGCGCGTGATCCAGTCGGAGATGTCCATCACATCATGCAGTTGCGGCTGGCTGGCGCGGTGGTGCTGCGCGGCTTCGCGGCCGGTTTGCGCGAGCGTGTGGAACGGGTTGTCCTTGGGCGAGCCCAGCGTCTGCATGGCGTGATCGAAATCATCCGAGTGCCAGAAACGCTTTTCAGCGCCTTGCGCCATCGATTTCAGACGCACGATGTCCCACGCCTTGGTGAAGATGACAATCCACGAGGCGAGCGACATGATGAGCAGCAGAATCGCCGTGGCGCGGGTGACGATATCGCCTTGTGTCCAGAGGTGGGAAAGACCGAGTTCCTGCATGATGAATGTCCTGAATTGAGCGAGAGGCTAAGCGAGAAGCGGAATCGACTAATTATCGAGCTTGAAGACGAACGGCTTGCTGGCCACCACGGGCACGGCGTGGCCGTTCTGCTTGTAGGGGCTGCACTTGATGGCACGCGCGGCATCGGTGGCGGCGCGGTCCAGGCGCGGCGAGCCGGAGGACGACGTGACCGCCACGTTGGTGACTTCACCGGCGGTGCCGATGGAGATCTTGACCATCGCGCGGCCTTCCTCGCCCATCTTCTGCGACATGCTGGGATAGACGAGCGGCGGATCGCTGCACTGGATGTCATTGATGCCGACGCTGATCGGGCCGGACGAAACCGGTGCCGGCGCGGGCGCAGCTTCCGGAGCCGGTGCCGGCGGCGTGGGCGGTGCAGCGGGCACCACGGGGGCGTTGTCCGACGGCGGCAGCGTGGGTGTCGGCATCGGCGTAGGCTTGGGCTGCGCGACCGGCTTGACGATGTTGACGGGCTTGGGTGTCTCTTGCTTGACCGGCTGCTGCTTAGGCGGCTCCGGTTGCTTGATCGGCTCAGGCGCGGCCGGAATGATGTGCGCCTGGATTTCCAGCGGTTCTTCGACAGTCGGGCGCGGGGCGATCAGGCCGAGCTGAATCAGCATCAGCACGCCCGCGTGCAGCAACAGCACGACCACCAGAATCTTGAGAGTACGAGGGTGAATCATCAACGACCGGGAATCGAAAGCAGAAAAAAGGAATGCGATGCGATGGTGGTGGGATGAACAACGAAAGCGGCGCAGCGTCAGCGCTTGCCGAAGACGATCAGTGAAACCCCAATGCTGATGAGCAGACTCAGGAGCAATTCCATGGCGCCTAGCGTTGAAGCCAGCGGGGTCGCCGCCAGCGTGACAGGTATTGTAGGCCCGCAACTGCAACAGTGTTGCGACAACCGAACACGGTTTGCGTTCAGCCTATTGTGTCGATAGGCAAAGTATAAACGATAATGATTCCTATTTGCGAACAAATTCCCGCTCTTTCGTGGGGTGAGGCTCACGTCCAGACGGCTGATGGCGAGAAACTGCCTGTGCAGGCGGTTGGCCATTCAAGGCGCCGCGGGCTCGCAACTTGCATAGACACGGGTCCACCCGGGGTACGCTGTGTGTGCAAACGCGCTAGGATGAAAATCATTCAAACACGGTGACCGGCCGGCCAACCGTGAAACGGGGAAGAAGGGGGCGACCATGGATGAAGCCAACCTCAACATGGACGACGCTGACGACGATGGCACGTTCGTCCCCACGGGCGGCAGGCAACCGCAGGCGCTGCTGTTGTCCTCGCTCGATTCCATGTGCGCGCAATTTGCGCTGCGCACGGTCTGCGCGATGGGCCTGCGCTTTAACCTGCGCACCAATATCAATGACATCCTCACCGTGTGCGCGCCGGAGTTGATCTGGCCCGTCACGGTCATCCAGCGCTTGCAGCGCTTTCTGTCTGCACGCTGCGCCGACATGCCGGGCTGGCGCGCCGTCGGCAAGCTCGACCTGCCCACCTTCATGGACCGCCACGGCCAGTGGAGCAGCGCGTTCGATGAGGGCTCGCTGTTCTACTACCTTGACGAGTACGTCAAGCATCACGCCAAGGACATGTTCACCGTATTCGGTGCGTCGTGCGAAGCGCTGGGCGAGCGGCTCTCCAGCGAGCGCGTCCTGCTGGTCGGCAACATCGACATGCTGGCCCGCGTGCTGGGCCTGCCGTCGCATGAACGTGCGCTGCTGCTGTTTGCGTCCCTGGTGAAATACAAGCGCGACCTGCGCGCGGTGATGGTCGACTGCAAAGTCGCGCACAGCCAGGAAGCGTTCCAGTTGCTCGCCAGCTTGGCGGGGGCCAGCACGGCCGAAGTCGCTGCGTCATTGCGGCCCGGTTCGCGGCTGGAAACGCTGGGGCTGATCGAGCCGCCGCTGCCCGAGAACAGCGTCACCGACCTGGGCGACCTGATGCGTATCTCGGACCGCCTGCTGCACGTGCTGCTGGGCGACTACGCCAGCGAGGCGGACATGATGGCCGTCTTCACGCGCCCCGCGCCGCCGACCACACTGTCGCAGTCCGACTACCCGCATGTGGAAACCGATGCGCGCTACCTGACGGCGTTGTTGGAGAATGCCTCGCAGCAGCGCGCGGCGGGCGTGAACATCCTGCTGTATGGCGCGCCTGGCACCGGCAAGACAGAACTGGCCCGCGTGCTGGCGCGCGACGCCGGTTGCGAGCTGTACGAGGTGGATTGCCTCGATAAGGACGGCAACAGCCTCACAGGCAAGGACCGCTATCGCTCGCTGCAGGTGTCGCAAGCGTTCCTGCGCGGACGGCCCGGCGCAGTGCTGCTGTTCGACGAAGTGGAGGATGTATTCCCCGGCCCAACGCGCGAGCTGATGAGCCTCTTTGGCCACGATGAACCGCGCGGCTCCGTCAACGGCAAGGCGTGGGTGAACCAGACGCTGGAGCAGAACCCCGTGCCGGTGATCTGGGTGTCGAATTCCATCCGCCAGATCGACCCGGCGTACCTGCGCCGCTTCCAGTTCCACCTTGAGTTGAAGGTGCCGCCGCCGACGGTGCGCGAGAGCATCATCCGCAAGCATCTGGAAGGGCTGGAGGTGTCTGACGCGTTCATGGCCAAGCTGGCGGCACGCAAGACGCTCACACCTGCGCAGATCGATTCAGCCGCACGATTTGCCCGCCTGACGCAGCCGGCAATGGAAGAACCCGCCGAATCGCTGATCGAGCGTCAGCTCGACCACGCGGATCAGGCGATGGGCCTGCGCCCGGACGTGCAGGCGCACCGCGTCGTGACCGAATACAAGCTGGACTATCTGAACCTGGAAACACGATTTTCCGTCGAGCGGATCATTGAGGCGCTGCGCGCGCGGCGACGCGGCACGTTGTGCTTCTATGGGCCGCCGGGCACGGGCAAGACGGTGCTGGCAGAGCACATCGCAGCGCAACTCGACATGCCGTTGATGATTCGCCGTGCGTCGGACTTGATGAGCAAGTACGTCGGCGAAACCGAGCAGCAGATTGCGGCGATGTTCTCGCGCGCCGAAGAGGAGCGCGCGCTGCTCTTGCTCGACGAGGCGGACAGCTTCATGCAGAGCCGACAGGGCGCGGTGCGCAATTACGAAGTGTCGGAAGTCAACGAGATGCTGCAGGGCATGGAGCGCTTTGACGGCATCTTCATCTGCACGACCAATTTGTTTGATCGGATTGACGAGGCGGCGCTGCGGCGGTTTGCGTTCAAGATCTGCTTCAAGCCGCTGGTACGGGCCCAGCGCGAGCAGATGTTCATTGCCGAGGCGCTTGGGGGAAAGGCCGAGGCGCTCAAGCCTGTGTGGCGCGAAATGTTGGCGTCGCTCGACATGCTGACGCCTGGCGACTTTGCAGTGGTCAAGCAACAGTCTGTGTTGCTGGGCGAGACGCTTGACCCGGAGGCCTTCCTCGCGCAACTGCGGCAGGAGCATTCCATCAAGCCGGAACTGCGCGAGCGCCGCTCCATTGGATTCACATCGCGCTGACGCTTAACGCACATCAAGCGCATGCAGGCGCGTCTGCTCTAACGTGGTCGGCTGGATAGATCTGCAGCCGACCGATGCCTACCGCACCCACGCTGTTCTACGAACGCATGCCGCCCGCCGGCGTGGTGTTCGGCTGCCTGCTGCCGGTGCCGTGGGTGGGCGCGGTGGCAGGTCTTCTGCTGGCGCTGGGGCCGTCTGCGGATTTGCCCGACCGTTTCGCACCGTTGTCGCTCGCGCTGGTTCACGCCTTGGCCGTTGGCATGCTATTGCCCGCGATGCTCGGTGCGTTATTTCAACTGCTTCCGGTCGTGGCCGGTGTGCCGGTGCGCGGTGCGAAATGGGTGTCGCCGTGGGTGGCGCTGTCGTGCGTGGCAACGGCATCTGCACTGGCAACGGGCTTTCTGGGCGCGGGGCATCGTGCGTTCGCGCTGGCTGCAGGGGTGGGGGCGCCGCTGCTGGCGGTGCCCGCTGCGCTGATCCTTCTTGCTGGCATGCGGGTGGCGCAGACGCACAGCACACACGCGACGGTGCGAACACTGCGCCGCGTCGGCTGGGCCTTGTTGGCGACGCTGGCAAGCGGGGCAACGCTTGCCGCGGCGTTGGCGAGCGGAGGGTTTGCGCCATCATCCGTGCTGCTCAACCTGCATGTTGGCTGGGGCGTCGGCGGCTGGCTGGCAACGTTGATCGCGGGCGTGGCGTCGACGGTGTTGCCGATGTTCTGGCAGACGCGGCGTCTACCAGAGCCCTGGCATCGCTTGATGCCGTGGTGGCTGTGGGCACCGCTGCTCGTTGGCAGTGTATGCAGCGGCGTGGGCGGCGCGGTGCTTTGGCAGACATGGGGGTGGCTCGCCCTGGCAGCGCTGGCGATGGTGGGCGTGGGTGCAGCGTGCAGCGCGCGTCGTCGGCACGATCCGGGCTGGCGGTTGTGGCTGGCCGCTGCCGTAGCCTGGCTGATGTTGGCCGTGCTCGGGTTGACGGCATCGTGGCTGCCGGCAGACTGGCCCATCGGATGGGAAATGGGCGTGCTGGCCCTCGTGGGCGGCGGCGTGCTGCCTGTCAACGCGATGCTCGGCAAGATCATCCCGTTCATGATCTGGATGCACTTGCGCAGGCGGGTGCCGCGGCATGTGCGGCTGCCGGCCATGCAAACGTTGATCGGCGAGCGGCAACAGCATTGGCATGCACGGCTGCTGCTGTTCGTGTTGCTGGCGTTGTTGCTGGTGCCGTTGCAGCCCGAATGGATGAAGGTGATCGCCGGTATGCTGTTCGCGCTGTCGCACATGTGGCTGGGTGCGATGCTGTGCCGTGCCCTGCTGACGTTTCGCCGCGTCTCGCGAGCGTTTGCGCCCGATTGACGGAACGCAAAACCCTATTGGCGGACAAGTCGCAGACTGGCCGCCATGACACAGAACGCTTCCCCCATTGAACTCGTGGCGCCTGCCGGCAGCCTGGCCGCACTCAAGGCAGCCGTGGAGGCCGGTGCCGATACCGTCTACCTCGGCTTGAAGAACGCGACCAACGCGCGCAACTTTGCCGGCCTGAACTTTACCGAGAGCGACATCCGCGCAGGTGTCGAGTTTGCGCATCGGAAAGGGCGCCAGGTGCTATTTGCCATCAACACGTTCCCGCAGCCTGGCCGCGGCATCGAATGGCGCATGGCCGTCGATGCGGCCTACATGCTGGGCGCCGATGCCGTGATCCTGGCCGACCCGGGGTTGATGGCCTACGCGCGCGACCGGTATCCGAACCTTCGGCTGCATCTATCCGTGCAGGGTTCGGCCACGCATGCGGACGCCATCGAGCTGATGCGCGAGCAGTTCGGCATCCACCGCGCAGTGCTGCCGCGTGTGCTGACCTTGACCGAAGTCGAACGCGTCATCCGGCAGACCTCGGTGCAGATCGAGGTGTTCGGCTTTGGCAGCTTGTGCGTGATGGCTGAGGGGCGCTGCCTGTTGTCGTCGTATGCCACGGGCGATTCGCCCAACAACAAGGGCGTGTGTTCGCCCGCGCACGCGGTGCGCTGGGTTGAGCGCGACGGCAGCCTGGATGCACGCCTGAACAACATCATGATCGACCAATACGCACCGGGCGAGCCGGCTGGGTATCCGACGCTGTGCAAGGGGCGCTTCCTTGTCGACGGGGAGGTCGACCACGTGCTGGAAGAGCCCACGAGCCTCAACGCGCTGAGCCTGTTGCCCAGGCTGCTCGCCATGGGAGTCTCGGCGATCAAGATCGAGGGGCGCCAGCGCAGTCCGGCTTATGTGGCGCAGGTGGTGGCCACGCTGCGGGCCGCGTTGGATGCTGCACAGGCGGACCCGGCGCGCTTCTCCGTCAAGCCCGATTGGCAGGCCGCACTCGTGCGCCACGCTGAAGGCGCGCACGTCACGCAAGGCGCGTTCGATCGGCCCTGGAAATAGAAGGCACATCATGTCTTACGAAATTTCGCTTGGACCGCTGCTGTATTACTGGCCGCGGCTCCAGACGTTCGATTTTTACGCAGAAGTCGCCGCCAGCCCTGTCGACATCGTCTACGTGGGCGAGACAGTGTGCAGCCGCCGCCACGAATTGCGGGCCGACGACTGGCTCGATATCGCGGCCATGCTGCGCGAGGCCGGCAAATCGGTTGTGCTGTCGACACGCACGCTCATCGAAACCAGCGCCGAGGCGCAGGCATTGCGTAAGCAATGTCAGCAGGACGCCTGGATGGTCGAAGCCGGCGAGCTTGGCGCCGTGCGCTTACTGAGTGGCCGGCCATTCGTTGCGGGGCCGCATTGCAATGCGTATCACGGCGCGACGCTGGCATGGCTGGCCGGGTTGGGCGCGGTGCGTGCGGTCCTGCCGCTCGAGATGAGCCAGGCCACACTGGCAGATCTGATGCGCGAGAAGCCTGCCGAGATGGCAATCGAAGCGATGGTGTGGGGGCGCTTGCCGCTGGCATTTTCTGCACGCTGCTTTACGGCGCGGCACTTTCGCCTCAACAAGGACGACTGCGGCTTCCGCTGCATTGAGCATCCCGATGGCCTGGCGGTGCGCACGCGTGAAGGGCAGGAGTTTCTCGCCATCAACGGCATCCAGACGCAATCAGGGCAATGCCTGGACATTCTGGATCAAGCACCCGCGTTGTCTGCTCTGGGCGTCAAGGTGCTGCGTGTCAGCCCGCAATCGCGCGGTACGCTGGAGGCCGTGGCGGCGCTGGATGCCCTGCGTCTTGGCCTGCCAGTGCGGGAGGTGCAGCCGCCGCAAGGCATTGCACGCTGCAATGGCTACTGGCACGGGCAGGCCGGCATTGAATGGCTGGAGGCGCCGCAATGACGCGCTTGCGCCCACCTGAAGTGTTCGTTCGCATGGCACGCAGCCTACCGGTGCCGCTGACGTCGTTTCCCTTTGTGATGGGGCTCGATCTGGCCCGCCGCCTGTCTTGGTTGACGCCGCCCCCGGAGTTGGAAGGGCGGCGCTTTGCCATCACCGTGGAGGACCTCGGCCTGCGCGCCTGCTTTTGCTGCCGCGGCGGAGCGTTCCATACGCTTTCCGCTTCAAGCCCCGAACCCGAACTGGAGTTGCGTGCCGGCGTGGGCGATTTCGTTGCGCTCATTCGCGGCACGGCCGATGCGGACACGCTGTTCTTCCAGCGCCGCCTCAAGATTGCGGGCGACACGGAGCTTGGGCTGATCGTCAAGAATTGGCTCGATGCGGCAGCGCGCCCGGCGTGGCTTGCGCGCTGGCAATCGCGGTAGCGAGAGGGGCGCCATGTCATCACGTACGTTGCCGCTCGTCTATGCATGCTCGGGTTGTTCGAGCGTGGCGCAAGCGGCAAACCGCCTGGCTGTCGATCTGGACCGTGCGGGCAGGGCAGAGATGTCCTGCATCAGCGGTGTCGGCGGTGGGGTGCGTGCGCTCGTCAAGACGGCACGCAGCGGGCGGCCCATTCTCGCGCTCGACGGTTGCGCGCTGGCGTGCGTGAAGGCCTGCCTGGCAACGGCGGGCGTGGCGCCGGACATTCACCTCGTGCTCAACCAGTTCGGCGCCAGGAAGCGCTATCACGCCGATTGCAGTGACGATGAATTGCGTGCCGCCGCCGCGCTGGTGGACGATGCCGTCAACGTGCTCCAGCATCGGCTCGATATTGCGCTTGATTGACCTGCGGTCTGCTTTTATCCAGCGATGAGCTGACGCTGCAACGCCGTGGTGTTCGGGATCACGACCTCGCGGCCTTCCACACGGATCAAGCCGTCGCGAATCAACTGCCGCAGCGTGCGGGAAAGCGTGGCCGGTGCCAGCCCCAACTTGGATGCGACCAGACTCTTGCTGCATGGAAACCGCGTGCGATCAAACTTGCGCGGCAGCGAGAGCAGATACCCGATCAGCCGTTCATTGGCGCTTTGCAGGTTCACGGTTTCGATGTCGCACATCAGCGTGTGCAGGCGCGCGGACAGGCCCGCGAGCATTTGCCGCGCCAGGCGCGGATGCACGTGCAGGGCATCATCGATGGCGCGCTTGTCGATCCACACCAGCAGGCTGTCTTCCATGGCTTGCGCGTCTGCGGCGTAGGGGCGGTTCAGGAACATGAAAGGCTCACCAAAGCATTCGCCAGGTCCGAAGAACTCGATGACCTTGCATTGGCCGTGCGCGCCTGGCAATACGAGTTTGATGGCGCCGACCACCACGACATAGAAGCCATCTGCGCGCTCGCCGCGGTGAAACGCGAAGTCATGCCGCGACACGCGCACTGCGTGGCTGTCGCGCATGAGCACGGCCATGTCATCGTCGTCGAAGTCCTGGAACAGCGGGCTGTGCTTGAGCAGATCGCCCACATTGAGGCTGTCGTGCATGGTGTGTCACCGGCAACAGAAAGAAGAAAAGCAGGCGGCCAATGCGCGCTGGGTGCCCTCGCTGGGCAGCGTGATGGCCGGGGTTCCGGGGGCACTTCGGTAGGCTTGTAGTGCGTAGTGTTTCACGCCGCGCTGGCTGAGGTTTTGCGCCAGCGCAAGGAGCTGTGGTTCCGGCAGCCAATCGGGGTGCCACGTGGTGCGGCACTCGAATGCGGCGCCGCTTTGCAGCAGAAGATCCAGGCACGCGTCGACCGGCGCGGCGCTGCCGCGGCGGCCCGTGAGCGCGTCGTAGCGCGGTGCGCTGGTCTTGATGTCGAGCCCCACCCAGTCCACCAGCGGCAGCACGTCGGCCAGGCGCGCCGGATAGATGCCGCCGGTGTGCAGGCCAATCTTGTAGCCGAGGGCGTGCACGTCGCGCATCAGCTGCGGCAGGTGCGGCTCGCTCAGCGGTTCACCGCCGGAAAAGACGACCGCATCGAGCAGGCCCGCGCGGCGCTGCAGAAACGCGAAGACATCATCCCAATCCAGCGTGCGTGCCCGCGTCTGCAAGTGCGGGTTGTGGCAGTAATGACAGCGCCATGGGCAGCCGGCCACGAACACCACTGCCGCAAGCTGCCCAGGCCAGTCGACGCTGGAGAACGGTGCCAGGCCGCCGATGGCCGGCGGCGGGCAGTGCGGCGGCTCAGCGGGCGCGGTCTTCAACAAAGAAGCGGCGTTCACGGAATTCCCCTTGCTTGCCGATGTTGAACGAGCTGACGGGCCGGTGATAGCCCATCACGCGGGTCCAGACTTCGCAGCGCGTGCGCTGGCTGTCGTCGAGTGCAACGGTGAGGTTGGCGGTTTGTGCAACGGTGCTCATACGGAGGCTCCTTCGTGATGGAGGTGGGTGGAAGAACCTGGAACGCCCGCCGCTGTGCAGTCGCACTTGGTGTGAGGCTGCTGGGCCAGCAGTTCGGCATCGCATTTCGGACAGAACGCGTGATGGCCAGACAGATAGCCGTGCTTCGGGCAGATCGAAAACGTCGGGGTGATGGTGATGTACGGCAGGCGGAAGTTCGCCAGCGCCCGGCGCACGAGTTCCTTGCACGCCTGCGGCGATGAGATCGCTTCGTTCATATAGAGGTGCAGCACCGTGCCGCCCGTGTACTTGCTCTGCAGCGCTTCCTGGCGCGCCAGTGCTTCGAACGGGTCATCGGTGTAGCCCACGGGCAACTGGCTGGAGTTGGTGTAATACGGCTGCTCGGTCGTGCCGGCTTGCAGGATGCCTGGCCAGCGCTTGCGGTCTTCGCGGGCGAAGCGGTAGGTCGTGCCCTCTGCGGGCGTGGCTTCGAGGTTGTACAGGTGCCCCGTCGCTTCCTGGAATTCCGTCATGCGCTGGCGCACGTGGTCGAGAAGGCGTACCGCCATGGCGTGGCCGAATGGTGTGGTGATGTCATCGGCATCGCGCGTGAAGTTGCGCACCATCTCGTTGATGCCGTTCACGCCCAGCGTACTGAAGTGGTTGCGCAGCGTGCCCAGGTAGCGGCGCGTGTACGGATACAGCCCCCGGTCGATCAGCCGCTGCACGAACTTGCGCTTTACCTCCAGCACGTCGCGGCCGAGGGCGAGAAGCGTGTCGAGCCGCGCCAGCAGCGCCGCTTCGTCGCCGGCGTGGAGATAGCCCAGCCGTGCGCAGTTGATGGTCACCACACCAATGGACCCTGTCTGCTCTGCCGACCCGAACAACCCGTTGCCGCGCTTGAGCAGCTCGCGCAGGTCCAGCTGCAGTCGGCAGCACATCGAGCGCACCATGTGCGGCTCCAGATCGGAGTTGAGGAAGTTCTGGAAGTAGGGCAACCCGTAGCGCGCCGTCATCTCGAACAGCAGCGTGGTGTTCGGGTGTTCCCAATCGAAATCGGGCGTGATGTTGTAGGTGGGAATCGGGAACGTGAACGCGCGACCCTTCGCATCGCCGGCCATCATGACCTCGATGTACGCGCGGTTGATCATGTCCATCTCGGGCTGGAGATCGCCGTAGGTGAAGGGCATCTCTTCGCCGCCGATGTACGGAATCTGTTCGCGCAGGTCGGCTGGGCAAGTCCAGTCGAACGTGAGGTTGGTGAACGGCGTTTGCGTACCCCAGCGGCTGGGCACGTTCAGGTTGTAGATCAGCTCCTGCATGGATTGCTTTACCGCCGCATACGACATCCCGTCGCGGCGGATGAACGGCGCCATGTACGTATCGAACGAGCTGAACGCCTGCGCGCCGGCCCACTCGTTTTGCAGCGTGCCGAGAAAGTTGACGATCTGCCCGATGGCTGCGGACATATGCCGCGGCGGCGTGGCTTCCACCTTGCCCGGCACGCCGTTGAAGCCTTCCGTCAGCAACTGCCGCAACGACCAGCCTGCACAGTAGCCCGAGAGCATGTCGAGATCGTGGATGTGGAGGTCGCCTTCGCGGTGCGCCGCACCGGCTTCGGGGCTGTAGACGTGCGAGAGCCAGTAGTTGGCCGTGACCTTGCCCGCCACGTTCAGGATCAGCCCGCCCAGGCTGTAGCCCTGATTGGCGTTGGCATTGACACGCCAGTCGCGCTGCTCAAGGTACTCGTCCATCGTGCTCTCGACGTCGACCAGCGTGTGCTTGAGCGAACGCAGCCGGGCGTGCTGCTCGCGGTAGACGATGTAGGCACGCGCGGTGCGCCAATAGCCGGCGTTCACCAGTACCTCTTCCACGCAGTTCTGGATGATTTCGATATCAGGGCAGGGAAGCGGGGCGAGATGTCCGAGCACGCCCGCGGTCAGGCGCTGCGCCTCGACGGTGTCGAATTCGCCGATGGCCTGGCCGGCTGCGGCGATGGCCTGGCGGATCTTCTGCGCATCAAACGGTGCCAATGAACCGTCGCGCTTGGTGACTTGCCTGCTGACCTGTGTGCTCGTCATGGGGTACTCCATCTAGTGGTATGGAGTCAGACTAGCACTACATATTGTGGTCAATGAGCCTGAATGACCTGGATTTTTGAATCGCTTGACCCCGGTCAACCGGTTCGTGTGTGACGCGGAAAGTGCGTGTCACTGTCAGTCGACGATGAACAGCCGGGCGCCATTCTTGGTGTACGACTGATGGGCTTCAGCATCGTCGCCCACCTGATAGCTCATCCCGGGCGTGAGCGTGAACTTGCGGCCGTCTTCCAGCGTGGTTTCCAGCTCGCCATCCAGGCAGAACAGGATGTGGCCCTTCTTGCACCAGTGGTCAGCCAGGTAGCCGGGCGTGTACTCGACCATGCGCACGCGGATGCGGTTCGACGCGTCGCCAAAGTAGCGGGTGCGCCAGATCGCCATGCCGGTCTCGCCAGTGTGTTCGGTCGGTTCAACGGCGGACCAGTCGGTCGTGCCAAAGGCGAAGGGTGCCATTTTCATCGCGGGCTCCGGTGGGTGACGTAAGTCCACGATGGTATCAGCGGCTTACGTGGTGCAAGCGTCGCATTTCATGTGCTTTAAACGGCGCTTGTTGGTACGCCCCGACGGCATTGCGTGCGGCTCAATAATCCGCCGCGCGCCGGCCGATTCCACTGCCCATGCGGCATCGCAGCAGAGCGCCAGAGGCGCCATATCAATGTATGCAGAAATTGCATGGTGCTATGCAACATCGACATAACGATCGCCATGCGCTTCTCTAATATCGTCGCTTTTTACAAAGCGTGACGAGCTTGGGCCGGCCCTTGGCCCCATGAGATCCGCGTCTGCGTGCGCCGTCCCTCCGGCCACGGATATTCCTTGGAGAAAGTCTTGAACACCAAACGTCTGACCTCTCACATCGGGCTGGCAATGCTGCTGGGCATTGCTGTCGGCTGGGGTTGCCACGAATACGCCAAGGACGCCGCGGCGGCCAAGGACATCGCTTCGTACTTCAGCATCATCACGGACATCTTTCTGCGCATGATCAAGATGATCATCGCGCCGCTGGTGTTCTCGACCCTGGTGACGGGCCTGGCGAGCATGAGCGGTGGCCGCTCGGTCGGCCGGGTGGGCCTGCGCGCGATGGTCTGGTTTGTGTGCGCGTCGGCCACGTCGCTGGCGCTGGGCATGCTGCTGGTCAACTTCTTCCAGCCGGGTGTGCACATGAACCTCGCGCTGCCGGATGTGTCGGCCACCTCGGGCCTGAAGACGGGCGACTTCACGCTCAAGGCGTTCATCACGCACGTGTTCCCGCGCAGCATCGTGGAGGCCATGGCCACCAACGAGATCCTGCAGATCCTGGTGTTCTCGCTGTTTTTCGGCGCCGCGCTGTCGACGATGAAGAACCCGATGGACAGCGTGATCGGCCGTGGCCTGGAAGAGCTGACCAAGCTGATGTTCCGCATTACCGACTACGTGATGCGCTTTGCGCCGCTGGGTGTGTTTGCCGCCATGGCCGCTGCCATCACGGTGGAGGGCGTGGGCGTGCTGTGGACGTACGGCAAGCTGATCGGCGAGTTCTACCTGGGCCTGGCGCTGCTGTGGGCGATCCTGTTCTTCGTCGGCTACGTGTTGCTCGGCCGTTCGCTGGGCCGCCTGCTGGGGCTGATTCGCGAGCCGACGCTGCTGGCGTTTGCGACCGCAAGCAGCGAATCCGCTTACCCGAAGACGATTGAAGCGCTGGACCGCTTTGGTGTGCCCAAGCGCATCTCGAGCTTTGTGCTGCCGCTGGGTTACTCGTTCAACCTCGATGGCTCGATGATGTACCAGGCGTTTGCGGTGCTGTTCATCGCGCAGGCCTACAACATCGAGATGAGCTTCACCCAACAGGTCACGCTGTTGCTGGTGCTGATGCTCACGAGCAAGGGTATGGCTGGCGTGGCGCGTGCTTCGCTGGTGGTGGTGGCGGCCACGCTGCCGATGTTCCACCTGCCCGAAGCCGGCTTGCTGCTGATCATCGGGATCGACCAGTTCTTCGACATGGGCCGCACGGCCACCAACGTGATCGGCAACAGCCTGGCCACGGCGGTGGTGGCGAAATATGAGCCGGCAGAAGAGGAAGAGGTGGCGGGAGTCACCGAACCTGCAGTGCAGCCGATCGTCGGCTGACGTTCAGCCAAGATGACAACACGCCGCCTTCCAGGGCGGCGTTGTCATATGTGGGCGGCGTTATTCGGGGTGAGAAGTAAGCGAAGCCACGGCCGGGCTCTGGGGCGCGTCACCAATGTCGACGTGCTGTGCCATCGGCGCTTCTCCCAGCAATGCGGCCACCATGGCTTGCAGCGGAAGCACGTCGCCGGTGCTCATGAAGCGCGGCGATGCGGGTTGGCCCGCCGCCTGCAATCCCGCCGCCGTCAGCGTACGCCCCAGATGGCGCGCGACGGCGTGACCGGTGTCGATCAATGTCAGCCGATCGCCTGCAATCTCGCGGATGGCACCTTCCAGAAACGGGTAGTGCGTGCAGCCGAGCACCAACGTGTCGGCATTCGCATCGAGCATCGGGTGTAGATAGGCCTGCAGCAGTTCCCGCACCGCAGGCGAGTGGGTGTCGCCGCGTTCGATCAGGGGGACGAGGCCGTAGCCGGGTTGGCTCAGCACCGTGCAATCGCCGGAGGCGGCCGCCAGCAGGCGTGCAAACTTCTCGCTGCGCAACGTGCTCTCGGTGGCGAGCACGCCGACCACACGGTTCTTGGACGCGGCAACTGCTGGCTTTAAACCCGGCTCAACACCAATCACCGGCACTGCCAGCTTTTCACGCAGCACATGCACGGCCTGCGCCGTGGCGGTGTTGCACGCGATCACCAACGCCTTGCAGCCCTGGTCGACCAGCCATTCGCACACACGCAGCGTGCGGTCGGCAATGTATTCGGGAGATTTTTCCCCGTAAGGGGCATGGCGGGAATCCGCCAGGTAGAGAAGCGATTCGGCCGGCAGTTCGGCGCGAATCGCGCGCAGGACGGAGAGCCCTCCGAGGCCGGAATCAAAGACTCCGACCGGTGCCTGCGCGCGTGTCGTCATACTGAACGAACGGATCAGCCTGCTGCGACCGGAATCTTGCCGATCTTGGCTTGCCATTCCGCCGGGCCGGTCTTGTGGACCGACGTGCCCGAGCTATCCACGGCGACGGTGACAGGCATGTCCTTCACGTCAAATTCGTAGATGGCCTCCATGCCCAGGTCTTCGAACGCCAGCACCTTCGAGCCCCGGATGGCCTTCGATACCAGATATGCCGCACCGCCCACGGCCATCAGGTAGGCCGACTTGTGCTTCTGGATGGATTCGATGGCCACCGGGCCGCGTTCGGCTTTGCCCACCATCGCGATCAGGCCCGTCTGGGCGAGCATCGTCTCGGTGAACTTGTCCATGCGCGTGGCCGTGGTCGGGCCGGCCGGGCCGACCACTTCATCGCGCACCGGATCGACCGGGCCCACGTAGTAGATCACGCGGTTGGTGAAGTCGATCGGCAGCTTCTCGCCCTTGGCCAGCATGTCGGCGATGCGCTTGTGTGCGGCATCGCGGCCGGTCAGCATCTTGCCGTTGAGCAGCAGCGTCTGGCCCGGCTTCCACGAGGCGACTTCTTCCGGCGTGAGCGCGTTCAGATCCACGCGCTTGGACGTTTCCGTGTTCGGTGCCCACTCGACCTTCGGCCATTGCGACAGGTCAGGCGCTTCCAGCTTGGCAACGCCGCTGCCGTCCAGCGTGAAGTGTGCGTGGCGCGTGGCGGCGCAGTTCGGGATCATGGCGACCGGCAGGTTGGCCGCGTGGGTCGGGTAGTCCAGGATCTTCACGTCGAGCACGGTGGCCAAGCCGCCCAGGCCTTGTGCGCCAATGCCCAGTGCGTTGACCTTCTCGTACAGTTCGATGCGCAGTTCTTCAGCGCGGTTGCTCGGGCCGCGGGCGATCAGGTCTTGAATGTCGATCGGCTCCATCAGGGCTTCCTTGGCCAGCAGCATGGCCTTTTCAGCCGTGCCGCCAATGCCGATGCCCAGCATGCCCGGCGGGCACCAGCCGGCGCCCATGGTCGGCACGGTCTTGAGCACCCAGTCGACGATCGAGTCCGACGGGTTCAGCATCACGAACTTCGACTTGGCCTCGGAGCCGCCGCCCTTGGCCGCGACGATCACATCCACCGTGTCGCCCGGCACGATCGACATGTTGATCACGGCCGGGGTGTTGTCCTTCGTGTTGGTGCGCTTGCCGGCCGGGTCGGCCAGAACGCTTGCGCGCAGCTTGTTGTCAACGTCGTTGTACGCGCGGCGCACGCCTTCGTTGACCATGTCTTCCAGGCTCATCGTGGCGCCGTCCCAGCGCACGTTCATGCCGACCTTCAGGAACACGGTGACGATGCCGGTGTCCTGGCAGATCGGGCGCTTGCCTTCTGCGCACATGCGGCTGTTGGTCAGGATCTGCGCGATGGCATCCTTGGCCGCCGGGCTCTGCTCCTGCTCATAGGCGCGGCCCAGAGCAGTGATGTAGTCCATCGGGTGGTAATAGCTGATGTACTGCAGGGCGTCGGCGACGCTCTGGATGAGGTCTTCTTGACGAATGACGGTCATGGTGGGGGACCAACGTATAGGAATGAAAAGCCGGTGCGGCAGGGCAGTGGTCAGTGACCTGCACTCCCTGCCTGTGGCCTGGACGGCGGGCGCCGCAGGCTCAGAACAGCCTGAGATCATACACCCAATGTCGGGCGTGGATTGTCCGAGCGCGTTCGTCGGAATCGCCGCGCCAGCAAGGGCGCCGCGTCAATGTGCGTTGCCAGCCTCGCCGTGCGGATGCGCATGCGAAACGATGCGATCCACCCAGGCCATCACCAGCGCAGACACCAGGAACGCCACGTGAATCGCCACCTGCCACAGGATCGTGTGCGTGTCTTTCTGGGCCGCGTCGATGAACGTCTTGAGCAGGTGGATCGATGAGATGCTGATCAGCGCCATCGACAGTTTGACCTTCAGCACGCCCGCGTTGACGTGGTCCAGCCACTCGGGCTCATCTTCATGCCCCTCGATGCCGAGCTTGGATACGAAGATGTCGTACCCGCCGATGATGACCATGACCAGCAGGTTGGAGATCATCACCACGTCGATCAGGCCCAGCACGGCCAGCATGATCTTGGTTTCGTCCATGTCGCCCAGGTGCGAAACCAGGTGCCAGACCTCGACGACGAACAGGTACACATACGCTGCCTGGGCGATGATCAGCCCCAGGTAAAGCGGCAGTTGCAGCCAGCGGGAAAAGAAGATCAGGCGCGGGATCGGGCGCAGCGGAGCGGTGGG
This sequence comes from Ralstonia psammae, assembly GCF_958405935.1. Taxonomy (NCBI): domain Bacteria; kingdom Pseudomonadati; phylum Pseudomonadota; class Betaproteobacteria; order Burkholderiales; family Burkholderiaceae; genus Ralstonia; species Ralstonia psammae. Next base: position 43,777 of record NZ_CATZBU010000011.1, read on the forward strand.
CGACTTCATTGGCGGAACGGAGGGGGGCGGAAAACCGTGCGATTGTAACGTTCCGCGATGACAAAACCGCTGACGGGAAAACGATTGCGACGCGCATTATTCGCGATCCAGCGACGGATCGAGCGGGTCCAGCGGATCGGCCACGCGGCTGCGCTGTCGCCCACGCTGTATCGGCTGGCGTGGCCGTGCAGGCCAGCTTGCCACGAGGATGCCTGCCACTACGCACCCCAGCGCGATGCCGTGCGGCCAGCCTGGCGTCTCGCCCAGTGCGACGATGCCGTAAGTGGCAGCCGCAATCGGCAGCACCGAGGTGAACACCCCCGCAAGGTGGGCCGGCACGTGCCGAATGCCCTTCATCCACAGCCAGAACGAGAAGATGCTGGCCGACAGCGCATACCAAAGCACCAGGCCCCAGATGGACAGCGGCACATTCGACATATCGAATGTGAGCAGCGGCATCAGCCCCAGCGGCAGCATCAGCAGGCCGCCGATCAAATGCGTGTAGGCGCAGATCTCGATGGCGGGCAACGTTTGTGTCAGCCGCCGCGACAGGATCACGTAGATCGATTCGCATAACACCGCGCCCATCACCAGCGCATTGCCCAGCAGCGCTTGCGTGGCATCGGCAGGCACAGCGCCCGAAGATTCGCCCCCGCGATAGGCGTTGAGAATGGCGACGCCCGCCACGGCCAGCGCCACCGACGCCAGCGTGCGCCCCGACGGCTTCTCGCGCAGTACCAGCCACGACAGCAACGCCACCGAGGCCGGAATCGTGCTGGTGATGATGCCCGCAGCCAGCGCCGATGTCAGCCGGACGCCGTTCAGCATCAGCAGCGTGAAACCGAACGTACCGAAGAAAGCCTGGAGAAACAGGTTGGTCCACTCGCCGCGGGTCACGCGGCGCATGCGCGAGGGCTTGTACCACGGCGCCATGCAAACGATGGCAATCAGAAAACGCAGCAATGCAAACAGCATCACCGGCATGACGGCGACGATCGATTTACCGAAACCGACGTTGCTGCCGACCAATGCCATGGCAGCAATCAGGAAAAGGGCGTGGATGGGCACGATGGGAAATCAGTGGAAACCGGCACGGGACGCGGCTCTCTGGCCGGTCATGTTGCGCTGCGATGCGTGCCGTAACGTGAAGTGACGCATTATAGTAATGCCCTTCGCGTCGTCTTGCGGTGCAGAAATGCGTAAGGCTGGAGTCAGGTCAGCCCCTTAGATTCGCCGCAAAACGACTACAGACATCGCTATCAGGAGACACCATGGCTGGCATTGAATCTGTCCTGCAGGAAACGCGCGTGTTCGACCCGCCCGCATCCTTTGTCAAACAGGCAAACATCGCCGGCATGGAGGCGTACCGTGCGCTGTGTGCCGAAGCCGAGCACGATTACGAAGGCTTCTGGGCGCGTCTGGCACACGAGCACCTGCTGTGGCACAAGCCCTTCGCCAAGGTGCTGGATGAATCCAACGCACCGTTCTACAAATGGTTTGAAGACGGCGAACTCAACGCCTCGTACAACTGCCTCGAACGCAACCTTGAGAACGGCAACGCCGACAAGGTCGCCATCATTTTCGAAACGGATGACGCCAAGGTCTCGCGCATCACGTATCGCGAACTCCACGCACGCGTCTGCCGCTTCGCCAACGGCCTGAAGGCCCTGGGCATCAAGAAGGGCGACCGCGTCGTGATCTACATGCCGATGTCGGTGGAAGGCATTATTGCCATGCAGGCGTGCGCGCGCATCGGTGCAACGCACTCGGTGGTGTTCGGCGGGTTCTCGGCCAAGTCGCTGCAGGAACGCATCGTCGACGTGGGTGCCGTGGCGCTCATCACGGCGGACGAACAGATGCGCGGCGGCAAGGCGCTGCCGCTCAAGGCCATCGCCGATGAAGCGCTCGCCATGGAAGGCACCGACGCAGTCAAGCACGTCATCGTCTATCGCCGCACCAACGGCAACGTGAACTGGGTGGAAGGCCGCGACCGCGCGATGGACGAGGTCGAGGCGGGCCAGCCCGACACCTGCGAAGTCACGCCGGTGAGCGCAGAACATCCGCTGTTCATCCTCTACACCTCGGGTTCGACCGGCAAGCCGAAGGGCGTGCAGCACAGCACGGGTGGCTACCTGCTGTGGGCGTTGCTCACCATGCAGTGGACGTTCGACCTGAAACCCGACGACATCTTCTGGTGCACGGCCGACATCGGCTGGGTGACGGGCCACAGCTACATTGCGTACGGCCCGCTCGCTGCCGGCGCCACGCAAGTCGTGTTCGAGGGTGTGCCAACGTATCCGAACGCCGGCCGCTTCTGGGACATGATCCAGCGCCACAAGGTCAACACGTTCTACACCGCACCGACGGCCATCCGCTCGCTGATCAAGGCGGCCGAAGCTGACGAGAAGGTTCACCCGAAGCAGTACGACCTCTCCACCCTGCGCCTTTTGGGTACCGTGGGCGAGCCGATCAACCCGGAAGCCTGGATGTGGTACCACACGAACATTGGCGGCGGCCGCTGCCCGATCGTGGATACGTTCTGGCAGACCGAAACCGGCGGCCACATGATCACGCCGCTGCCGGGCGCCACGCCGCTGGTACCGGGCTCGTGCACGCTGCCGCTGCCGGGCATCATGGCCGCCATCGTCGATGAAACGGGCCAGGACGTGCCGAACGGGCAGGGCGGCATCCTCGTCGTCAAGCGCCCGTGGCCGTCGATGATCCGCAACATCTGGGGTGACCCGGAGCGCTTCAAGAAGAGCTACTTCCCGGAAGAGCTGGGCGGCAAGCTGTATCTGGCGGGTGATGGTTCCATCCGCGACAAGGACACCGGCTACTTCACCATCATGGGCCGCATCGACGATGTGCTGAACGTCTCGGGCCACCGCATGGGGACGATGGAGATCGAGTCGGCGCTGGTGTCCAACCCGATCGTGGCCGAGGCCGCCGTGGTCGGGCGCCCCGATGACATGACCGGCGAAGCCATCTGCGCGTTCGTGGTGCTCAAGCGCTCGCGCCCCGAGGGCGATGAGGCCAAGCAGATCGCCACGGAGCTGCGCAACTGGGTGGGCAAGGAGATCGGTCCGATCGCCAAGCCCAAGGACATCCGCTTTGGCGACAACCTGCCCAAGACGCGTTCGGGCAAGATCATGCGCCGCCTGCTGCGGTCTCTGGCCAAGGGCGAGGACATCACGCAGGACACGTCCACGCTGGAGAACCCGGCCATCCTCGATCAACTGAAGGAAACGCGCTAACCGCCAGCGCTGGCCGCCCACCTTGGCCACCGACTCCCAACAGGACAGCCGCTTCCGCAAGCGGCTGTTTCTGTATTACGGGCTCTATACCGTAGGGCTGCTGCTCTTCATCGCGATGATGGGCGCGATCGAGCGCGTGCGCGGGGCGGGCGTGTGGCTCGGCTATGTATTCCTGTTCGTCACCATTGCCATCTATGCGTGCATCGGACTGATCTGCCGCACGGCCGATCTGACCGAGTATTACGTGGCGGGGCGCCGCGTGCCGGCGTTCTTCAACGGCATGGCCACCGCGGCTGACTGGATGAGCGCCGCGTCGTTCATCGGCCTGGCAGGCATCGTGTTCGCCTCGGGCTATGAGGGCCTCGCCTATGTGATGGGTTGGACGGGCGGCTACTGCCTCGTCGCGTTCCTCTTGGCGCCGTACCTGCGCAAGTTCGGTGGTTACACGGTGCCGGATTTTCTCGCCAACCGCTACGGCAACGGAGAGCGCGGCGGCAGTTCTGTCGTGCGTGGCATCGCGGTGCTGGGCGCGACGCTCTGTTCGTTCGTCTACCTCGTTGCACAGATCCAGGGTGTGGGGCTGGTGGTCACGCGCTTTATCGGCGTGGAGTTTTCGGTGGGCGTGTTCTTTGGGCTGGCGGGCATTCTGGTGTGTTCGTTCCTGGGAGGCATGCGTGCCGTGACTTGGACCCAGGTGGCGCAGTACATCATCATGATCGTGTCGTTCCTGGGCGTGGTATCGATCATCGGTTGGCATCGGTATCACGATCCGGTGCCGCAGCTTTCGACGGGCCGCCTGCTGGTGCAGATCGAAAAGGAGGAGCGGCGCATCGCGCATGACCCTGCCGAGCAGCACGTGCGCGACCAGTTCCTGAGCGAGGCGCAGGCGCTGCAGGAGCGCATCTCGCAGCTGCCGCAGTCGTTTGAGCATGCGCGGGACACACTGAACACGCAGCTCAAACTTGCCCGCGAACGCAATGCGCCACTTCGCGAGATCAAGGCGCTGGAGCGCGAGCGCGAAGCGTTCCCGCCCGATGCGGCCACCGCGTCGATCCTCTGGAACCAGCAACGCGAAGACGCGCTGGCACGCAGCCGCGTGGCGCCGCCATCCACCGAGCCATTCCCGTCGGCGTCGGAACACGAGCGTGGCACCGAGCGGCTGAACTTCGTGCTGCTGGTGTTCTGCCTGATGGTGGGCACGGCCAGCCTGCCGCACATCCTCACGCGGTTTCACACCACGCCGTCGGTGCGCGAGACCCGCAATTCAGTGAGTTGGACGCTGGTTTTCGTGGCGCTGCTGTACGTGTCGGCGCCGGCGCTGGCGGCGCTCGTCAAGCTCGATCTGTTGCAGCACCTGGTTGGGGCGCCGTTTGCCGACCTGCCGCAGTGGATCGTGCCGTGGCGCAAGGTCGATCCGCCCGTGTTTGCGCTGCATGACATCAACGGCGACGGCATCGTGCAGTGGGCGGAAGTCATGTTGCAGCCGGACATGGTTGTGCTGGCCGCGCCCGAGATTGCCGGGCTGCCCTACGTGTTGTCCGGGCTGATTGCGGCGGGTGCGCTGGCGGCGGCGCTGTCGACGGCCGATGGCCTGCTGCTGACCATCGCAAACGCCCTGTCGCACGACGTGTACTTCCACATGATCGACAACACGGCGAGCCATCAGCGGCGCGTGACGAGCGCCAAGGTGGTCTTGCTGGGTGTGGCGTTGCTGGCGGCTTATGTGACGTCGTTGAAGCCGGGCAACATTCTCTTTCTGGTCGGGGCGGCTTTCTCATTGGCTGCGTCGTGCTTCTTTCCGGTATTGGTGCTGGGCGTGTTCTGGAAGCGCACCAATCGTGCCGGTGCCATCGCGGGCATGCTGACTGGGCTGGCCGTGAGCGTGTACTACATCATTGCCAACTATCCGTTTTTTACGCGCATGACGGGTGTGCTGGGCCAGCCTTGGTTTGGCGTGGACCCGATTGCCTCGGGCGCGTTCGGCGTGCCAGCGGGTTTTGTTGCAGCGATTGTCGTGAGCCTACTGACCAAGCCGAACCGGCCGGTGGTCGACAAGCTGGTCGGCTACATTCGCGATCCGCTGTAAAAAAGCCGGCTCCCGACGAGCCGGCAAAGGGCGGGGCCAAAGCGTGGGGGGCTCCGGCCCCGGGGCTGACCTCTCCCGCCAGCCCGCAACGCGAGTGGGGCGGCACGGCGAGGCGGTGCGCGCTCAATCGGTTAAGGGACTCGTCCGCGGTTTGTCGTTCGATAGCGTCTGGATGGCACGCTCGAGCGGCGCCGCACTTACGCTGACTTCGCCTGCAAAGGGCCGGTCCACAGCCAGCACAAAAAAGAACGCCAGGCCCAGCGTGGTAGCCCACACGGCCACCAGCGCCATGTGAAAACGCGTGGCAGGCAGGGCATAGAGCAGCAACAGCGACAAGCCGCTGGCGATCAGCATCACGCCCCAGAGCGTGCCGGGCATGGCGGCTTCCAGGTTCTGCAGGCGTTTCTCTCGGAACTTCACCATCTCGTTGACGCGGGCGAGCACCTCGATCAGCAGGACCCGCTCGCGATCGTCCCGGGGTGTGATGCGGTTAGCGGTGGCGAACATGCTGCTGAACGCAGCCTCCGTGTCGGCATCGGGACGCGATTGTTGCTGCATGCTTGGCCATTCGTCATGGACGACGTGTTCCAGGTAGGTCACCAGCTCGTGCCGCGCGGTTGTGGCGCTCGGGTGCGAGAACGCCGAGAGATCGCGCGCAAGTTCTGTGGCGCACGCAGCCTCGGCGGCCACGATGTCGGCGGCGGCTTGATACGCTCCCCATACCGAGATGGCCGAGAACGCGACCAGCAACGAGTTGATGGTGGTGACGGCCGTCATCATGGCGATGGTCATGTTGCGTTGTTCGGCGTCGAGCGCGACCGGGAACATGCGGCGGAACAGCCCGTAGCCACCCAATGCCACGAACAGTGTGGCGAAGACGATGACCGCGCCCATCGCCCATGCGGGGATGTTGTAGAGGAACAGCATGAGGTCACTCCTTGGATGGCCGGGTGGACAAAGACGGGGGAGCGGCGGCCGCCGGGTCGCTGGCGGCGAGCATGGCGCGCGTGAAGTCGGCCAGGCGTTTGCGCATCGCCTCGGGTGAAGTCGTGCTGTCAAGCGACTGTTGCAGATCGATCAGGTTGGCGGCGAGTTCGCTTTGCCACTGCGTACGCTCGCTGGCGGCGCGGGCACGGTAGGTCTGCATGGCGGCGTCGGCATCGGCCGAGCGGTCGCCGCGCACGAGTGTTTCCAGCGCGTCCACCAGCCGCTGCAGCAGCCGATGCACGGCGGTGGCAGAGAAGCCGCCCAGCATCGCGAGCGCCGGTTTGCCGAAGTTGTGCATGCTGCCCTGATCGAACAGTTGCGCCGGCAGCATCTCGACCAGGATCAACCCGGCAATCACCCCCAGGATCAACCGTGCGCCATAGGAGGCGTCGTATTTCGGATCGTACGTGGAGGCGGCCACGTAGCGATGTGCCTGAAACAGCGTGGCAAACGAGGCCCCCAGGCCCGCGCAGAACAGCAGGAACAGCGTGTTCCACAGCAGGCGTGTGCCGTCCGCATGCAGGAAACCCCGGTCGATGTTCGCGCTCGACACGTCGGGCGACATGCCGGTGGCAATCACGGCGATCAGGAAGACGATCGCGGCGCCGGTCAGCAGCCGGATCAACGGCACGGGACCGAGCCAGGCGAACGGATGATCGCTTCGATGCTGCGCGTCGAGCAGTGTGACGGCCTGCGGCGTGGCCGGTGCGATGGCGGCTGCAAGCTTGCGGTGGATGGCCGCCAGCGCGTGGTGCGGTGTGGCATGCGGCGGCATCTGCCGGTCGATCAGCCCGCCAAGCTGGGCGATGAGTTCCGGTGCGACCGGCAGCCCGTGGTGCAGGGCGTAGCGGGCCATGGCCTCGCATTCTTCACGCAACTGGTCAGCGAGGGCTGGGATGGGGTGCGCCTGCGGCACCGCGCGCAGGCGCAGCCAGTGCGAGAGGGCGAGCGGGATCATGCCGGCCTCCCGCCGTTACGTGGCATGCGCGGCCGGATGGCGCGGGGCGGGCTGCGTCGCTGGTGTGGGCTGTTGTGTCGCATGATGGCCTTCGTCGGCAGGGTGGGCCGTGCGCGGCCCTGGTCTGCCCCGTCGCGTGCTTTGCAGGGGCCAGTCCACTTTGCGTCGCGCATGCAAGCCCGCCAATGCGGCGGAAGTCACGAACGACGGCCTAACGAAAGACACAGGACACAAAGAAAACGCCCGCGGCCTTTTGGCGGCAGGCGCAATGACAGCTTGGAGATGACAGCTACTGCGATGCCCGGATCAGGCGTGTACGGCGTGTCGGTCGACGCGGAAAAAAGACATTGCTGCGTTCAGCTCTTGCCCCTGGTCCTGCAGCGATTGCGATGCGGCTGCGGCTTCTTCCACCAGCGCCGCATTGCGCTGCGTGACTTCATCCATTTGCGAGATGGCCTGGTTGACTTGCTCGATGCCGCGCCTCTGCTCGACCGACGCGGCGGCAATCTCTTCCATGATGTGCGTGACGCGGGCCACGGCTTGCGTGACCTCCGTCATGGTCTCACCGGCTTCGCCTGCCAGCGTGGAGCCATCGTGAATGCGTTCCACCGACGAGGCGATCAGTTCCTTGATTTCCTTGGCCGCTGTTGACGAACGCTGCGCCAGGCTGCGCACCTCGCTGGCGACCACTGCAAAGCCGCGGCCCTGTTCGCCTGCGCGCGCGGCTTCCACGGCGGCATTCAGCGCGAGGATGTTGGTCTGGAATGCGATGCCTTCAATGATGCCGGTGATGTCGGCAATCTTGCTCGACCGGTCGCTGATGTCCTGCATGGTGGACACGACCTGGCTGACGACCGTGCTGCCTTTCAGCGCCACGTCCGACGCGGTCGAGGCGAGTGCGGTGGCGTGCTGTGCGTTTTCGGCGTTCTGCTTGACGGTGGACGTCAGCTCTTCCATGCTGGCGGCCGTTTCTTGCAGCGACGATGCCTGGGCTTCCGTGCGCTGGCTCAGGTCGGCATTGCCGGCGGCAATCTGTTTGGCCGCGCCGGCGACGCTGCTGCTGCTGTCGCGCACCTTGTCGACGATCTCGGTCAGGCGGCCATTCATGTCACGCAGGGCAGAGAGCAAGTGGCTCGTCTCATCTTTGCCTTGCACCTCGATGCGGCTGCTCAGGTCACCACGTGCCACCGTCCGGGCGACATCCACGGCGGTGCGGATCGGCTGCGTGATCGAGCGCGTGATGATGATGCCCGCGACCACTGCCAGCAGCACCGCGCCGATCGACAGGCCGGCCAGCAGATTGCGCTGCATGACGTACTGCGCCTCATATGCCTGCACGAGCTGTTCCTGGCGCTCGTGCGTGTAGGTGGCGTACGCATCGGTGGTCTTGATGAGGGCGGCCAGCAGCGGACGGCATTCGTCGTCCATCTTCTGGATGGCTTCGTCGCGTTTGCCGGCCAGTGCCAGCCCGACGATGTCGGTCGCCACGGGGCCGTACTGCGCTTCCACGCGGTTGATGTCTTCCACGAGCGTACGGGCGCGGTCGCTGGCGTCCTTGGCACCCGCAATCAAGTCATTGAGCTGCTTGAGCTTGTTCTTCACATCCTCGTGCGCACGAAAGACGTCAGCCTTTTCCAGATCCAGGTCTTTCTGCGTGACCACGAGCACCAGGTTGCGTGCAGCAATGGCGCGGCGGTCCACCGCCGTGCGCACGTCGTTGGCGACGTCTGCGCGGGCGCTGATGCCGTGCACGTAGTTCGAGAATCCCTCGGTCGACTCGGACAGGGCCCGCAACGACATGCCCGATACCACGACGACGATGGCGGCCAGCACGCCAAAGCCCATGGTGAGCTTGGCCTTGATGGTCATCTGAGAAAGGTTCACAGCGTCCTCCGGTTTGCAGAATGAATCGAGATGGGGTCGCGCACCGGAGCGGCTTGAGAAAGACGGTCGACGACCACGTTTGTTATGTGCAAGGGCTGCGTACTTGAGAAAGATGCAGGTTGTGTCACGGTGTGACCGATTTGTCTTGGTTGGATTTTCCGGTCTCCACGGGGTTATCGGCATCGAAAAGAAAATCCTGAATAACATTCTTCATACGTGTTTTCACTTAATGCAATGGGAGGGCCATTGTTTTGCCGGTGAAACCTTATCGGGCAAGGCTTGGCTGGACATAATTCCGAATCGTGGGATGGGTTATGCAAACTGTATTACGCCAACGTTTTCCTACCGTATTTGGGTTACCTAAAGCCGGATATATTTATTTATTTGTGTCGGTGCATGATGCATGGTTTTACGTATGTATTTGGACGCTAGATATTTTGATCGTGCCTACGGCTTAAAGAAAACGGCCCGCCGAGGCGGGCCGTCAGGTCGCCGGTATGCGAGGCGTTTGCTACAGCGCCGTGGCCGGCACCACAGGGAGTACGACCTTGGACGGATGGGCCGCATCGCTATAGATCGTCAGCACGCCGATCAGCGAGTTGAGCAGTGTGGGCAGCGGCGGCACGCCTTGCGGCAGGTTGCTCGCGCCCACGGCCACCCGCAGCTTGTGGCCCTTGGCAATGAGCGCGCTGGTCGGGAACACCTCGACCGGCACCATCACAGCCTGGCCCGGTATGAGCGCCTGCACGGAGCTGGGTGTGAATGGATGCCACGGCTGGATCATCAGGCCGTTCATCGTGCGCGAACGACTGGCGTCCACCGCACGCAGCGAAGCCGTCTGGAGTCCATCGGTGAGCGGCGTGACATTGCCCGCGGCATCCACGTCGTCGATGCGTACCGACACACCGGCGTCCGGCGCGGTGGTCGAGACCCACACATCCGCTTCAATCGGCCCGTTGAGGTAGACATCGGCTGGCATGGGCGGCGTTTCGAACTTCACATCGGCGGCTTCAGCAAGGGTGTCGTCGGTCTGGCACGGTAGCGGGATGAACCCCGTCAAACCGGCCGTCCATTGCGACAGGCTGATCGAGCAAGCCCCGTTCAATGGCTGCTGCACCACCTTGTTTGACGCTTCGTTGGCGCCCGGCGCGGTGGTCGACAGGCTCTTGTCGCCGCGCAGGAAGAGCTGCTGCGCCTGCGCTTGCGGATGCGGCCAGTCCGTGGCGCTGGCGTAGTGGCCGTGGCCGGTCACGTATTGAGTGACGTTGGGTAGCGCATCTGCGCCCACGTTCATGCCTTTGACGTACTGGTCGAACCATTGCAACTGAATGTGGTTCAGCGGCGGCACACCATCGGCCGGCAACCCGCTGCCTAACGCGGCCTGCAGATGCGTCCACGGGCCGATCAGCAGCTTGGCAGGTGCCTGCGTCTTGATGCTCTCGTACGTGAGCGGTTCGCTGCGCTGGAAAAGATCGTGCAGGCCGCCCACCACGAAGGTCGGCACCTGGATCTTGCCGTCGTTTTCCAGCGGCGAGCGCGTCGCCCAGAACGCGCCGTCATAGGCCGTGGCCGCTGTGCCGAGCAGCGCCTGCAGCATGGTCGGCAACTGGAACGTCGTTACCGCAGACACCAGGTGCTGCAGCACGGCCGGCAGACCGATGGTCGGGTCTGTCACCAGCGTCGGATCGGTCAGGCTCAGTACCGACACCAGCCCGAACCACGCCGGGATGAACGTCAGGTTGGTCTGCCCACCCGTGAAGACGATGTCGCGGTAGCCATCGCCAATCGGCACGATGGGGAAGGCCGCCTTGACCGCCGGATGGTTCTGCGCCGCCGTGATGACCGTCGTGATGCCGAGGTACGACACGCCGTAGAGGCCGATGGCGCCGTTGCTCCACGATTGCTGCGTCACCCAGTCGACCACGTGGCCGTAGTCGCTTTGCTCATCGGCGCCAAAGGCGTCCCACGCGCCCTGCGACTGGCCGGTGCCACGCACGTCCACCACCACCGTCGCGTAGCCGTGCTGGACGATGTACGGGTCGGCCGCGCCCAGCGCTGCACCGATCGATGCTTCGTATTGCGCGTTGCCGCCGTTGTACGAGGTCTGCACCAGCACCGTCGGGAAGGTGCCCGTCGCTGCGTTGCCCGATGCATCGGCCGGCAAGGTCACATACGCCGCGAGCTTCGTGCCGTCGGGCATCGTGATGGATTGCGTGGCCTGCCGCGCGACGCCTGCGTAGAGGGCGGGCGGGTTGTAGTCGACCCACTTGGCGCCCGCGTTGCTTGTGATGGACGTGCCTGGTTGCGCGGGTGCGGCGCGTGTGCCAAGCGTGGTCCAGTTGACTGCGGCGGGCTGCGCCGGCTGTGTTGGCTGCGTGGTGGTGTTTGAATCGGCGGGGGTGCTGTTGGCGACGGTCGAGCCGTTATCGCCGCCGCAGCCCGACAGCGAAAGCGCCGCGCACAGCAGCACCGACATCAGCATGCGGCCGCGCCGCACGCGTGGGTTGCCCATCTGCATGGGGTGTCTCCTCTTGAATGCTTTTGTTGTGTTGGGGGGAATGGCCGACGTGCTGAGGGTGGCGGCACGCGACTGATCGCTCCCGGTGGGAAAGCGAAGCAAGCGAAGAGGCCGGCGCAGAAGAGGGGTGGGTGACACGACCGACCGCGCGCCAGCGGGCTTGGGCGCATGGATAAAGCACCAAGCATGCCTATCGACACGTCACCTGCAGATGGCGTTGTACGGCGGCGTGGCTCGTGTGGTGGGGCACAGAACACCCCGCGCGTAACGTAACGTTCCGCGTAACGAGCGGCCTCGCGCAGCCGTTTTCGGATGAGGATTTTGCACCCCACCAACGTAGGGATGCCGTCCGCCAACCCCCGTCAACAGGGCGTTTCAAACGGATCAAAACGACAACGCATGCATGCAGAAAGCGCCCATTGAGCGGCGCATTGGTATTGGCATGGAGGTTGCATATTGAGGCTGGCACGCCCGGCACAGGGCGCCACGCACAGATTGCAGAATCAGCACAGACCGCAAGGGGGCCATCATGAATCGCACCATTCAAGACGTCGAGATTGCCGCTGCCATTGACTCGGACCTGCTCCGCCGCCGCGAGCAGTTTGCCGGTCAGCCCGCCGCGTGGCGGGTGTGGTCCGAAGCCGCGCACGTTGCCACGTTGAATGAACGCGCACGCACCGCGTTTATCGAGCACGTGGCCAATAGCCGTGGCGCCGATATTGCCCTGCGCCTGCTGCTGAAAGCGCAGTCGATTCGCGATCAGATTACGCAGACGCTGCTGATGAGCGATACGCAGGCCACGCTGCATTGAGTTACGCGAGGGGATGCCGACCACGCAAGACGTGTCGGCGGTGGGCTGCAAAAGGCCTTGTCGGGAGACCGGGCCTTTTGTTTGAGCGGACCTTGGCGAGCCCGTATGGTGTGCTACAATCGCGGGCTTCGGAGAGATGGATGAGTGGTTTAAGTCGCACGCCTGGAAAGCGTGTATAGGTTAATAACCTATCGGGGGTTCGAATCCCCCTCTCTCCGCCAAGAATCCAAGGCCCGAGCGCGCAAGTGCTCGGGCCTTTTTGCGTTCCGGGCGGTTGCCATGTCGAGGGTGACCACTATTGCTGACCTCAGCCGTTTGAACGTACGCTTGGTCAGCAAAAAAAAATCACAAAAGACAAGGAGACCACCGCCCCATGGATTTGGACGTCAACCACAAGCCGGTCAGCGTTGATTGCGACCCGGCCACGCCCCTGCTGTGGGTGTTGCGTGATCACCTGAACCTGACCGGCACCAAATTTGGCTGCGGCGTTGCGGCGTGCGGCGCATGCACGGTACACGTGGACGGCGCGGCCGTGCGGTCCTGCGTGCTGCCGGTGGCGGCTGTGGCCGGCAAGCACATCACTACCATCGAGGGCCTGGCCGGCGGCGAAGGCAAACGCCACGCGCTGCAGCAAGCCTGGGTGGATGAGCAGGTGCCCCAGTGCGGCTACTGTCAATCCGGCATGCTGATGGCCGCGGCGGACTTGCTTGCCCAACACCCTGACCCGAGCGATGCCGACATCGACGCGGCCATGACCAACATCTGCCGCTGCGGCACCTATCCGCGCATGCGCGCTGCCATCAAGCGCGCTGCCAAGGCGTTGCGGGAGGGCCGCGCATGAACGCGAAGGCAACGAAACCGCGTAGCGGGCGCCGCCGTTTCCTGCTGGGTGCGCTCGGCATTGGCGGCGCACTGGTGGTGGGTTGGGGCGTGATGCCGCCGCGCAGCCGCGTGGGCGATCCGGCCCTCTTTCCCGAGCACAACGGCGAGATTGCGCTGAACGGCTGGATCAAGATCACGCCCGAAGGCAACGTCGTGCTTGCCATGCCGCGTGTGGAGATGGGGCAGGGCATCCACACCGCGCTGTCGATGCTGGCGGCGGAAGAGCTGGACATTCCACTCGCGCGCGTGAGCATCGAAAGCTCGCCGGTGGAGCGCATCTACGGCAACGTGGTCGCCATGGGCGACAGCTCGTTGCCGTTGCATCCCGACAGCGCCGACAAAACCTGGGCACGCGCACTGCACTGGATCATGGCCAAGAGTGCGCGCGAGATCGGTCTGATCATTACCGGCGGCAGCAGCAGCACCGCCGACGGCTGGCAGCCCGTGCGTGAGGCCGCCGCCACGGCGCGTGCAGCGCTGGTGGAAGCAGCAGCGCGCGAATGGAATGTGTCGGCTGCGCAAGTGAGCATCCGTGAAGGCCAGTTGATCGGCCCCGGCGGCAAGCAGTCCACGTTTGGCGGCATGGCCAAGTCGGCGCGCGGTATTTCCGCACCGTCCAACGTCACGCTCAAGCCGGCTTCGCAATACCAGTTGATCGGCAAGCCGGCACCGCGCAACGATCTCGCCGCGAAGACGGATGGCAGTGCGCGCTTCTCCATCGACACGCGCCTGCCCGGCATGCTGTATGCCGCCGTCGTGATGTGCCCGGTGTTTGGCGGCAAGCTCAAGACGTTTCAATCGAAAGCGGCGCTTGGCATGCCCGGTGTGCGTTACGTCGTGCCGTTCGAGGGCACAGCCGGTGGCGCACCTGGCGTCGCGGTGGTGGCCGACCACTACTGGCAGGCGCGTCAGGCGCTGGCAACGCTCGAGCCCGTGTGGGACAACGGCCCGCATGCCAAGCTCGATTCCGCGGGCATTCGGCGACAACTCGTCAGTGCACTCGATAGCGACAAAGGCGGCTTCACATATCGATCGATGGGCGATGGCCTGAAGGCCTTTGACAAGGCCGAGGGCGCCACCATCGTCGAGGCTGAATACACCGCGCCGTATCTTGCGCACACCACAATGGAGCCGATCAACTGCACCGCGCAGGTGACGCAGGACGGCGTGCATCTCTGGGCCCCCACGCAGGTGGCCACGCTGGCACAGCTGGTGGCGGCGCGCGCGGCAGGGGTGAGCGGCGACAAGGTGCATATCGACATCCCGCTCATCGGCGGCGGTTTCGGGCGGCGGCTGGAGTCGGATTTCGTCGGCCAGGCCGTGACCATCGCCACGAAGACCGGAGGCAAGCCCGTCCAGGTCATCTGGTCGCGCGAAGAGGACGTCCGCCACGACTTCTATCGCCCGCAGGCCATCGCCCGACTCAAGGCGCGTGTCGAGAACGGCAAGGTCACGGCGATCGCGTCGCGCAGCGCCGGACAATCGATCCTGGCGGGCGAGCTGGATCGCCTGTTCGGTGCGCCGTCGGTGGGCATCGACCGCTACACCGCTGAAGGCTTGTTCGATCTGCCCTACGAAATCGAGCACGAGCACATCGCGCACCTGGCAGTCGAGCTGCCGGTTCCCGTGGGGTTCTGGCGCAGCGTTGGCCACTCGTACAACGGGTTCTTCATGGAGGGCTTTCTCAACGACGTGGCGGCCGCGGCCAAGCTTGACCCATTGGCGATGCGGCGTGACTTGCTGAAGGCCCATCCGCGTGAGTTGAAGGTACTGGACACGGCCGCACAGGCAGCCGGCTGGGGGCAGCCGCTGGCACCGGCCGCTGACGGCGCACCGCGTGCGCGCGGCATTGCTCTGCACCCGAGCTTCGGTTCCGTGGTCGCGCAGGTGGTGGAGGTGTCGATGAAAGACGGCAAGCCGCGCGTGCATCGCGTCGTCTGCGCGGTCGATTGCGGCACGGTGGTCAACCCGGGCATCGTCGCGCAGCAGATGGAAAGCGCGGTCATCTTTGGCCTGACGGCGGCGCTGTATGGCCGGATCGACATCAAGGACGGCCAGGTCGTGCAGTCGAATTTCCCCGACTACCCGGCGCTCAAGATGGCCGAGACGCCCGTCATCGAAACGCACATCGTGCCGAGCACGGCAGAGCCCAGCGGGATGGGCGAGGTGGGTGTGCCGCCCATCGGGCCGGCCGTGGCCCATGCGGTCGCGCAGTTGACGGGCAAGCCGGTGCGACAGTTGCCGATCGTCTAACGGTCTGCCACAGCGGCATCGAACTCACAGTAACGCGTGGCGGATGGCAAACGCAGCCGCCTCCGCCCGGTTGGCGCTGTGCGTCTTGCTGAGGATGCTGCTCACGTGGTTCGCCACAGTGTTGGGGCTGACAAACAACTCACGGGCAATCTGGCGGTTGCCCTTGCCCTGCGCGACCAGGCGCAGCACCTGGGCTTCCCGCCGGCTCAATCCCGCTGGGTAATGCTCCACCGCAGAAGCCTTGGCCAACGTTCTTGCGGCCTCGATGTGTGCAGGCAAACCTGCCATCCCAAGCATTGCGGCCTCGTCTTCCGCGGCGGTCAACAAAACATCGGCACGATCGAGATCGCCCGGCTCGCCACGACGCAAGAGCATCTGTGCAAAGTGCAGACGCGTGCGCGCGAGCGCCGGCCTTGCACCTTGGCGCTCGTTCATCGCCAGTGCGGCTTCGAAGTGTTGCTGTGCTTGCGGCCAGTCGCCCATCGTTGCGGCCAATGCGCCCAGGATCGCGTCGGCTGCGCCGAATGACGCGATCGCGGTGCCGAACACGAGGTTGCGCCTACTGAACGGAGCAAGCAGTTGGTACAGCGTCGTCGCCCGAGCGGCGTCGCCAAGCGCATGACAGACGATGGCCAGATACGTGAGACTGGCCACCCAGACGCCATCGCGCGCGATCGCGCGGAAGTCGGCATTGGCGTTGGCGAGCGTGTCAAATTTTTTCCGTGCTGCCTCCATCTGGCCAAGCTCGGCATGCATCAAGGCGATGCCCGGCTGCCAGATCTCCATCGCGCTGGTGTGCTGAACGAAATATTCCACCAGGGGGGCCACCTCGAGCAGGCGGCCCTGCTCGCGGCGCAGCATGAACATCTGGACGCCGTACACGCCGGCGGCATCCATGCCAGGCATGCGTCGCGCGATCTCGTATGCGTTCGGTATCAGGCGCTCTGCATCGGCAAAACGTCCTTCGAACAGTGCATGCATGGCGCGCGACATGCTGCCGGTGTAATGGATGAAGGGCTGGCGCAGCGTCTCGCCACTGCGCTCGTATTCCTCGAGATTTGCTCGCCAGGATGCCATGTCCCCGAGTTCAAAGTCATCGAAGAAACGCCACGCACGTGTTGCGCACATCAGTGTGCGGTCACCGGCCTGCCTGGCCAGTTCGTAGGCTTCATCCGATGCGGCGATGCGCTCGGCAATGTGCTCCTGCTGCCAGCGCAGCGACACGGTGGCTACCAGGGTGTCGGCCAGTGTTGCGGGGTCGCCAGCCCGTCGTGCCACTGCGATGGCCTGCTCGTGCACCCGGCTTGCTTGCGCCTCCTCGCCGCTGAAGATGAGCGCGCGCGCCAGGGCGCTCAGCAGGCGGGCGCTCATCACGGGCTCGCCGGTGCCCTGGGCCGCGAGGGCCTCGCGCAGGAGTTCGGCCGCCGGGCCGCCAGGCAGTCCTGGCGCCCAACTCGCCGTTTCGAAACCGAGCGCGGCGTGTGCGAGTTCCCTTGCATTGCCGCACTCCGCGCTCAGGCGGGCCGCCTCCTTGAACGTCTGCATGGCCTGGAGCCAATCGCCGGCGTGGCTGTACGCGGCGCCTAGCGCATTGAGCAGGGTGCAGCGCGTGTCGCGCGATAGACCGCTGCCAGCGTCCATGGCCTGCAGTGCCATCTGGCAATAGCGTGCCGACTCTTCGTGCGCGAGCTGGCGGTCTGCACGCCGCGCCGCACGTTGCGCGTAATCCACCGCCAGCGCGGCGTCCCCTCCGGGCAGGGCTGCCCAGTGGTGATAGGCCAGCGCTGGCAGGTGCGGTTCGAGGTCATCGCCGTGGATCATCTCGATGGCGTGCGCCAGCTTCAGGTGGAGCCGGCTGCGCCGAGGGATGGGAATCTCGTCGTAGAGGGTCTCGCGGAACAGGGCATGGGCAAAATGATAGTGGCCGGGTTCGCGCAAGGCCTCAACCAGACGAGCCTGCAGGGCTTCGTCTATGGCGGCGCTGCAGATGTCTTCATCGACATCGTCCGCCAACGCGATCAGCAGACGGAACTCGAATGCGCGCCCGACGACCGCCGCTGCGGTAAGCACCTTATTGGCGTTCGTGGACAAGCGATTCAAGCGGCGGCCGATGACTTCCTTGATGCCCTCCGGGATGCGCAGTACATAGCCCGTGCTGGCCGCTGAATCTTCCTGTGCCAGCAGACGCGTCATTTCACCGACGAACAAGGGGTTGCCTTCCGTCTGCGCATGGATCGCATCGACCAGCGCGGGCGCGAGGGTCGCACCACCGGCCAGTTCCATCATGTGCGCTGTTTCGGCATGGGTCAGCCCGCTCAGGCGCAACCGTTCGAAGCGCGGTTGGCGCGCCAGTTCACCCAGCGTGGCCGACAGCGGGTGCTGTCTCGATAGTTCGACATCGCGGTACGTCACGAGCAGCAGAATGCGGCTACCGCACAGGTCGGGCGCAAGAAATTCGAGCAGGCGCAGCGACGACGCGTCGGCCCAGTGCAGGTTGTCGAGAATGAGCAGCAGCGGATGTTGTTGCGCCGCGCGCTGCCAAAAGGTGTTCACGGCGTCGAACAGCCGGAAGCGTGCCTGGGCGACTTCGGTACTTGGCGTGGCAATAGCGCGGTCACGCACGGGATCGGGCAGCCGGTCGGCAAGGTCCGGCACGATTTCCGCGAGCGGGGCGACTCCGCAGGCCAATGCTTGGCGGATGCAGCCTTCGTCGTGCGAGGCGATCCAGCCCCGCACGAGCTGTTGCCAAGGCCAGTAGGGCGGTGCGCCTGGCTCCTCGTTGCAGCGGCCCCACAGCGCTTGCATACCGTGCCGCTCAGCCTCTTGGGCAACGATTTCGGCGGTGCGCGTTTTTCCGATACCGGGTTCCCCCGCCAACGCCGCAATGCCGCCGGTGCCGTCTTGCGCTCGCGTCAGCAGGCGGCCTAGTACCTCGAGTTCATGCTCACGGCCAACGAAGCGCGCCGTAGCCGATGCGCTGTCGGTGTTGGCGGCACCGTCACCAGGTGATGCAGATCCCGCCGGCAGCGGCGTGCCGCAGCCGTCGCAAAACTTCGCGTCCGGTCGGCACAAGCGGTGGCAGCGAGTGCAGTGCATGGTTGCAGAGCGTCACACGAAGCTCTCCGGACGCACTTGGGTCACCTCGATCACGACGTCGGCAGGCAGGCTTGCCAAGTGCGCCGCCTGTCGGATGGCATCTGCGCTCGGCGCTTCATACAGGCAATAGGTTTTCTTGCGGTCGGCCGAGAGAAACGAGAAGACCCAGTTCACACCCACATCTGCATTGATGTGCTGGATATTCGCCACGCTCGCGGCGCCGATCTCCAATTCTTCCGCAAACTGGCGTTCGATGAGAAACAGCGGCATTTGTCTTCCCTCCTGATGCACCGACGGGCCATGCCGCCATTGCGTTTTATTGAAGGCCGAAGACAGGGCAAAACAAATAGTCAGTATTGACTATCCCGGGGCCGATCGACCGCCGCACAAAAATGATCAAGGCAGCGGATAGAACGGACGACGGCCCCTTTCTAGACTTCCATCACCATTCGCCCGCCTGATTTTCCACCACTCTGCAGACCCTGCCAGAGCGGCCTGGCCACGCTCGCTGAGGAGACCAACATGATCGAAGACACCACGGTGCAGGCTTTCCGTGCGCAGTTGCGGGGGCCGCTCGTCGAACCCGGCGATCCTCACTACGACGCAGCGCGCCGCGTCTACAACGCGATGATCGACAAGCGGCCGCGCTTCTTCGCCCAGTGCGCGGATGTGGCTGACGTGATTGCTTCAGTCAACTTTGCGCGCGACAACGGCTTACTGCTGGCCGTGCGCGGGGGGGCTCACAACGGCGGCGGTCTTGGCGTGTGCGACGACGGTCTGGTGATCGACCTGGCCCGTCTGCGCGGTATTCGCGTCGATCCTTTCGCACACACGGTGCGTGCCGAAGGCGGCTGTACCTGGGGTGATGTCGATCATGCGACTCACGCGTTCGGTCTGGCAACGCCGGCCGGTGTCATCAGCACCACCGGCGTTGGTGGGCTGACCCTGGGGGGAGGGATCGGCCACCTGGCGCGGCGCTTTGGACTAACGATCGACAATCTGCTGTCGGTCGACATCGTGCTCGCCGATGGCAGCTTCGTCACCGCCAATGCGCGCGCCAACGAGGATCTGTTCTGGGCGGTGCGCGGCGGCGGCGGCAACTTCGGTGTCGTGACCTCATTCGAGTTCCGCCTGCATGCGGTGAGCAACGTGGTCGCGGGCCCCACGCTGTGGCCGTTGGACCGAGCCGCCGAGGTGCTGCGCTGGTATCGCGACTTCCTGCCGAAGGCGCCGCCCGAACTCAACGGCTTCTTTGCGTTCCTTACTGTGCCGCCAGCACCGCCGTTTCCGCCGGCGCTGCATCTGCAGAAGATGTGCGCCGTCGTGTGGTGCTACACAGGCGACCCGGCAGGTGCGGAAGAGGCATTCGCGCCAGTGCGAGCCCAGCAACCAGCGCTGTACGGCGTAGGGACCATGCCCTATCCGATGCTGCAAACCGCCTTTGATGCTTTATATCCGCCCGGCCTGCAGTGGTACTGGCGCGCCGACTTCGTCAACGACCTGCCGGAAGATGCCATCGCGCTGCATGTGAAACATGGTTCGCAACTGCCGACCATGCACTCCACGATGCACCTGTATCCGATCGATGCTGCCGTGCATCGCATGGGACGCAAGGAAACACCGTTTGCCTACCGCGATTCGAAGTGGGCGGCCGTCATCGTGGGCGTTGACCCCGATCCTGCCCAGCGCGAGCGCATTACCAACTGGTGCAAGGGGTACTGGGACGCTCTGCACCCCTACTCGGCAGGCGGCGCCTATGTGAACTTCATGATGGACGAAGGGCAGGAGCGGGTGCAGGCCACCTATCGTGACAACTATCCCAGGTTGGCAGCGATCAAGGCCCGATACGATCCGGGCAACCTATTCCGTGTCAACCAGAACGTGAGACCAGCGTCGTGAGCATGCTCATTTTGGTTCGTTGGTTGCAGAAAACCCATCCTGCATGAAAGGAGGTGTGAAATGGATAAGAGACTGTGGGCCCTCGTCGCGGTGACCGCCGCTGCGTTGGGTGCACCCGTGGCGCATGCGAGCGCCACACGGGACGTGTACACGGATGGCAGCGCCTCCATGGACGCGCGCAATCCTTACACCGATGGCGGACTCGCCACGAAATTCGACGTCTATGCGGACGGCGCGAAGGCCGGAAAATTCGATTCCTATACTGACGGCATGCGCGTGCCGATGACGGACCGCGTGCACTAGCCCGCCAGTAACACAAAAGCCGCAGGTTTTCGCCTGCGGCTTCTTTTCTTGCGGCGATGCTGCCTGGCTCAGGCCGCGTCCGGAAACACGGGTTCCCCCAGATTCAGCATCAGTCGATTCGCCCACGCAAAGATGGCCACGGCGTGTATCAGGTCGAGAATCTCCGCGTCCGTCAGGCCAGCGGCCTTGAGCGGCTGCAGGTCTTCGCCGCGCACATCCCCGGGGTGCAGCGTCAGGTCGATCGAGAACAGCACGATGGCGCGCTCACGCGCATTGGTGCCTGCGATATGCGGGTCTTCAAAGACCTGCTTGATCACGTCGTTGCGCTTGGCAAGCTGCTCGAAGCGTTGCGCGTGGACCGACGCGCAATACACGCAGCCGTTTACGCGCGACACCACTGCGCTGGCGAGTTCGCGTTCTGCGCGCGACAGGCCACCTGGCGCATACATGATCGCGTTGAACGCCGCCGAGCGCTGACGCAGGATCTCGGGCTGGTGAACGAGAAAGCGGTAGTAGTCGGACGTTTTCGCCTTTGGGTGACTTTCTTCCAGCACGGCGATCTGCTCGGGCGTGGCGCGATCGAGGTCGACCACATCGAGCCACGCTTGCCACTCAAGCGATTCGTTGGTGAAGCCGTGGGCGCGAATGATCTCGGTCATGCTGCGGTCTCCGTGGAGGCGGTGGCGCGACCGGTGCCGGCGGCTTCGCGAAGCGCGCGCAGACCGGCTACGAGCCGTGTCTGATACGACAGGAACGCGATGAGCTGCGCGAGCGTCACGACGTCGGCTGTGGCAAGGCCCGCTGCGGGCAGGCGCAACAGCGCATCGCGGTCGCCTTCGATGGGGCGCTCGACGAGCGTGCGGGTGAAGGCGAGTACGGCGCGCAGGCGCGCGTCGGTCAGCGTGTCTACATCGCCGTGCTCGACAGCTTGCAGGGCCTCTGCGTCGACCGGCGTGCTCGCCAGGCGCGCGCGGTAGTGCTCGGCCAGTTCGGGCGCGGGTGTCAGGCGGCAGGTGTACAGCGCCACGAGCAGGCGTTCGCCCGCCGTGAGGCCGGGCAGGGCCACGTCGAATAGCGCTTCGTAGCTGCCTTGTGTCGCCGTTGCGACTTTTTCGCGGGCGTGGCGCAGCGCATGCGTGGGGCTGCCGTCGCCCAGGCCAGCAACGTGGTCGACCACGTCTTGTGCAGGCGTGAAATCCATCGATGAAAGACTCCGGGAATCGGGTACGGAGGCGCCGCGCGCGGCCACCGCGCTGGCGAGGAAGCGTCGCACCGCGGCCCACGATTGGGCGTCGGCGCGGGCGTTGGCGCGTGGCTCGCCACCGCCGGTGCTGATGCGGCCCGACACCGGGTGCGCGTAGACGAGCTGCGTGGTTGGCACGTACGGGAAGACGATGGCGTGGCCTGCGCCTTCGTAGTCGAAGTGATGGACGGGGTAAGGGTGGCGTACCTCGGCCAGCTTGGCGGTGACCATGCGCGAGTAGTCGCCCGAAGGCCACGAGCCGTCATCCGTTGCGGAGAGCAGCAGCACCGGCCCACGTGCGCGTTCGATGCGGATGCGCGCGCGTGCCACCGCATCCGCATCTTGCAGCGCGGTGCGGATGGCGCGTTCATGCCGATGCGGTGCGGGGCCTTCGTCAAAAGGCGCCCAGGTCGCGGTGCGATTGCCTTCCCACAGGTGCGGCAGCGGCTGACCGCGATACAGCCATGTCGGGCCTTCGCGGCCGACGGCGGGGTCGGCGGCGTTCTGCCCGCTGTGCACGACGGCGCCAGGCACGTAGCCGATCACCGCAGACACCGCTTCGGGAAATGTCGCGCCCAGCAGCAACGCCAGTTCGCCGCCGCGCGACTGGCCGCTCACGGCAACGAAGTCGTGCAGCGGTCCCACGCGCCTGCGCAGCCACGCGAGCGCGCGCTCGAAGTACTCCAGCGGCGTGTTCGAGATGTAGTCCGATAGCCCCGGCGCCTTGAAGTACGCCAGCGCAAAGGCCGCATAACCGTGCGAGGCATACAGCGCCGCACGCGGCTCGTTGATGCCGCCGCCCGACCCATTCAGGATGAGCACGGCCGGGCGCGGGCCCGGGTGCGCATAGGGGTCGGGCAGGTACAGCGTGCCGACCAAACCGTCGTCACGCACATCGTGGCGCGTCACACCCGGCGCGGCCAGCCGTTGCACGAAGCTCGCATGGACCGACTCGCCGTTGGCAGTGGCCGTGAGTGCGGTCGTCAGCGGCTGCGTCACGGGTTGCGGAAACACCTCGCGCGCCTTCCCGTCTTCCGGGCGCTGGCTCCAGATGATGCCCATGGCGCTGACGCCGCTGTAGTCACCCGAAACAGGCGCGTCGCGCGTCAGGTCGACGGTGCCTTGCGCATCGGCAACGAATGCGGCGCGGCTGTGCCATAGCACACCATTGCCACGACGCGTTTGCGCCACGATGCCGACCTGTGCGCCGGGTGCGAGCCCCGTCACGACGATGCTGCGCGATACGTCGATCAGGTCACCTACCGGTGTGACGCTGAGCGCGAACGTTCCCATGGCGCTTACTTGCCGTCCTTGACGACCATTTGAGCCGCGGTGCGATCACTCGTCATCGGCGTCACCTTCAGGCCCTTCTTGGCGGCCCACACGTTCTGATAGTGGTACAGCGGCATCACGCCCACGTCATCCGACACCAGCCTGACCGAGTGGCGCAGGATGGCCGCGCGCTTCTCGACGTTGAATTCTTCAGTGGAGGCGTTCAGCGCGTTGTCCACGGCGGGGTTGCTGTAGTGCCCCCAGTTGGAGGCGCCCAGGCCCTTCTTCGTGTCGACTGTGGTCAGCACATTGACCAGCGCGTAGCTGGCCTCACCCGTACCGTTGCCCCACGCCAGCATGCTCATCGCATATTCATTCTTGTTGGCACGGCCGGAGTAGACCGACCAGGGCACCACTTCCACGCGTGCCTTCACGCCGATGCGGGTCCAGAACTGCGCCACCGCTTGCGCCGTTTCGGGGCCCTGCGGGTAGCGGTCGTTCGGCACATGCATCACGAGGTTGAAGCCTTGCGGAAAGCCTGCGTCAGCCAGCAGCTTCTTGGCCTGCGCCGGGTCATAGGCGATGTCCTTCACATCCGGGTTGTAGCCGTACGTGTCCGACGGCATCCACTGGTTGGCGACGGTGGCGGCGCCTTGCAGGATGCGGTCGACGATGGCCTTGCGGTCGATGGCCAGCGACAGCGCACGGCGCACGCGCACGTCGAGCAGCGGATTGTTCGGCAGCGGCTTGCCGTCGTTGCCGGTGATGTACGGGTTCTCGCCTTTGCGGAAGCTTGGCTGCAGCAGCATCACGCGCAGGCCGGGGTAGGCGAACACCTTCACGTTGGGCGACTGGCGCAGCCGCGCGAGGTCGGATACCGACACCTTGTCGATGACGTCCACCTCGCCGGAGAGCAGGTTGGCCGTGCGTGCGGCGGCGTTGTTGATGTAGCGGTAGTTGACCTTCTCCCAGAGCTGCTTGCCGCCCCAGTAGCTGTCATTGCGCGCCATCACCACGCGGTCGCCGGGCACGTACGAGACGAACTTGTACGGGCCGGTGCCTACCACGGCGCGGCCGGCGTTGTAGTCCTCGGTGGAAGACTTCTCGCCCACGTGCTTGCTGACGATGTGCACGGACGCCAGGTTCAGCGGCAGGTCGGGGTTCGGGATATTCGTCTTGATGATGAGCGTGAGCGGGTCCTTGGCCGTGACCGATTCCACCGTGCGCAGATAGCCGGCGAACGTCGCCACGCTGCCCGGCACGCTGCGCGCACGCTGGTACGAGAAGATGACGTCATCCGCCGTGAACGGCTGGCCGTCGTGCCACTTCACGCCTGGGCGCAGCTTGAATTCCCACGTCTTCGGGTCCAGGGTCTTCCACGACAGCGCCAGGCCGGGCTGCAGCTTGTTCCACTTGTTCTCGACCAGCAGATCCCAGAAATGCACGTCGACGGAACGGTCCCCTGCGTGGTTGTTCAACTGTGGGTCGAGCGACGAAAGGGGATCGGCAAAGGCGATGTTCAGCGTCTGCGCGCTGGCAGCACCGGCAGCGGCAAACAGCGCAACAGCAAGCGACGAGGCTAGGAGGCGTTTCACGTTGGTTCCCTTTTCCTGTTTTTGGAATTGTTGGCTCATTGAATGTCGTTCAGTTCGCGTCGTTCAGATGACAGGCGCTGACATGGTTGACCGCAATGCCGCGCAGCGTCGGCGTTTCGGTCGTGCAGCGGGGCATGGCGTGCGGGCAGCGCGGGTGGAAGTGGCAGCCCGTGGGCGGGTGCAGCGGGCTCGGCATCTCGCCCTGAATGGCGGTGAACGTCTTGTGCCGGGCAGACAGGCGCGGAATCTCCGCCAGCAATGTCTGCGTGTAAGGATGGTTCGGGCGGCGGAAGACTTCCTCTGCCGGCGCGGATTCCACCACGCGGCCGAGGTACATGATCACTACGCGGTCCGACAGGTGTTCCACCACACCCAGGTCGTGACTGATGAAGAGGTAGGTCAGGTTGAGCTGCTCGCGCAGGTCCATGAACAGGTTCAGGATCTGCGCCTGGATCGAAACGTCCAGCGCTGCCACGGCCTCGTCACAGACGAGCATCGACGGCTGCACCGCCAGCGCTCGAGCAATTCCGATACGCTGCCGCTGGCCGCCGCTGAACTGGTGCGGATAGCGGTCGCGCAGCGCAGGGTCCAGGCCCGCGCGCTGCATCTGCGCAGCCACGTAATCGGCAAAGTTGGCGCGGTCGGTCAACCCATGCACACGCGCCGCTTCACCGATGATCTCTTCCACGCGCAGGCGCGGGTTGAGGCTGGCGTAGGGGTCCTGGAAGATCATCTGGATCTTCAGGCGGGCCGCGCGGGCTTCATCTCCGGAGAGCGCATCGAAGGCTTTGCCGTCCACGCGCACCTCGCCGGCCGACGGGGGCATCAAGCCCGCAGCAATGCGGCCGAGCGTGGATTTTCCGCAGCCCGATTCGCCGACGAGCCCGACGACTTCACCGGGCTGGATCGCGAGGTCGACACCATCGACAGCACGAACAATCGCTTGCGGATGTGCCAGGCCGAAGCGCTGCAAAACGCGATCACCCATGCCGACCTTGCGATCGGTAAAGCGTTTGCTGACCTGTTTGAGTTCGACGAGGGGCGTGCTCATGCGACCTCCCGCGAGGAGCCAGCGTGCTGCATGCCCGGATGGAAGCAGCGCACGAGGCGCTCAGGTATCGGCTGGGTGATCTCGGGGCGCACGCCGCAGAGATCGGTTGCACGCGGGCAGCGTGCCGCAAATGCACAGCCCGCCGGCAGCGACAACAGGTTCGGTGTCATGCCCGGAATCTGGCGCAGGCGCTGGCCGCGGCGGTTCTCGCTCGGCAGGCTGTCGATCAGGCCCATGGTGTAGGGGTGCAGCGGTGCATCGAGCACGGCATCGACCGGCCCGTGTTCAACGATGCGGCCGGCGTACATCACGGCCACCTCATCGGCCAGACCGGCAACAACAGAGAGGTCATGCGTGATCCAGATCAGCGCCGTGCCGTGCTGGCGCGCGAGCTTCTGCACTTCGGACAGGATCTGCGCCTGGATGGTCACGTCCAGCGCCGTGGTCGGTTCGTCGGCAATGATCAGGTCAGGCCGATGCAGCATCGCAATGGCAATCGCTACGCGCTGGCGCATGCCCCCGGACAGCTGATGCGGATACGCGCGCAGCCGTTCTTCGGGGCTCGGAATGCCCATCAGGCCGAGCGTGTCGCGCGCATGGTCACGGGCTTGCCTGTGGCTCATGCTGGTGTGCGCACGCACGGCCTCGGTCATCTGGGCCTCGATGCGCAGCACGGGGTTGAGCGTCATCATCGGGTCCTGGAAGACCATGGCGATGCGGTTGCCCTGCAGCTTGCGCAGCTCGCGCGGGACAAGCTTGGTCAGGTCGCGGCCTTGGTAGAGGATCTCGCCGCCGACCACGCGGCCGGGCGGGTCCACCAGGCCCATGATCGAGAAACCGGTGACGGATTTGCCAGAGCCCGATTCACCCACCAGCCCGAGAATGCGCCCACGCGCCAGCGAGAACGACACATCGTCCACGGCTGGCAGCACGCCGTCGCGCGTGAAGAAATGCGTGCGCAGGTTGCGGACTTCGAGTGTGGTCGCGTTGTTGGACGCCGTCATCGTTGCGTCCTCGGGTTCAGCACTTCGCGCAGGCGGTCGCCTACCAGGTTGATGGCCACCAGCGCAAGCAGCAGCGCGATGCCCGGATAGAAACTGATCCAGTACTGGCCAGACAGCATGTATTGATATCCGTTGGAGATCAGCAGGCCTAAAGACGGCTCGGTAATCGGCACGCCCAGGCCCAGGAACGACAGCGTTGCTTCCAGCGTGATCGCGCGCGCCACCTGCAGCGTGCCCACGACGATCAGCGGCGGCAGGCAGTTCGGCAGGATGTGCTTGAGTGCGATGCGCCAGCCGGGCAGGGCGAGCGAGCGCGCGGCTTCCACGTATTCGCGGCGACGCTCGACCAGGGCCTGCCCGCGCACCGTACGCGCGTAGTACGCCCACTCCAGCAGCACCAGCGTCAGCACGACATTGCTGATGCTCTTGCCGAGATAGGCGAGGATCATCATTGCCACCAGCACCGACGGGAACGACAGCAGCAGGTCGACCGTGCGCATGATGATGCTGTCGACGCGGCCGCCCGCATACGCTGCAACGAGCCCGAACAGCGTGCCGATCACGGCCGCCACGGCTGCCGAACCGATCCCCACGCCCAGGCTGATGCGCAGGCCATAGAGGATGCCGGAGTACAAGTCACGTCCCTGGCCGTCTGTCCCGAGCCAATACGTGAACGCGCCCGTGCCGGCCGGCGAGCCGGGCGGCAGGCGCGAGTCCAGCACGTCGAGCTGCATCAGGTCGTACGGGTTTTGCGGGGTGATCCAAGGCGCGGCCAGCGCGGCCAGAATCAGCACCACGACAACCACCAGCCCGAAGATGGCAGCCTTGGATGCGAGGAAATCCGATGCCACTCGCCGCCAGGGCGATTGCTTGCGCGGGGCGGGCACCGTCGTTGCCGTCGTAGATTGCGAAGTCGTGTTCATCATGCAGCCTCCGCGCTATCCGCCGCTCGTACGCGCGGGTCCAGCATCCGATACAGGATGTCGACGATCAGGTTGAGTGACACGAACAGGCACACCACGACGATGAGGTAGGACACGATGACCGGGCGGTCCAGTGAGTTGATGCTGTCCAGAATCAGCTTGCCCGCGCCGGGCCACGCGAAGATGCTCTCGGTCACGACCGCAAACGCGATGGTCGAACCAAGCTCCAGGCCCAGCACCGTGACCAGCGGGATCAGCGTATTGCGCAGCACGTGCGCCAGCACCACGCGCAACGGCGACAAGCCCTTGGCCCGCGCGAACTTCACGTAGTCCTGCGGCAGCACCTCACGCACGCCGGCAGACGTCAGCCGCAGCACCAACGACAGCTTGAACAGCGACAGGTTGACCGCTGGCAGCACGAGGTGGCGCAGCCCATCAACCGTCAGCCACGACCATTCGATGCCGAACAGGCGCGCCGTTTCGCCGCGTCCGCTGGCGGGTAGCCAGCCGAGGCTCACGCTGAACGCCATGATCAGCATCAGGCCCACCCAGAACGTCGGCAGCGAAAAACCCACCACGCTGCCCGTCATGAGCAAGCGCGACACCGGATGGCGCGGATACAGCCCCGCGAACAGCCCCAACGGCACGCCAATCACCACCGCGATGATCAGGGCGGAAAACGCCAGCTCCAGCGTGGCCGGCAGGCGTTGCAGGATCAACTGGATGGCCGGTTCGTTGTAGACGAAGCTTTTGCCCAGATTGCCGTGCAGCGCGCCGTTCAGGAAGGCGAGGTACTGTTCCCACAAGGGCTTGTCCAGACCCAGCTCGGCAATGATGCGCGCGCGGTCGATCTGGTCCACGTCCTGACCGATCAGGATGTCGACCGGGTTGCCGATGGCGTGCAGGCCGATAAAGACGATCACCGTCATCACCAGCACGACCAGCAGCGCCTGGCCGATGCGGCGGATTAACCAACCTGTCATCGTGCAGCCTCCTGGCTGGAAGTGGTACTCGCTTGCAAGCTGGGCGGCGGGGCAGGCGTCCATTCATCGCCAAAGATTTCCGGCTCGGCATAGGCCTGGATGGCGGCGTAGTGCGCGTCGATGTCTTCCTGATACAGCAAGCCGGCAATGCCCTGCGCCAAGCGTTTCGCCCCTTCGCTGATGGCCGGGATGTCGCCCGAGACGCTGCCGTGGGTGACGGACGCCGGATAGCAGAAGCAATGCACGCGCGACAGGCCGGGCAGCGTGCCGGGCGTTTTCTCGCGAAATTCGAAGGCGTGGCCAAGGTCGGGCGAATCGGCAAGTTCCGCGTCTTCTTCGCCGGGGCGCGGCGTGTAGCGGTCGCGCCATTGGCGGATGTGTGGCGCCAGTGCGCTGAACTCGGGGCGTGCGGCCCAATCGGTGCGAAAGCCCGTCGAGAAGATCAGGAAGTCCAGTTGGAACACGCCCTTGGTCGTGGCCACGTGCAGCACGCCATCGTGCTCGTCCACGCCCAGGATGCCGCAGCCGAGGTTGAAGCGCGCATTCGGATGCCGCGACACGCGCAGCGTGCTGCCGCGTGGCGGTGGGACCTGCTCGACATTGATGTAATGCCGGATACGCCATTTCCACGCGTCGGGCAGATGCAGGTGACCATGCACGAGCCCCGGGCTGCCGGCACCCTTGCCCTTGTTCACGCGCGGCAGATCGGGGCGCCGGATCAGCATGTCGACGCTGGCGGCCCCGGCTTCCAGGGCCGTTGCAGCCGAATCCATGGCTGATGCACCGGCGCCGATCACGCCCACGCGCTTGCCGGCCAGCGTGCCGTAGTCCATCTCGTCAGACGAATGCGCCCACCACCGGCGCGGCAGCCGGTGCGCAAAGTCCGGCACGGATGCACCGCCAAGCCCATCACGGCCGGTGGCTAGCACCACGCGGCGCGCAAACACGCGCTGGGTCGGTTGGCCCGGCGCGTCGATCAGCAGTTCAACAGCGCCATCCACGCGCGGGTGGATCCTCTTCACGTAATGGTCGTTGCGCACGTCGAGCTGAAGCACGCGGCGGTACCAGCGCAGGTAGTCCATCCATTGCAGGCGCGGGATCTTGTCGAGCACCTCCCACGCATCGGTGCCGAACTGCGCTTCAAACCACGCGCGGAACGTCAGCGCCGGCAGGCCGAGCGCGGGGCCGGTCAGTTGCTTGGGCGAGCGCAGCGTTTCCATGCGCGCCGTCGTTGCCCACGGGCCCTCGAAGCCGACGGGCGAGCGGTCGAACACCACCACGCCGATGCCGAGATGCTTGAGCGATGCCGCTGCCGCCAGACCCGCCATGCCGCCACCGATGACAGCCACATCCAGCACGGGTTGACCATCCACCGTGTGTGGCAGCGTCCAGTTTTTGGCGGGGAGTTCAAGCCAGGACAGGTCCTGGTGCAAACGCGCTTCCAGCGCTGCGAGCCCAGTGACTTGCGGCGCGTTGTCTTGTTGTGCAGCGGTCATGCGGACGCGCCTTCGGTTTCGTTGATGGGTTCGCCATACAGCACCTGCAGCATGCTGGCATGGCGCGCCGGATCGTGCAGCTTGCAGTCCGGCAGCAGACGCTGCGCCGCGCGCGCGAGGGCGTCGATCAGTGAAGTCACCGCCGCCGACGGCCGCTTGGCCTCGGGGGTGATCACGCCAAAGAAGAAGGGGATTTCGGCATCGATCGGGCGCACGGCCACGCCGTCGATCGGCACGCCGTACGCCGTCACCGGCTCCAGCAACGCGACGCCAAGGCCCGCACGCACGGCGGTCAGTGCATTGAGCGACGCGTTGGTCTCGATGAGCGAGACGGGCTCCACGCCGGCTTTCGCCAGCGCTTGATCCAGGCGGCGGCGCAATCGATACGGGTTGTGCATCGTGATGATGCGCTGCCCGGCGCAATCGGCCAATGCCACGCGCTTGCTGGCGGCCAGCGCGTCGTTTGCATGCACGGCAGCCACGCACGCGGCTTCGCCGATCCAATGCACTGTCACGCCGCGATGTTCCAGCGGCAGGCTGCTGATGCCAAGGTCGGCAGCGCCGGTCAGCACGGCGTGCACAACCTGCTCGGGCGAAGCGCTGCGAATCTGGACGTGCTGCGCCAGCCCAGGCTCATCGGCCAAGGCGGCGGGCAGCAAGCCTGCCGCCAATGCGGACGTGGCCGCCAGGCGCAGCGGGCGTGCCTCGCCGCGCGCGATTTCGTCGGCACGCGTGCGGATCTGACGTAAGCTGATCAGCGTATGTTCAACGTCTTCGTACAGCAGGAAACCCTGCTCCGTGGGCGAGACGCGTGGACCCGCACGCGTGAACAGGGCGTAGCCGATCTCGGCTTCGAGATCCTGGATGAGCCGGCTGATGGCCGGCTGTGAGCGTCCCAGCAGCTTGCCCGCCGCGGTGACGCTGCCGGTCGACATGACCGCGGCAAACGCTTCGAG
Organism: Ralstonia psammae; assembly: GCF_958405935.1. Lineage (NCBI taxonomy): Bacteria > Pseudomonadati > Pseudomonadota > Betaproteobacteria > Burkholderiales > Burkholderiaceae > Ralstonia > Ralstonia psammae. The sequence goes on from NZ_CATZBU010000011.1 coordinate 75,231, forward strand.
TTGTCGGAGTTCCATCCGCCTGATTGATCCAAGTCATGCATGTGGTTCATGCATTCTGTTAGAGGCAGTATGCGAATTCCAAATAGTATTTTCTTATGTACTCATGCGTTTTGCGCTGGCAACCGCTATTTCCTGCGGTGCAGCTATTGCCGAGGCAGCCGACCCCACGGTGCGCTCCCGTCTATTTGACGAAGGTGCCGTTCGGCCCGATCACCGTCAGCTCCACGTAGTTCGAGCCCTTGCGCAGATTCGGGCCATAGTGGACTTCCAACCCGCCCAGGTCGATCGTGCCGGCGGCTTCCAGCCCCGAGACAAAGCTGGCCCGCGTGGGCGACTTGCCCGCGCGTTTGAGCCCCTCGACCAGCACGCGCGCGGCTGCGTAGCCCTCCATCATGGCATACGACGGTGCCACGCCGGCAGACTTTGCACTGGACGCCAACTCCCGGCCCAGCAACGAAGTCGAGCGCACCGGCGAGGGCATCACCTGCGAGATCACCACGCCACGCCCCAGCGCCCCGAGCGATTTCGCGAAGGCTAAACCGGCGTTGTTGGACAGCGCCGCAATCTGCGTGACCGTGCCCTGCTTGTTGAGTGCCTCGATCATTGCGCGCGCCGTCGTGCTTGGGCAGGCCAGGATCACCGCTTGCGGCGCGAACTTGCCTACGTCTGCCGTGGCCTTGGCGATATCCGGTTTCAGGCGGTCGACGGTGAAGATGCTGTGCGCGTCGGGAGGCAGCTTTTTCGTGGCGTTGCTGAAGCCGATCTCGGTGTCCTTGCCGAAGGTGTCGTTCACGTTGACGAGCGCCAGGCGGCGCAAGCCCAGCGTGTCGAAGTAATGCACCAGCTCGGCAATCTCCGCCTGGTATTTCGCGCGCACCACAAAGAGCAGCGGGTCGGGCTGATCGAAGAACGTTGAAGCACCGGTGGACGGCGCCACCACCGGCGCGCCGAGTGGGCGAGCCTCGGCCATGATCGCTTCGGTATTCGGTGTGCCGCGCGGCAGGAAGAGGGCGAAGACCTGTTTGTCGACCAGCAGCGTGTGCGCGTGCTTCTTGGAGGCGGCAGCATCAAAGCCGTCGTCTTCCGAGATCAACTCGATCTTGCGTCCGTTCACGCCGCCCGCGCGGTTTACGGCATCGAGATAGAGCTTGGCGCCCTGCGTCATCTCCTGAACCTGCTCGCCGGCGGGGCCAGTGAAGCCCGCGGTCTGGCCGATGACGATCTTGTTGTCGGTGATGCCCGGCTCGGCCATCGTCTGACCAGACGCCAGCAACAGCCCCGAAAGCCATGCGCATACAACGGCGCTGCGCAAGGCAGCGTTGCGACCTGTCATGTCTCCCCCTTTTTTCTGGGTGATTGTTTTGTCGTGTGCCGATACGGTGGCGCGCACTGCAACATCGGCCGGACGATGCTAGCCGAGAAGCCTCGCGCCGCCCCTCCGGATTTCCCTAGGGCCGCAACATTGCCGCAACGCTTCACGCGGGTGCGCGAAAAAAAACCGCCGTACGAAACGGCGGTATTGGCGATCAGCGACGCGCGGATCAGTTGTTCTGCTTCGTGATCTTCGTGCCTTCGATCGACGCGCCGGCCATCAGGCCTGCGTTGGTCAGGTTGAAGCCGATGATCGGCTGCTGTGCGGTGTTGGTATCCACCGCGCCGTTCGCACCAATCTTTGCCAGTGCCACGGTGGCATCCACACCGGCCGTCCAGCCTTGGCTGTTCTGGAATTTCTGCAGCGCCTCGTCCGTCATGAACAGGACGATGAGCGCACGCGATTGCGCCCCAGCCTGGAAGCCCACCGACGCCGAGGCAATGTTGTAGTAGCCCAGCGGACGGCCACCGCCGGTGCGCAGCACGCCTTCGCCGTATTGGCCACCCACCACAAAGCCGGCATTCAGCACGGAGGGGAACACCAGTACGCCCTTGGCGCGCGCGACCAGCTCCCGCGAGCCGTTGGCCGTGGTGTACAGGCGCGAGAGCACCGAATCGGCCTGCGAGTTGGTGGTGGCATGTTTGTTGGTCGACGTCATCACGTCGGAGCCCTGGGCATTCGGGCTGGTCGTGGTACAGGCCGCGATCTGGGTACCGAGCAGTGCGATAGCAGCAAGCGCGGCGGCGCGGGTGACGAGGGTCTGGCGGCTAATGAGGTTCTTTTTCATGGCGATCGATCTCACTGTCTTTGTTGTTGACGAGGGACATAGGCACACCGTCCCGCTCCGACTCGGTCCCATGCAATGCGCAAGGGTGTCGACCAAGGTGGAGCAAGCGGCGTGCCCGCCATATCGCATAAGCGCGGGAGCGCTCAATTCCTGACATTAGGCGAGATTTGTGCCCGATGTGGCGCTTTTTATTCACTGCTTTGTAAAAACGCAAGCCGACTGCAATGCGGGTTGCCTTTTTATACGCAACAAAAAACCGGCGCTTCAGGCCGGTTCTTTGTGCGAGGCAGGACGGAGAGGTTCAGCAATCAGATCCAGATGATCAACGCTGCCACGCCAATGATCAAGCCGAACTTCACCACGTAGTAGACCTTGCGGTTCCAGGCTTTGAAGCGACGGCGGTACTGGCCCATCATCCACACATAGCGGAACAGCTTGTTGATCCCGCCGGTCTGGTCGCCGTCGTCGTTGGGCGAACTGGCGGCGGTCATGACCTTGCGGCCGAGCCACTTGTTGACGCGCTGCGCCCAGCCGAATTTCATCGGGCGTTCGATATCGCAGAAGAGGATCAGGCGATCCTTGTCGGAGGCGTTTTCTGCCCAGTGCAGATAGGTCTCGTCAAAGACGACGCCCTGACCGTCGCGCCAACTGTGGCGCTGGCCGTCGACCTCGATGAAGCAGCGGTCGTCGTTGGGTGTGGACAAGCCGAGGTGATAGCGCAGCGAGCCGGCAAAAGGATCACGGTGCGGGTTCAGCTTCCCACCCGGCGGCAGTTCGGCAAACATCGCTGCCTTCACGCTGGGCAGATCGCGCAGCAGCGCGACGGTCTGCGGGCAGAGCTGTTCGGCTGACGGGTGATGGGCCTCGTACCACTTCAGGTAGAAACGCTTCCAGCCATTCTTGAAGAAGGAATTGAAGCCGGCATCGTCGTTCTTCTCCGCGGCCTTGATCTTGCGCAGGTTGATGAGCGCCAGGCCTTCGTCCCGAATCTGCGGCCACGCGGCCTGCAGCTTTTCCAGATCGGGAAAGCGCTCGACCGGCACATACGGCGTCTGGGGCACGCCCGAGAATGCGTACATGAAGCAGTTGACCGGCGCGACCACGGCCGAGTGGTCGAACATCTGGCGCCAGAATTTCAGGCGAACCTTGCCGCGAAAGTGCACGTACAGAATGGAGCCCAGATAGAGGGCCACGATAATCCACTTGATCAAGGCGATTTCCTTGCCGCACGGGGCGGTCAGCAATTGAGTGCATGCGCTGGCAGCGCAATCCGGCATTTTACCCGTGGCGAGGCCGGGCCGCGTGGGTCACCGCCAACAGTGCCCCCTCGTTTTGTGAAGCCACGTTACCGTTTGCGCCATCTTTGCAATGCGGAACCTCTGTATTGATTTGTCGCGAAATGTGCGTTGCGTTCTACAATTCGGCTTCGTCCGCCAGGCACACCTGGCCCAGGGCGATCACCGGAGGGAGCGATGGACGTCAAAAAACGCGACGAACAACCCAGCGACATGCCGACCACCATTGGCATCGTGCCGGGCAATGCGGAATCGCTGGAAGCGTCCATCCGCCGTGCCCAGGCAGCGCTGTCGGCGGTGTCTGCGCGACTGGCAAGCCGACCACCGGCCCCACGCCCGGACCCGGCCACAGAGCGCTTTGTTGAGACGGACGGCGCCATGTCACCGGCCGAAGCGCGCGCCCTGGCCGAACGCTGCATCGCCGGCGAGGCAACGGAGCCGGCAAGCCTGGCGCGGGCGTTTTCCGCATTGCTGGGGCAAATCGATGGATTGGAAGCCGACCATGCCGGCCGGCGCCGCGTGCTGCGGCAGTGGATGGTGAGCCAACTCACCTACAAGATGCTGTATCTGCACCACACCGGCCAGGATTCGACTGTGCCGCCGCGTGCGTTGCGCGCTCAGAAGGAGCGGGTGAAGGCGCAGGTTTCGGCATTGCTGGACGCGGGGCGTGCCTACGCCGATGTGCGCCTGACCGACCTGCGTCTTGCCGAGGATGGCAGCGCCGGCGGTCAGGGCTGATCGATCAAGCGATCAAGCGATCAATCCTCCTCGTCGTCGTCCGGCTCGGAGTCGAGAAATTCGCGGCGGGTGAGCCAGTCGGCGATGGCTTCGTCGCAGGCGTTCTTCAGCTTGGCCTTGTTGTCCACCTTGTCGAACAGCGTGAAGTTCATCAGCGCCAGGCCCAAGTCTGTGATGTAGAACATCCGCTTCGGGTTGTCGAAGTGGACGATGCGGCCGTCGATGTCGCCTTCGTCTTCCGGCTCGGCCGGTGCGTCTTCCAGTTCGACCACGCGGCAGGTGAAGCGTGGTGCGCGGGTGTGCGTCAGATATTCGAATTCATCGTGCGACACTTCGCCGGACGGTGTGACGGCAATGGCGAAGCCCCAGATAAAGCGCGGGGTCGGCAGATCCGACAGCTCGTCGATTTCATCCATCCTTGTTTCTCCAGTCTGATGACGGCTTGTATTAACGAAGCATTATCGCGCGACCCGTGCTGCACGGAAAGCACAATGCACGCACGACATTGTGAGGCGCTGACATGACCGATCCCCGCGTGCCGCGCATACGGGACGGCCTGGCCGCCCGGCAGGCGTTCGATGCCGACGCGCTGGTCCCCTGGGTTGTTGCCGGACAACGCGTCGGCTGGCTGCGTCGCGAGCGCGCTTCGCTGCTTGCGCGCTGGCCGCAGTGGTTCGACGTGTCGACGCAGCGGGTCGACTTGCGCGTGACACTCGCCACCGAGGCCGAACGCACCGCCGCGCTGGCCGAAGTGATCGCGCGGCTGGCTGAAGACGGCCACGTGCGCGGCTGGCGCGACGAGCGTTTTGCCGTCAACACCGGCTGGGGCACACCCACGCTGGCACTGATCGAACGCGCCGCCGCGCGTTTCTTCGGCATCCGTACCTATGCTGCGCACATGAACGGCCTGATCGACGGCGTTGATGACGCCGGGCCGGCGCTCTGGCTGGCCCGCCGCGCCCAAACCAAGCCGATCGACCCCGGCATGTGGGACAACCTCGTCGCCGGCGGCATTGGCCATGGCTTCGATGCGCGCGGCGCACTGGAGAAGGAATGCTGGGAAGAAGCCGGCATCGGCCCCGATCTGGCGGCCCGGCTGGTGCCGCGCGGCACGCTGGATGTGCTGCGCGAAGTGCCCGAAGGCGTCCAGTGCGAAACGCTCTTCGCCTTCGACCTGACACTGCCGGCCAGCTTCGTCCCCGCCAATCAGGACGGCGAGGTCGCCGGGCACCTGCGCGCCAGCCCCGACGTGGCGCTTGATATCATGGCGGACTTCGCGATGACGGTCGACGCCACGCTCGTTACCCTCGACGCCCTGGCGCGCCTGAGTTCGCCCCATGCGCCACAGCGGTTTGCGCCCGACAACAATAGATAAAACGCTTCATGAGTCACTCCGGTTTCATTCTTACCCTGTCGTGCCCCGACCAGCCTGGCATCGTCCACGCCGTGTCCGGCCTGTTGTTCGATCAGGGCTGCAACATTCTCGATTCGGACCAGTTCGGCGACGAATTCACGGGTCGTTTCTTCATGCGCGTGCATTTTGTGCCGCAGGGCCAGCCGCTTGATCTCGCCGCGCTGCGCGACCGCTTTGCGCCCATCGGCGAGCGTTTCTCCATGCAGTGGGGCATGTTCGACGCTGCAGTCAAGCCGCGCGTGATGATTCTCGTCTCGAAGATCGGCCACTGCCTGAACGACCTGCTGTTCCGTGCCCGCGCCGGCCAACTGCCGATCGAGATCGCGGCCATCGTTTCTAACCACCGCGATTTCTACCAACTGGCCGCGTCGTACGACGTGCCGTTCATGCACCTGCCGTTGCTGCAGGCGACGGACGCGCAGAAGGCACAGCAGGAAGCCCGGATCTGGGAGATCGCGCAGGAGCAGCAGATCGACCTGGTGGTGCTCGCGCGCTATATGCAGATTCTTTCCGACGACCTGTGCCGCAAGCTGGAAGGCCGAGCCATCAATATCCACCACTCGTTCCTGCCGAGCTTCAAGGGCGCCAAGCCGTACTACCAGGCGCACGAGCGCGGTGTGAAGCTGATCGGCGCAACGGCCCACTACGTGACGGCCGACTTGGACGAAGGCCCGATCATCGAACAGGAAATCGAGCGCGTGGACCACAGCATGGACCCGGAGCAGCTCACTGCCGTCGGCCGCGACGTGGAGTGCGTGGCGCTGGCCCGTGCCGTGAAGTGGCATGCGGAACATCGCATCCTGCTCAACGGCCACAAGACCGTCGTCTTCAAGTAATCCAGTCAGAGTAGGGGAGCGCGCGATGCGACAGATCATTCTGGATACGGAAACCACCGGCCTGAATGCGGCCACCGGCGACCGCGTGATCGAAATCGGCTGCGTGGAGATGGTCAACCGCCGCCTCACCGGCCGCAACCTGCACTTCTACATCAACCCCGAGCGCGAGATCGACGCGGGCGCGATGGCCGTGCACGGCATCACCAACGAATTCGTGGCCGACAAGCCGAAGTTCGCGGAGATCGTCAATGAGATCCGTGACTACGTCCAGGGCGCAGAGGCGATCATCCACAACGCCGCGTTCGACTTGGGCTTCCTGGACATGGAATTCCAGCGCCTGGGCCTGCCGGCCTTCCGCGAGCACCTGTCGGGCCATATCGACACGCTGCGCGAGGCGCGCCAGATGTTTCCGGGCAAGCGCAACTCCCTGGATGCGCTGTGCGACCGTCTGGGCGTGAGCAACGCGCACCGTACGCTGCACGGTGCGTTGCTGGATGCGGAACTGCTGGCCGAGGTCTACCTGGCCATGACGCGCGGCCAGAACACGCTGGTGATCGACATGCTGGAGTCGGGCGAAGGCGCATCGGCCGAAGCCGTTGCTGTCGACCTGAGCGCGTTGCAACTGCCGGTGCTGCTGGCGACCGAAGCCGAGGCCGAAGCGCACGCCGGCGTGCTCAAGGAGATCGACAAGGCCAGCGGCGGCAAGACCGTCTGGACGCGTGAAGCTGCGGAATCTGCGCCGCCGGCTGCCTGATCAAAAAAATGTGCGGCCAGGGTATTTACACGGCTGCGCCTTTTCGCCATAATCTCGTTTTCACCGCATTCGGGTGGTTAGCTCAGCGGTAGAGCACTGCCTTCACACGGCAGGGGTCACAGGTTCAATCCCTGTACCACCCACCAAACTGGCGAGAAATCGCTTAAAAGGCCCTCAGGCAAATGCCGAGGGCCTTTTTCTTTGTCCGCGTTCCCGTGCGGGCTATTCGGACCGCTTCTTCGCTGCGTCCGGCAAAACTTTCCTTCTGGCGTAAAAAAGAGACACCTTCGGCCGATCTGTTTCGGTCGTTCCGCCAAGCGCTGCGGGCGTATGCTGGGCGACGAAACGCATCGCCCAATGCTTTGCACAACGCGTTGTTGCGTCCCAGCGGGGGAAAGCTGCCGCTACAAGCGTAGCACCGCCGGTGCGCGCCATGCGCGGTACCACAGTTGGCGAGACACTGAAACGCAGGGATATCCCCCTCCTGTATTCAGCGTGCGTGCGGGAACTCACGCCGATCGGTTACGTACCAACCTGCGAGCGCGCAGGGAAGGCATGATGGGTACGCTTTCTGCTGTGCTCGGGGTAGTTGATCGTCGTGGTGCCTGTGCTGATGCATGGTGCAAGGTTCGTTTAGCACTTCATGCAGTCGAGCGCTAACGCCATCGCGATTCGTTGTGCACCGTTCCGGGCGCTCAACCGTTCTTGTGATCATCGGTGATTCGTCTACAGTGGAATCAGCAACGCACGCAAGAACTAGCCTGGCTCTCGCTTGTTGGTGTGGAGTAGGGAAGAAATCTACGGGGGAGATATGGATATTTTCCGCCACTACGCAACGCGTTTTGAAGCTCGCAAAGAGGACGAGTACAGCATCCAGGAGTATCTGGATATCTGCAAGAAGGACTCGACCGCCTATGCGACCGCCGCTGAGCGCATGCTCACCGCGATCGGTCAGCCGGAACTGGTGGATACCCACCATGATCCCCGTCTGTCGCGATTGTTCTTCAACAAGGTCATCAAGATCTATCCGGCCTTCCGCGAGTTTTACGGCATGGAGGACACGATCGAGCAGATCGTCTCTTTCTTCAAACATGCCGCGCAGGGTCTTGAAGAGCGCAAACAGATTCTTTACCTGCTGGGGCCTCCGGGCGGCGGCAAATCCTCGCTTGCCGAGAAGTTGAAGGCGCTGATGGAGCAGATTCCCATCTACGCGCTCAAGGACTCGCCCATTCACGAGTCTCCGCTCGGGCTGTTCTCGCCCGACGAAGACGGCAAGATTCTGGAGGAAGACTACGGTATTCCAAGGCGCTATCTGAACTCGATTGCCTCGCCGTGGGCGGTCAAGCGGCTGCACGAGTTCAATGGCGACATCACGCGCTTTCGCGTGGTGAAGCTGCATCCGTCGGTGCTGTCGCAGATTGCGATTTCCAAAACCGAGCCGGGCGACGAAAACAATCAGGACATTTCGTCGCTGGTCGGCAAGGTCGACATCCGCAAGCTGGAGGACTATCCGCAGGACGATCCGGATGCGTATTCGTATTCGGGCGGGCTGTGCCTTGCCAACCGCGGGCTGCTTGAGTTCGTGGAGATGTTCAAGGCCCCGATCAAGGTGTTGCACCCGCTGCTGACGGCCACGCAGGAGGGCAACTACAAGGGCACGGAGGGCTTTGGTGCAATCCCGTTCGATGGCGTCATCCTGGCGCACTCGAACGAGGCTGAGTGGCAGAGCTTCAAGTCCGATCGCAACAACGAGGCCTTCCTTGATCGCATCTACATCGTCAAGGTGCCGTACTGCCTGCGTGTCTCGGACGAGGTGAAGATCTACGACAAGCTGCTGCGCAACAGCTCGCTGGCCGCAGCGCCGTGCGCGCCGAACACGCTGAAGATGATGGCGCAATTCGCGGTGCTCACGCGCATCAAGGAGCCCGAGAATTCCAACATTTTCTCGAAGATGCGCGTGTACGACGGCGAGAGCCTGAAAGATGTCGACCCGAAAGCCAAGTCGTATCAGGAGTACCGCGACTTTGCCGGCATCGACGAGGGCATGACGGGGTTGTCGACGCGCTTTGCCTTCAAGGTGCTCTCGAAGGTGTTCAACTTCGATGGGTCGGAAGTGGCGGCCAATCCGGTGCATCTGCTGTACGTGCTCGAGCAGCAGATCGAGCGCGAGCAGTTTCCGCCGGAGACGGAATCCAAGCTGATGTCCTACATCAAGGAATACCTCACGTCGCCGTACGTGGAGTTTATCGGCAAGGAGATACAGACGTCGTACCTGGAGTCGTATTCGGAGTACGGGCAGAACATCTTCGATCGGTATGTCGTGTTTGCCGACCTGTGGATTCAGGATCAGGAATATCGGGACCCGAACACGGGCGAAATTCTCGATCGCAGCGCCTTGAACGACGAGCTGGAAAAAGTGGAGAAACCTGCGGGCATTTCCAACCCCAAGGACTTCCGGAACGAGATCGTCAATTTCGTGCTGCGGGCGAGGGCCAAGAATGGTGGCAAGAACCCAGTCTGGACCAGCTACGAGAAATTGCGCGCGGTGATCGAGAAGCGGATGTTCTCGACCACAGAGGACCTGCTGCCCGTGATCTCGTTCAATGCCAAGTCGTCGCACGACGACAAGGAGAAGCACCAGAACTTCGTCAACCGCATGGTGGAGAAGGGCTATACCCAGAAGCAGGTGCGCTTGCTGGTGGAGTGGTACCTGCGCGTCCGGAAGTCATCTTAAGCAGATAAGGAGAGGTAAAGACACCCAGCGAACTTCCAACCGAGGGCAGTCACATGGGCACGATCATTGATCGGCGGGAGAACGGTGGCGGCAAGAGCACCGTCAACAAGCAACGCTTCATCAAGCGTTACCGGGACCAGATCCGCCGCGCGGTGGCCAAGGCCGTGACGGGTCGCAAGATCATGGACATCGAGCAGAGCGGGCAGGTGTCCATTCCCGTCAAGGACATCTCGGAGCCCATGTTCCACCATGGCTCGGGCGGGCGTCGCGAGGGCGTTCACCCGGGCAACAAGGAGTTCATTCGCGGCGACAGCTTCGACCGCCCGCAGCAGGGCAGCGGCGGCACCGGTTCGCAGGCCAGCGACTCGGGCGAGGGCGAGGACGATTTCATCTTCACGCTGTCGCGCGAGGACTTCCTCAACTTCTTCTTCGAAGACATGGCGTTGCCCGATCTTGCCAAGCGCAGCCTGGCCAAGATCGCAGAGGTGCGCAAGGTGCGTGCGGGCTTCTCGCTTGATGGCACGCCATCCAACTTGTCGATTCTGCGAACGATGCGCAGCTCGCTCGGTCGTCGTATCGCGTTGTCCAGCCCGTATCAGCGCCGCCTGCATGAGCTGGAGCGCGAGTACAGCGAGGAGTTGGAAAACGACGGCCCTTACAGCGTACGCGCGCAAGAACTGATGAAGGAGATGCGCCATCTGCGCTCCTGCCTGGATCGCGTGCCGTTCATTGAAAAGCTCGACCTGCGCTACAACAACCGCGTGCTGCGCAAGCGGCCGCAGGCGCAGGCGGTGATGTTCTGCGTGATGGATGTCTCCGGCTCGATGGATGAATCGCGCAAGGATCTGGCCAAGCGTTTCTTCATGCTGCTCTATCTGTTCCTGAAGCGGAACTACGAACGCATCGACGTCGTCTTCATCCGCCACCACACCGTGGCCAAGGAGGTGGATGAGGAGGACTTCTTCCACTCCCGCGAGTCGGGCGGCACTGTTGTGTCGAGCGCACTCAAACTGATGGCGGAAGTGATGCAGGAGCGCTATTCGCCGAGCCAATGGAACATCTATTGCGCGCAGGCTTCGGATGGCGACAACTGGGCGGGCGATTCGGAACTCTGCGCAAAGCTGCTGCGCGAAACGATTCTGCCGCTGACGCAGTATTACGCCTATGTTGAGGTGGTCTCCACGGAGCCGCAGAACTTGTGGGAGGAGTATCTTACGTTGAAGGCGGGGCACGAGAATTTTGCGATGCAGCGCATTCTCAAGGCGGACGAAATCTATCCGGTATTGCACGAGCTGTTTCAGAAGCGGGCCGCCTGATCACTGATCGGCGGCAGCGGGTTGCTCCTGGCCGGGCGTTGCCGCCGCGCAGTGGCAGCGTGTGCCATGGCGGGCGCGCCCACCTGTGACCCTGTGTGATGGACCAACGGGAACGAGCATGGCCTACCTATCTACGGGCTCGGAATGGACCTTCGAGCTGATCAGGCGCTACGACCAAAGCATCGCCCAGATTGCCGCAGATTTCGGCCTGGACACCTATCCGAACCAGATCGAAATCATCACCGCCGAGCAAATGCTCGATGCCTATGCGTCGTCCGGCCTGCCGCTGGGCTACAACCATTGGTCATACGGCAAGCACTTCCTTGCATCGGAGCGTGGCTACCAGCGCGGCCTGATGGGGCTGGCGTACGAAATCGTCATCAACTCCAACCCCTGCATCGCCTATCTGATGGAGGAGAACACGATGCCGATGCAGGCGCTGACCATCGCGCATGCCTGCTACGGCCACAACTCCTTCTTCAAGGGCAACTACCTGTTCCGCACGTGGACGAATGCCGACGCCATCGTCGACTACCTGCTCTTCGCCAAGAACTATGTGGCCGAATGCGAGCAGCGCTACGGCGAGCAGGAGGTGGAACTGCTGCTCGACTCCTGCCACGCGTTGCAGAATTACGGTGTCGATCGCTATCGGCGGCCCAAGAAGCTGTCGATCAACGAGGAGCAGGCTCGTCAGGCGGAGCGCGAGAAATACCTCGAGGCGCAGGTGAATGACCTGTGGCGCACGCTCCCCACGCACCGGGCCCGCGCGTTGGCAACCGCAGACGATGCGCCAGAGCCCGACCCGCAATTCCCGGCCGAGCCGGAAGAGAACCTGCTGTACTTCATCGAGAAGAACGCGCCCAAGTTGCAGCCCTGGCAACGAGAGATTGTGCGCATCGTGCGCAAGATCGCGCAGTACTTCTATCCGCAGCGGCAGACCAAGGTGATGAACGAAGGCTGGGCCACCTTCTGGCACTACACCATCCTGCACAAGCTGTACGACGAGAAGCTCGTCAACGATGCCTTCATGCTTGAGCTTCTGCAGGCGCATACCAACGTGATCTATCAGCCGCCGTTCAACAGCCCGTACTACAGTGGCTTGAACCCGTACACGCTGGGATTCCTGATGTTCCAGGACATCCGGCGCATCTGCGAATCACCAGAAGACGAGGACTACCGCTGGGCGCCCGAGATTGCCGGCAGCGATTGGCAGAAGACGCTCGACTTCGCCATGCGCAATTTCAAGGACGAGAGCTTCCTGTTGCAGTTCCTCTCGCCGCGCGTGATCCGTGAGTTGAAGCTGTTCTCCGTGCTCGATGACGACCGCGACGCCAAGCTTCGCGTCACCGCCATCCATGACGACGATGGCTATCGCAAGATCCGCGAGTTGTTGGCCGGGCAGTACGACCTCTCGAACATCGAGCCCAACATCCAGGTGACCAATGTTGACGTGGGCGGGGATCGCTCATTGACGCTGCGCCACTTGCAGAGCAGCCGCCGCCCGCTGGGGCCGAACTACGAAGAGATGCTGCGGCACGTCGTACGCCTATGGGGCTTTACGTGCCGGCTGGAGGTGGTCTACGAGGATGGACGACGCGAGATGAAGCACGAGTGCAAGCCTGACTAGCACGCGCCTGCTTCCACAAGGCCAGCTTTTCGCTGGCCTTCTTTTTGTCCGCCGCAGACGCGGATGTCGGCCATGCTGCTCACTGCGCTGCTACATGCCGAATCGGAAATGGCCGCTACGCAGCACGATGTTGTGCGAGTCCGTCAGCTTGAACAGCGAGCGCGCCATGTCTTCAATGGTGCCGCGATGAGATTCCATGGCTTGCAGCAGATCTTCCCGCCGCCACGAGCGAGCGCCGAAATGCTCTTCGAGCGCTTCGGCCGTCACCGCATAGCAGGCGAAGTGGCCGTCGACGCTAGCTGTGCACGTGAGAGTGAGATCCGCGGCGCAGTAGCGTGGCGGGCTGGTGTGGAACTCGATGATTTCCATGGGCGGCCTCCATGAAAAAACGGCGATGCACCGTGCGCCGCCTTCCAACCAGTGTATGGCGTGGTTGCGTGAATGCAATGGCCGGCTCAGTGTTTTCACAGGTGGCGAAACCCGGGCCCGTAACGTCCGACAAGGCTGCCGGATGCTACGGGCAAGAGGAGGGGCGCGCTACATCGCGCACATCTGCAGGCGGACGAGGCTCGCCTTGCAGCGCGACAGCCAGAGCGCGGCTTCGGTCCGGTTATTGACGCCAATCTGCCGGAACAGCGCGTACAGATGGTTCTTGATGGTGCCTTCGGCCACGTTCAGCACACGGCAGATTTGCTTGTTGGATTTGCCTTCTGCAAGCAGTTGCAACACCTCATGCTGCCGCGGCGTCAGCCGGCGCCAGAGTTCGGCCGGGCTTTCCCCCGGACCTTGCCGCGGATCGTCGGGGGAGAGATTGCTGATGGGCGGCAAGTAGACCGCGCCCGAGGTAATGCGCAGCAGGGCTTCGAGCAGAACGTCGGCCGTGGCCTGCCGGTCGACCACACCGGCCGCGCCGAAGCGCAGCGCGTCGCCCACCACGTGCCGGCCCACAGCTTGCACCGTCAGCAACACAGGCACTTCCGGCAACACCGCTTTCAACTCCGACAGGCGCTGCCGGGCGTCGTCGTCCTGCGCGCTCCATTCCATCACGACGGCTCTGGGTTCGGCTTGCTTGCAAGCCGGTCCGATTTGCGCAGTGTAGTGCGTATCGATAAACACACCCTGCGCGTCGAGTGCATTCAATACATTGGACACACCTGCCGCAAAAAGCGGCAAGCTATCGATTACCAGAATATTCATCGACCCCTCGTACTTCAGTTAATTATTTTCAGCGAAACCGATTATTTTGTAGGGCGGGATCGATCCGGATGCATTGAAACTGAAGTTCAGTGCCGAAAGTCACGGGCAGCCTATCGATCGGTACTGGGCCGCTGTTCCGTGGCCTTGGCTGGGACTTTCGAGGCATCGAACCCCGCGGGAAAAACTCTTACTTTGGATTCGGGCGCACAAACCTGTGCGTCCAAATAATTCAATGTGAGGAGTTTTAAATGGACAACGGACTTATCGGGTCGGTTATCAATGCGCTGCCGATCGACAAGATGATCTCTGCGCCGCTGCAGGCGATGATCGCAGCGCAAACCTCGGCGGCAAAATCCTATGCGGATTTTCTGCTGCAGGTGTGTATTCAGAACGGCAAAGCCGTTGCGGTGCAGTTTGACTACGACGAAACCATCGTCGACGAGAAGGGGGTGTCGCAGGGCACGATCCAGAAGACGATGCGCATTCCGCTGCTGTGCGCGGTTGTGCATCCGGTGATCGCGATTGAAGAGGGCACGATCGACTTCGAGCTGGAGATTTCGCAGTCGGAGAAATCGTCGTCCAGCACCGAGGCAGAAGGGTCGTTCCAGGCCAAGCTCGGCTGGGGGCCGTTCAGTGTGTCGGTGTCGGGCCGTGCTTCGCACAAGTCGGAGCAGACGCGCAGCACCGATACGCGTGCCAAGTACTCCTTCCATACCCAGGTCAAGCGCCAGAACCCGCCCGAAGCACTGATGCGCGTGATGGAGTTCTTGACTGACGCGGCAACCAAGCCGGTGGTCGTCAAGGGCAAGGAGAACGACATCAAGCCGCTGCCGGCCACGCCGACCGACGGCACGATGATCGGCGAAAAGGCGCCCGCTGGCGGCAACGCGCCGGCCCCGGCTCCGGCAAATCCCTAAGCCGCCACGACAACGGACGCCGGCCGGCCTCCCCACGGCCGGTGTCCTGATCGGTGCGCGCCTGTCGCGCGCCGCCTATTGATCCGATCGACCCGACCGACCCGACACCATGTTCAAACTCTTCAGCCGCCGCCGGCGTGATGATGACCGTGCGTCGTCAGCGCCCGCCACACCCCCGGCGCCGTCCGCCAGTGCGCTACCAGCGTCACCTGTGTCTGCGCAGCCCGCTGCGTCTTCCGATGCTGTGCCGTTTCCCGAGACTGCGTCCGATGCGCCTCCACCGTCGCCACCAAGTTCGTCGCCGCCAGGAGGTGGCGCAAGCGGTGGCAGCAACAGCCACGGTCATCCGGGCTTGAATGGCCTGACGCTGGACGACATCACGCGAGGCATGCAGCACGCCGCCGCATCCGCCAACCAGATGCTCGCGCAGCAGTACACCGCGCTGCTCGATCAGTTTTTCGATGCGGATGAAAACGGCACGCTGGTCGCCCGCGAGGTGGAACTTGCGCTCGACAGTCAGCATCGGCTCGCGCTGCCGCTGGTATCGCTGGCGATGCCGCGTGGCCTCGCGCTCGATGAAATGACGGTGAACATGACCGTGCGCAGCGACATCGCCGAGACCCTGCCCGCGCACGGCGGAGGCACCGGCAGCGTTGGCCGGTTCTACGTCTCGCTCGCGCCGCATTCCAAACGCGACACCGGCCGCGACAGCGAGCACATCGACATCGAGATGAAGTTCACCGCGCTGCAGCCGCCAGAGGCCGTGATGCGGCTGATTGACGAATACACGAATCGGCTGGTGCCAAGGCCCGTCCAGCCGAATGCCGCCAGCTCCGATGGCCCCGGCACATCCAGCACGCCCCAGGAGACGAACGATGAGCACTGAGCACAATCCGCGCACCACCGGCGAGCGAGGCCTCGCGCTGATCAAGGAATCGGAAGGGCTGCGTCTATCGACGTATCTGGATGCGGTGGGCAAGCCGACCATCGGTTACGGCCACCTGATTCGGCCTGGCGAGACCTTCAACGGGCCGATCTCGCAGCAGCAAGCCGAGGCGCTGCTGCGCAAAGACCTGGCCGACACCGAGCAGGGCATTACCAAGGCCGTGCGCGTGTCGATCACGCAGGGGCAGTTCGACGCGCTGGCGTCGTTCGTCTTCAACCTGGGGGCAGGGCGGCTGCGCTCGTCGACGCTGCTGCGCAAGCTCAATGCGGGCGATTACGCTGGCGCGGCCAACCAGTTCCTGCTGTGGGACAAGGCCGGCGGCAAGCCGCTCAAGGGCCTGACGAAACGTCGTCAGGCCGAGCGCAAGTTGTTCCTGTCCTGATTCACAACCACGTTATTTCAACGGAGAAGCTCGCATGCATACCGAACCGATGTCCGTGATTCCCACCACCCGTCCGCGCCGCCTGTATCGCGCACTGACGTGGCTTGCCGCCACCGCCATTGCGATCGGCATGTCCTACGCCCGCGCCGCCGACGATGGCGCACCAACCTGTATGGCCGAGGCCCAGCGCATCCGCAGCGAACTCGGAAACCAGGATCTGCCGACTTTCAATGATCAAGCCGGGCGCTACCTGGCCGACACGTTGAATCAGCTCTACGCCTATGGCACGCTGCCCAACCGTTACGTGCCCGAGCGACAGGCCAACTGGGAGCCGGGCACCAACCGCCCGGCCATGATGCAGAAGCGCAGCATCGGCGGTGATTTATGGGCGCAGACCGGCCTGCTGCAGGCGGATATCGACGATGGGCTTTCCAAGCGCGGCCCGCTGCGGTTGATCTATGCGCAGGATGGCAAGCCGCAGTACGTCACCACCGCCGCCGCCAATGCGCCGCAAATCCCGACGCAGCGCTGCGCGGGCAAGTGAGCGTGCGCCCGGACGCGTCAGGCGCTTGCCTGGCGCGCCATCTCGACGCCCTTGTTGGCCAGCGCATCAGCGCGCTCGTTGCCGGGGTGGCCGGCATGGCCCTTGACCCAGTGCCAGCTCACGTCATGTCCGGCGACGAGTTCGTCGAGTGTGCGCCAGAGGTCGTCGTTCTTGACCGGCTTCTTGTCGGCTGTCTTCCAGCCGCGCGCTTTCCAGCCGGTCATCCATTCGCTGATGCCCTTCTGCACGTACTGGGAATCGGTGTACACCTGTACACGGCACGGCCGCTTGAGCGCGCGGAAGGCCTCGATCACGGCCATCAGCTCCATGCGGTTGTTGGTGGTCAGCGCTTCGCCGCCAAAGAGTTCTTTTTCGTGGCTGCCCGAGACGAGCACAGTGCCCCAGCCGCCGAGGCCGGGGTTGCCCTTGCATGCGCCATCGGAATAGACGGTGACTTCCTGCATTGAGAAACGATGGGTGATCAGTGAGTGGAACGGCCACGCTCAGGCGCGCGATTTGCCGTCGCGCGCCGTGGCCGATGGCGCCTTGGTCGAATGCGAGCCCGAAGGTGTCGCGACCGGCGTACCGGCCGGGACCAGCGCCGGCGATTTGCGCGTCTTCCATGCCGGACCCACCAGGCGCATGGTGCGTACGCGCTTGACAGCCTGCAGCATGTAAACCGCGCCGAAGATCGGCCACCAGCGGTCGCCGGCCTTTTCCATGAAGGCAGTGCGCTGCAGCCATTTGTCTGAGCGATTGGGCGGGCAGTAGCAGCCGAAGCGGCCGCGCACGATATCAAATCCGAGCAGCTTGAGCCAGTCCTTCAGACGCGTGAACGCAATCATCTGGCTCTGCGCGGGCAGGAACGATTCCGTGCCCAGGCGCCGCATGCCCTGGCGCATGCCCCACAAGCTCAGCGGGTTGAAGCCGGTGATGATCAGGCGCCCCTCGGGCATCAGCACGCGCGCCACCTCGCGCAGTACTTCGTGCGGATCGTCAGTGAACTCGAGCACGTGGGGCAGGGCGACGAGATCAATGCTCTGCGAAGCGAAGGGAAGTTCGTCATAGCGGCAGATCACGCGGGGCGTGGCTTGGCGCTGTGGCGTGTTGGCCTCGGATTCGCCGTCACCGGCGTCGGCGGGTTCAGCCGGGTCGCCGTCCATCGGGTCGAGCGTTTCGGTGGGGGCCGTCGGGTCGATGTCATCCACCACGCGGGCGATGAGCGGGATGCGGTTTTCGCGCAGTGCCCCAAATCCAGGGTGGCCGAGCTGCAACGCGTGGAAGCCGAACATGTCGGCCACCGTGCGATCGAACTGGGCCTGTTCCCAGCGCAGGACGTATTGCCCGGGCGGCGAAGCCAGCCAGTGGTGCCAATCTATAATGCGACGATCGTTAGAGGAGTCGGACATGGTCCAGGGTGGTGTGCCACGTGGTGTAGCGCTTGAGGTCGAGGCGATCGCTGCGTTTGCCGACAATTATATTTGGGCACTGCACGATGGCCGTGTGGCTGCTGTCGTCGACCCGGGCGATGCGCAACCGGTGCTGCGCTTCCTGAAGGAACGCGGGCTGGCGCTCGGTGCCATTGTAATCACACATCATCATGGCGATCACGTCGGCGGGGTGCGCGAACTGCTCGCGGCGTATCCGGAGAATCCCGAGGGTGCCCCGCTGCAGGTCATCGGCCCAGCGGGTGAATCGATCCCGTGCCGCACGCAGGCCGTGCGCGAAGGCGATGTCGTCACCCTCACGCAGCCGGCCATCACATTCCGGGTGATCGATGTGCCGGGTCATACCAGCGGTCACGTCGCCTATGTGGGGCACCTTCAGGGTAATGCCGCATCGGCGAGTCTGTTTTGTGGCGATACACTCTTCGCCACCGGTTGCGGCCGGCTTTTTGAGGGTACGCCTGCGCAGATGCGCGCGTCGCTGGCCAAGCTGGCGGCACTGGCGCCCGATACGCGTGTCTACTGCGCGCATGAATACACTGCATCGAATGTGCGCTTTGCGCGTGCAGTCGAGCCTGGCAACGCCGACTTGGCAGCCTGGGAGGATGAGGTAACGGCGTTGCGGGCCGAGGGCCGCTCGACCGTACCCACTACCGTTGGCCACGAGCGGGCGACCAATCCCTTCATGCGATCGGATGACGCCAGTGTGACGCAGGCCGTGGCAAGCCATGCCGGTATCGACGCCGATGATCCGGTTGCGGTTTTCGCCGCGTTGCGCCAGTGGAAGAACGATTTCCGTTGAGAATGCTTGGCGCGCGGCGGTGGCGCGGTCCCATGTGATGCATCCGGCAAGCGCCACGCCGGGTGAACGCGGGTTGACGCGGTCGGATGCGTTTCTTACTATCTGGGGCAATTTTTAGCCCTAACCCCTCAGAACTTGATGCGATCCGTGCGACTTCTTGCGGCAACTGTGCTCAGTCTGCTCCTTGCGGCCTGTGCAACGGCCCCCGGGCCGAACGCCGACACAGCCAGCACCAGCGCCTCCACCTCTGCCGGCCAAGCGCCGGCTCCGGTTGTCAATGTCGATCAGCAGCCCGTGGCGTCCCTGAAAGGGCCCGCCAAGGATCTCTGGGCGCGCATTCGCCAAGGTTTCTCCATGCCCGACCTGCAAAGCTCGGCCGTGGACGATCGTACCGACTGGTATGCACAGCGCCCGGATGCCTTCCGCCGCATGGTGGACCGCTCCAATCGCTACCTCTATCACATCGTCGAGGAGCTGGAGCGGCGCAACATGCCCACCGAGCTGGCCCTGCTGCCGTTCGTGGAAAGCGCGTTCAACCCGCAGGCGGTGTCGAGTGCCAAGGCTGCCGGGATGTGGCAGTTCATCCCGAGCACCGGCAGAACCTACAACCTCAAGCAGAACGTCTTCCAGGACGAGCGCCGCGATGTGCTCGCCTCGACCGACGCTGCACTTGACTATCTTTCCAAACTGCACGACCAGTTTGGCGACTGGCAACTCGCGCTGGCTGCCTACAACTGGGGCGAAGGTGCGGTTGCGCGGGCGATTGCGCGCAACCAGGCAGCCGGCCTGTCGACGGACTACGTCAACCTGAACATGCCCGCCGAGACGCGCATGTACGTGCCCAAGCTCCAGGCGGTGAAGAACATCATCGCCTACCCAGAGCGCTACGGCGTCACGCTGCCGGAGATCCCGAACCATCCGTACTTCGTCACCGTCACAACGTCACGTGATATTGACGTGACGCTGGCCGCCAAGCTGGCCAATCTGCCGATGGATGAGTTTAAGGCGCTGAACCCGTCGTTCAACCGGCCGGTGATCCTGGGCGCGTCGAACCCGCAGATTCTCCTGCCGTACGACAACGCGGAAACGTTCCAATACAACCTGAACACCTATCGCGGCGGCCTTTCCAGCTGGACGGCCGTGACGGTCGGCAACCGCGAGCGTGTGGAGGCATTGGCGGCGCGGCTGAAGGTCGACCCGGACACCATTCGCGAGATCAACCGTATTCCGAAGGGCATGCGCCTAAAGGCCGGCTCTACCGTGGTCGTGCCGCGTGCCGACGGCGCCCAGGAAAACGTACCCGACATCAGTCCCGAGCTGGCCGAGAACGCCACCATGGCGGTCGAACCCGACATGCCGGATCTGAGAAAGGTGGTGGTGCGCGCGGGCAAGCGCGACACGGTTGCGGGGCTGTCGCGGCGCTACGGCGTGTCGGTTGCCCAGATTCGTGCGTGGAACCAGCTGCCCGGCGACGCCATCCCCAAGGGGCACAGCGTCGTGCTCATGCTGCCGCAAGCGCGCGGTGGCAGTCGTGGCGGGCATGTGCGCGTGATGCGCGTGTCAGCTACAACGTCACGCGCAGCAGCGGCAACCACACGCGTGCCGACCGCGAAGGTGACCGGCAAACCGGTGGTCAAGGCTAAACCGGTGGCAACCTCATCCAGTTCGGTCAAGCGCAAGAAGCGCTGAGGCTGGCAAGAGAAACGGCGTCCTGCGGGGCGCCGTTTTGTTTTGGGGCGGCGGTAAGACCTGCGTAAGTTGGCGACCGCAAAGTGGGTGCATCAAACTCAACCAAGATCGAGCCGTCGCACACGATGGCCAGGAGACAACGTCATGCCTATGTCCGCCGCGTATCGCGCGCTGTATCAGCGTTCCATTGACGACCCTGCCGGCTTCTGGGACGAACAGGCCCAGCGTATCGAATGGCAAACGCCGTATTCCGCGGTCCTCGACGATTCGCGCTTGCCGTTCGCAACGTGGTTTGTGGGCGGACGCACCAACCTGTGCCACAACGCCGTCGACCGGCATCTCGCCACGCGCGGCGAGCAGGCGGCGCTGGTGTATGTCTCTACTGAAACCGGCCTTGAGACCACATACACGTATCGCCAGCTCCATCGCGAGGTCAACCGCATGGCGGCCAGCCTGCAGGCGCTCGGCGTCAGGCGCGGCGACCGCGTGCTGATTTACCTGCCGATGATTCCCGAAGCCGCTTTTGCCATGCTGGCTTGTGCGCGCATCGGGGCGATCCATTCGGTGGTGTTCGGTGGCTTCGCATCCAACAGCCTCGCCACGCGCATCGACGATGCCACGCCGCGCGTGATCGTCAGTGCGGATGCGGGCTCGCGGGCGGGCAAGGTGGTTGAGTACAAGCCGTTGCTCGACGCGGCTATTGATCTGGCAGCGCACAAGCC
Organism: Ralstonia psammae; assembly: GCF_958405935.1. NCBI lineage: Bacteria > Pseudomonadati > Pseudomonadota > Betaproteobacteria > Burkholderiales > Burkholderiaceae > Ralstonia > Ralstonia psammae. Next base: position 96,748 of record NZ_CATZBU010000011.1, read on the forward strand.
CGAGCGTGTGCTGCTCGTCAATCGCAAACTCGCGCCCATGCGGCACAACGCGCGCGATGTCGACTATGCAACGCTCGCCGCGCAGCACGCTGATGCCGATGTGCCGTGCGAATGGATGGAATCGAGCGAGCCGTCGTACATCCTCTACACCTCGGGTACGACGGGCAAACCGAAAGGCGTGCAGCGCGACACCGGCGGCTATGCGGTGGCGCTGGCGGCGTCGATGCCGCTCATCTTCGGTGCTCAGGCTGGCGACACGATGTTCACTGCATCGGATGTCGGCTGGGTGGTAGGGCACAGCTACATCGTCTACGCGCCGCTGCTCGCGGGCCTGACGACGGTCATGTACGAAGGCACGCCGATCCGCCCCGACGGCGCGGTCTGGTGGCGCATCGTCGAGCAATACCGCGTGAACGTGATGTTCACCGCGCCGACCGCCATTCGCGTGCTCAAGAAGCAGGATCCGGCGCTGCTGCAGCGTCATGATCTGTCGAGTCTGCGTCGTCTTTTCCTGGCCGGCGAGCCGCTGGACGAACCGACCGCCAACTGGATCGGCGACGCCCTGCATAAGCCCATCGTCGACAACTATTGGCAGACCGAGACCGGCTGGCCGATGCTGGCCATTCCGCAGGGCGTGGAGCCATCGACCCAGAAGATTGGTTCCCCCGGATTTCCGGTCTACGGCTACAAGCTCGACATCCTGGATGAGGCCACCGGAGAACGCTGCGCCCCGGGCAAGAAAGGGCTGCTCGCCGTTGCCGCGCCGCTGCCACCGGGCTGCATGACCACCGTCTGGGGCGACGATGCCCGTTTCCTGACGACATACTGGTCCGCGTTTCCTGGTCGGCACATTTATTCGAGTTTCGACTGGGGCGTGCGTGACGAGGAGGGCTACATAACCATTCTCGGCCGGACCGACGATGTGATTAACGTAGCGGGCCACCGCCTGGGCACACGCGAGATCGAAGAAAGCCTGTCGTCGCATCCCGCCATCGCCGAGGTAGCCGTGGTGGGCGTAGCCGACCCACTCAAAGGGCAGGTGGCGATGGGGTTTGCTATCGTGCGTGATACTTCGCGCATTGCCGAGCCGGCGGGTCGCCTGGCCCTGGAAGGCGAGTTGATGCGCACGGTCGAGGTCCAACTGGGGGCAGTGGCGCGGCCCTCGCGCGTGTTCTTCGTGGGGGCGCTGCCCAAGACGCGCTCCGGGAAGCTGCTGCGCCGCGCGATGCAGGCCGTAGCGGAAGGGCGTGACCCTGGGGATCTGACCACCATCGAGGACCCCACGGCGCTGGCTCAGGTGCAGGCCGCCATGCGAGGTGAGTAGGGCAACGGGAAAGTGACGTTTTCGCCAGCTTGGAGGCGGGGCTTGCGGGCATGGTGGGGCGTCACAATTCAGGGGGGGCAAGCCGTTAAGTCCTTCCTTTCATTGAGTTTTTTGCGGCGTCCGGGTATAATTTTCAGGTTTGAGTTCAGAAACCCATCACCCTAGCGCCAACCGCTTCCTACCTCCCGCCTACCGCCCCGTCTGCCTCGTTTCTCGGTGATTTCTGGTGAGTTCTGTCCCAGTGCCGACTCGACGCGCAAACGGCCCGGATTCCGCGCAGCCGGAATTCCGCTTCGGCGCCAAGGTGATCAGGTCGGCACAGGGTGAATCCAGCAGGAGCTACCCGTGTTGCCGTCTTTCCCGCCCGCCATTCTCGCGCTTGCAGACGGCACGGTCTTTCGTGGCTATTCCATCGGTGCGGCCGGTCATACGATCGGCGAAGTGGTGTTCAACACCGCGATCACCGGCTATCAGGAAATCCTTACCGATCCGAGCTACTCGCGCCAGATCGTCACGCTCACGTATCCGCATATCGGTAACGTTGGCGTGAACCGTGAGGACGTCGAAGCTACGAAAGTCCATGCCGCCGGTCTCATCATCAAGGATCTGCCGATCCTCGCGTCCAACTTCCGTAAGGAGCACTCGCTCTCGCATTACCTCAAGGGTGAGAAGGTTGTCGCCATTGCCGGGATCGATACTCGCAAGCTGACCCGAATCCTGCGCGAGAAGGGCGCTCAGAACGGTTGCATTCTCGCCGGCGAAGACAACGTGCAGAAGGCCATCGACCTCGCGCGCTCGTTCCCGGGCCTGTCGGGCATGGATCTGGCGAAGGTGGTGTCCGTCGCCCAGCCGTACGAGTGGACCCAGACCGAATGGGTGCTGGGCCGCGGCTACGGCAAGCAGGACGCCCCGAAGTATCACGTGGTCGCGTATGACTTCGGCGTCAAGTTCAACATCCTGCGCATGCTGGCCGAGCGTGGCTGCCGCGTGACGGTGGTGCCGGCGCAAACCAGTGCGGCCGATGTGCTGGCGCATAACCCGGACGGCGTGTTCCTCTCCAACGGCCCTGGCGATCCGGAACCGTGCGACTACGCTATCGCTGCAGCCAAGGAGTTCCTGGAGCGGCGCCTGCCGACGTTCGGCATCTGTCTGGGTCATCAGATCATGGGCCTGGCCGTCGGCGCCAAGACGCTCAAGATGAAGACCGGTCACCACGGTGCAAACCACCCGGTCAAGGATCTGCAGGACGGCCGCGTGGTCATCACCTCGCAAAACCACGGTTTTGCAGTGGACCCCGAATCGCTGCCGGCCAATGCCCGCGTGACGCACGTCTCGCTGTTCGATGGCACGCTGCAGGGCTTCGAGCTGACCGACCGTCCGGCGTTCTGCTTCCAAGGTCACCCGGAAGCGTCGCCGGGGCCGCACGACATCGCCTATCTGTTTGACCGCTTCACTGCGGCGATGGACGCAGCCAAGCAATAAAGCAAACGAGATCGCATCGCCATGAACGTCTTCATGCTCGCCCACTTCGGCATCACCGAGTTCTGGACCTTCCTGCTCGGCACGATCTTCATCGTGCTGCTGCCCGGGCCGAACTCGATGTACGTGCTGTCGGTGGCGGCCCGCCGCGGTGTGCGCGCGGGCTACCAGGGCGCCTGCGGCGTGTTTCTGGGCGATGCCATCCTGATGGTGCTCTCGGCTGCAGGTGTGGCTTCGCTGCTCAAGGCAAGTCCGGCGCTGTTCTACGTCGTGAAGTACATCGGTGCGGCGTATCTGGCCTGGATCGGCTTGCAGATGCTGCGCGGTGCGGTGCGCAATTGGCGCGCGCGCAAGGCCGGCGAGTCTGTCGAACAAAACGCGGCTCTGGCCGACGAATCGCATCCGTTCAAGAAGGCGCTGATCATCAGCCTGCTGAACCCGAAGGCGATCCTGTTCTTCATCTCGTTCTTCATCCAGTTCGTCGACCCGCACTACGCACTGCCGGTGGTGTCCTTCGTCGTGCTGGGGTTGGTCTGCCAGATCTGCAGTTTCCTCTACCTGACCACCATCATCTTCGTGGGCGCGCGGCTGGCCGCGGCGTTCCGCGCGCGACGACGCTTGTCTGCCGGTATGAGCAGCGGTGTCGGCGCCATGTTTATCGGCTTTTCCGCCAAGCTGGCGACGGCCACACTGAATTAATCGAATCGAGCGGGTTATGCCAAAACGTACAGATATCAAAACCATCCTGATCATCGGCGCGGGTCCGATCATCATCGGCCAGGCGTGTGAATTCGATTACTCCGGCGCGCAGGCTTGCAAGGCGCTCCGTGAAGAAGGCTTCAAGGTGGTCCTGGTCAACAGCAACCCGGCCACGATCATGACCGACCCCAGCACGGCCGACGTGACCTACATCGAGCCGATCACCTGGGAAGTCGTCGAGCGCATCATCGCCAAGGAGCGTCCGGACGCGATCCTGCCGACCATGGGCGGCCAGACCGCGCTGAACTGCGCACTGGACCTGCACCGCCATGGCGTGCTGAAGAAGTACAACGTCGAGCTGATCGGCGCATCGCCCGAGGCTATCGACAAGGCCGAAGACCGCCAGAAGTTCAAGGACGCGATGACCAAGATCGGCCTGGGCTCGGCCAAGTCGGGCATCGCGCATTCGATGGACGAAGCCGTGGCCGTGCAGTCGCAAATCGCCAAGGAAACCGGCACGAGCGGCTACCCGATCGTGATCCGTCCGTCGTTCACGCTGGGCGGCACGGGCGGCGGCATCGCCTACAACCGCGAAGAATTCGAAGAGATCTGCAAGCGCGGTCTCGACCTCTCGCCGACCAACGAGCTGCTGATCGAAGAGTCGCTGCTCGGCTGGAAGGAATACGAGATGGAAGTCGTGCGCGACAAGGCCGACAACTGCATCATCGTCTGCTCGATCGAAAACCTCGACCCAATGGGCATCCACACCGGTGACTCCATCACCGTGGCGCCGGCACAGACGCTGACCGACAAGGAATACCAGATCCTGCGTAATGCGTCGCTGGCTGTGCTGCGCGAGATCGGCGTGGATACCGGCGGCTCGAACGTGCAGTTCTCGATCAATCCGAAGGATGGCCGGATGATCGTGATCGAGATGAACCCGCGGGTGTCGCGTTCGTCGGCGCTGGCGTCGAAGGCCACCGGTTTCCCGATCGCCAAGGTGGCGGCCAAGCTGGCTGTCGGCTACACGCTAGATGAACTGAAGAACGAGATCACGGGCGGCGCGACGCCGGCGTCGTTCGAGCCCTCGATTGACTACGTGGTCACCAAGGTGCCGCGCTTCGCATTCGAAAAATTCCCGCAGGCCGACAGCCACCTGACCACGCAGATGAAGTCCGTGGGCGAGGTGATGGCCATGGGCCGTACCTTCCAGGAATCGTTCCAGAAGGCGCTGCGCGGCCTGGAAGTCGGCGTGGACGGTCTGGACGAAAAGTCCACTGACCGCGACGAAATCATCGAAGAGATCGGCGAAGCCGGCCCGGACCGCATCTGGTACCTGGGCGATGCATTCCGCCTGGGCCTGTCGATCGACGAGGTCTACTCTGAGACCGCCGTTGACCCGTGGTTCCTCGCGCAGATCGAAGACATCGTCAAGACCGAGGCGCTCGTCAAGGCGCGCACGCTGGAGAGCCTGTCGGCTGCTGAACTGCGTCTGCTCAAGCAGAAAGGCTTCTCCGACCGCCGCCTCGCCAAGCTGACGAAGACCACCGCCAAGGCCGTGCGCGAGAAGCGCATCGCAGAGAAGGTGCGCCCGGTCTACAAGCGTGTCGACACGTGCGCCGCTGAATTTGCGACCAACACGGCCTACCTGTACTCGACGTACGAAGCCGAGCATGGCGAGTGCGAAGCCGAGCCGACCAGCAACAAGAAGATCATGGTCCTGGGCGGCGGCCCGAACCGGATCGGCCAAGGTATCGAGTTCGACTACTGCTGCGTGCATGCTGCGCTGGCTCTGCGCGAAGACGGGTACGAGACCATCATGGTCAACTGCAACCCGGAAACCGTTTCGACCGACTACGACACGTCCGACCGCCTGTACTTCGAGCCTGTGACGCTGGAAGACGTACTCGAGATCGTCGACAAGGAAAAGCCGGTCGGCGTGATCGTGCAATACGGCGGCCAAACGCCGCTGAAGCTCGCGCTGGATCTGGAAGCCAATGGCGTGCCCATCATCGGCACGTCGCCGGACATGATCGACGCGGCCGAAGACCGTGAGCGCTTCCAGAAGCTGCTCCACGAGCTGGGCCTGCGTCAGCCGCCCAACCGGACCGCGCGTGCCGAGGACGAAGCGCTCAAGCTGGCCGAAGAGATCGGTTACCCGCTTGTGGTGCGTCCGTCGTACGTTCTGGGTGGCCGCGCGATGGAAATCGTGCACGAGCCGCGCGACCTCGAGCGCTACATGCGCGAAGCCGTGAAGGTGTCGAACGACAGCCCAGTGCTGCTCGACCGCTTCCTGAACGACGCCATTGAATGCGACGTGGACTGCCTCTCCGACGGCAAGCGCGTGTTCATCGGCGGCGTGATGGAGCACATCGAGCAGGCCGGCGTGCACTCGGGCGACTCGGCTTGTTCGCTGCCGCCGTACTCGCTGGCGCAGGCTACCGTTGACGAACTCAAGCGCCAGACCGCAGCGATGGCCAAGGCGCTGAACGTGGTCGGCCTGATGAACGTGCAGTTTGCGATCCAGCAAAAGGGCGGCGAAGACATCGTCTACGTGCTGGAAGTGAACCCGCGTGCTTCACGCACGGTGCCGTATGTGTCGAAGGCGACCGGCATTTCGCTGGCCAAGGTGGCCGCGCGCTGCATGGCTGGTCAGTCGCTGGATTCGCAAGGCGTCGAGACGGAAGTCGTGCCGGCATACTACAGCGTCAAGGAAGCGGTGTTCCCGTTCAACAAGTTCCCGGGCGTCGATCCGGTGCTTGGACCGGAAATGCGCTCCACCGGCGAAGTGATGGGCGTCGGCAAGACCTTCGGCGAGGCGCTTTTCAAGAGCCAGCTCGCCGCCGGTTCGCGCCTGCCCGAGAAGGGCACCGTGCTGATGACGGTCAAGGACAGCGACAAGCCGCAAGCCGTGGAAGTTGCTCGCGCGCTGCATACGCTGGGCTACCCGATCGTGGCGACGCGCGGTACGGCCTCGGCCATTGAAGCCGCCGGCATTCCGGTGCGCGTGGTGAACAAGGTCAAGGACGGCCGTCCGCACATCGTCGATATGATCAAGAACAGCGAGATCGCACTCGTCTTCACGACCGTCGACGAGACGCGCGCCGCGATTGCCGACTCGCGTTCCATCCGCCAGGCAGCATTGGCCCAGCGCGTGACGTACTACACGACCATCGCCGGTGCTCGGGCTGCGGTGGAAGGTCTGAAGCACATGCAGCACCTCGATGTGTATGACCTGCAGGGCCTGCACGCCACCCTGTGAGCCCATCGCCGGGGCACGCGGCGCGGCATAGCGTCGCGGTGAGCCGTCCGGAGGCGCAGTTGCCGCCTCCGGACGGTTCGCCTACACTACAGCGTCCGTGTCAAAACAACGACAGCCGCCGTCAGGCGGGTGTGCGCTACGCGCCCTCCCGCTTCGCAGCGGCTGATTTTTTTGTGATTCTGAATTAATCAACATGAGCACCATTCCGATTACCAAGCGCGGTGCAGAGATGCTTAAGGAAGAGCTGCAGCGCCTGAAAAGCGTGGAGCGTCCTGCTGTCGTCAACGCCATCGCCGAGGCGCGCGCCCAGGGCGATCTGTCCGAAAATGCCGACTACGATGCCGCCAAGGAGCGTCAGGGTTTCATCGAAGGCCGCATCCAGGAAATCGAAGGCAAGCTGGCCGTCGCCAACATCATCAACCCCGCTGAGCTGGATGCGGATGGCCGTGTCGTCTTCGGCGCCACCATCGACCTGGAAGATCTGGATTCGGGCAAGCCCGTCACGTACCAGATCGTGGGCGATGACGAAGCCGATCTGGAAACCGGCAAGATCTCGATCAGCTCGCCGATCGCCCGTGCGCTGATCGGCAAGTTCGAAGGCGACGTCGCCACCGTGGTCGCCCCGGGCGGCGAACGCGAGTACGAAGTCCTGGCCGTCAAGTACCTCTAACCTGATCCGAGACAACCACCATGCCGCAGCGCTTCTTCCAGTTGCTTGCCACGGTATGGTGTGGTTCGCTCTGGACCATCGGCTACATCGTCGCTCCGACGCTGTTTGCGATGCTGGATGATCGCCAGTTGGCCGGTTCCATTGCCGGCCGGCTGTTTCATGCGGAAGCGTGGATCGGCCTGGCGACAGGGTGTTTGCTTCTGCTGGCTGCCACGGCGCTGGTGCGTCGCGGTCAGGCCGGTTATCGGCGGCTGCGCTGGCTTGTGCTGGCGATGCTGCTGTGCGTGCTAGTGGGCTATTTCGGGCTGCAGCCGTTCATGGCTTCGCTGCGAGAACAGGCCGATGCGCTTGGCGTGGCGGTGGGGGATTCGCCTTACCGCGCACGGTTTGGCATGCTGCACGGCGTATCGAGCGTGTTCTATCTGGCGCAGAGTCTCTTGGGGTTGGTGCTGATCTGGAAGTCCGCCGATGTTCGGCAAGCCGCTTGAAACAAGAAAAAGACCGGCTGAAAAGCCGGTCGTTTTCCGTGCAGGCCCCGAGTCAGATCAGGACAGCGCTTTCTTTTTCTGGCTGGTTTGACGCGGCTTGGCGCGCTTGACGTTGCCGCCGGCCGTGACGCGCTCGTTGCCGAGCACGCTCAGGCGGACCGGCTTCGGGCGGCGTGCACTGTTCGGGTTCGGCTTGCGCACGGTGACCGAACGCGGACCGGCACCAACGGTGGTCTTGCGCGGCGGTTTGAGGTCTCGCGGCTGGTTTTCCTTCAGGTACGCCGGGCCTTCGCGCCAGATCACCAGCAGCTTGCCGATGTGCTGCACGGGGGCAGCCTGCAGGCGAGCGCAGATGGTGTCATAAAGTTCGATGCGTGCTTCGCGGTCATCGCCGAAGACGCGAATCTTGATCAGCCCGTGGGCCGCCAGCGAGCGGTCGATTTCGGCCAGAACGGCCTTGGTCAGGCCCTCCGCACCGATGATGACGACCGGGTTCAACGCGTGCGCTTCGGAGCGCAGTTCCGATCGTTGGGCAGGGGTGAGGATAAGGGCGGGCATAAATATGGGCGGGATCGCGCAAAGAGACAAACGGCGCGTATTATCCGCCAAAACCAGTCCTGGCTGCCATGTTTGGCGCTACCTCCAGGTGAAATTGCAACCAATTCGATGGCAAAGAACAAGTTCAACCAGTCGTGGCTGCACGACCATATCAATGATCCATACGTAAAGCTGGCGCAGCGCGAAGGCTATCGCGCACGCGCCGCCTACAAGCTGAAAGAGATCGACGAGCAGGACAAGCTGATCAAGCCGGGGCAGGTCATCGTTGACCTGGGCGCCGCGCCGGGCAGCTGGAGCCAGTACGTGCGCAACAAGCTGGCCGCCTCGCCGCGCGCCAAGGATGGCCGTATCGACGGCGCAATCGTCGCCATCGACATCCTGCCGATGGAAGCCATCGCCGACGTTACCTTCATCCAGGGCGACTTCCGTGAGGAAGCTGTTTTCCAGGAACTCGAAAAAATCGTGCTGGACGCAACCGGCGGTGGCAAAGTGGACCTTGTTTTGTCCGATATGGCCCCAAACCTATCAGGCGTGGCGTCGGCGGATGCCGCACGCATGGAGCACATCGCCGAACTGGCCGTGGAATTTGCGATGGCGCACCTGAAACCTGAGGGTGCGCTCTTGATCAAATGTTTTCACGGCAGCGGCTATAGTCAGATCGTCGAGATGTTCAAGCGCCATTTCAAGATTGTGGCGCCGCGCAAGCCTAAAGCTTCCCGTGACAAATCGTCCGAGACGTTTCTGCTGGGACGCCAGCTCAAGCATCCGGGCTGACGGACGTTACTCAGGAAAGGCTCTCGATCGACGGTTCGGCGGCCTGTGGTCTTGCGGGCAATCAACCTGCGGCGGTGTCCGTGCATTACAATGCCAAGCATCCCGTCAAGGCATTTCTAAAGGAGTCTCGCCTTGAATAACAACTGGTTTCAGAAGGCGGCCATCTGGCTGGTGATTGCCTTGGTGCTGTTCACCGTCTTCAAGCAGTTTGACAAGCCGCGCACCCAAGAGGGTGTGACGTACTCGCAATTCATGGACGATGCGAAGGCCGGCAAGGTCAAGCGTGTCGAAGTCCAGGGCCGCACGTTGTTGGTCACGCCCAACGAGGGCAACAAGTATTCCATCATCTCGCCGGGCGACATCTGGATGGTGGGCGACCTGATGAAGTACGGCGTGCAGGTGACAGGCAAGGCCGAAGAAGAGCAAGGTGTGCTTCTCACTGCGCTTTACTATCTCGGCCCGACGCTGCTGATCATCGTGTTCTGGTTCTACATGATGCGGCAGATGCAGGGCGGCGGGAAAGGCGGTGCCTTCTCGTTTGGCAAGTCCCGGGCGCGGCTGATTGATGAGAACAACAACAGCGTCACGTTTGCTGACGTGGCTGGCTGTGACGAATCGAAGGAAGAAGTTGTCGAGCTGGTCGACTTCCTGAAAGATCCGCAGAAATTCCAGAAGCTGGGTGGTCGTATTCCGCGCGGCGTGCTGCTGGTGGGGCCTCCGGGTACCGGCAAGACGCTGCTGGCTCGGGCCATTGCCGGCGAAGCCAAGGTGCCGTTCTTCAGCATCTCCGGTTCGGACTTCGTTGAAATGTTCGTCGGCGTGGGCGCGGCGCGCGTGCGCGACATGTTCGAAAACGCCAAGAAGCAGGCACCCTGCATCGTGTTCATCGATGAAATCGACGCGGTCGGTCGTCATCGTGGCGCCGGCATGGGCGGCGGCAACGACGAGCGCGAACAGACCCTGAACCAGATGCTGGTCGAGATGGACGGCTTCGAGGCGAACTCTGGCGTCATCGTGATCGCGGCAACCAACCGCGCTGACGTGCTGGACAAGGCGCTGCTGCGTCCGGGCCGTTTCGACCGCCAGGTCTACGTCGGGCTGCCGGACATCCGCGGCCGTGAGCAGATTCTCAAGGTGCACATGCGTAAGGTGCCGATCGGCAACGACGTTGATGCATCGGTGCTGGCACGCGGTACGCCGGGCTTCTCGGGTGCTGATCTGGCCAACCTGGTCAACGAAGCTGCACTGTTTGCCGCACGTCGTAACAAGCGCGTGGTCGACATGCAGGATTTCGAAGACGCGAAGGACAAGATCTACATGGGTCCGGAACGCAAGTCCGCCGTGATCCGAGAAGAGGAACGCCGCGCTACGGCGTACCACGAGTCGGGCCATGCGGTGGTCGCTAAGCTGCTGCCGAAGGCTGATCCGGTGCACAAGGTCACGATCATGCCGCGCGGCTGGGCGGGCGGTCTGACCTGGCAACTGCCGGAGCACGACAAGCATTACGCCTACAAGGACACGATGCTTGAAGAGGTCGCGATCCTGTTCGGTGGCCGTGCCGCAGAAGAGGTGTTCCTGGGTGCGATGAGTACCGGTGCCTCTAACGACTTCGAACGCGCCACCAAGATGGCCCGCGATATGGTGACGCGATATGGCATGAGCGACGCGCTCGGCACCATGGTCTACGTCGACACGGAACAGGACGGCTTCTTCGGCCGCATGGCATCGAAGACGGTGTCCGAGGCGACCCAGCAGAAGGTGGATTCGGAAATCCGCCGCATCGTGGACGAGCAGTACGCTCTGGCCAAGGGGCTGCTGGAAGCGAACCGCGATAAGGTTGAAGCCATGACTGCGGCGCTGCTCGAGTGGGAAACCATCGACGCCGATCAGGTGAACGACATCATGGACGGCAAGCCGCCGCGCCCGCCGCGCTATGGCTCTACCGGTGGTGGCAGCACCCCCCCGGGTGGTGGCACGCCAGCTGGCGTGACCCCGGGCAACGTGCCTGCCACGGCCTGATGATGACCCGTTAGTTTGTCGCCCCGGAGGCGACGCAGAAGAGCCGGTGCAAGCGCACCGGCTTTTTTGTTGGCGCTTTCTAGCTGGCCTGACGTAGCATTTCGGTCCTGCGCAGCATTCCTGTCTACCTATCTTGTCTGCTTCTATTCCGACCACAACGCACTTCCAGTGCGGACGTTTCCGCTACGCACGCGATCAGCGTCCGCTGGTCATGGGCATTCTCAACGTCACGCCCGATTCGTTTTCGGACGGCGGGCAGCACGCCACGCGCGACGCGGCGTTGCGCCACGCCGAACAACTGATCGCCGAAGGCGTCGACATGATCGACATTGGTGGCGAATCGAGCCGGCCAGGCGCCGAGCCGTTGAGCCTGCAAGCCGAGTTGGATCGCGTGATGCCAATCGTCGAGGCGCTGCGCGAATGCGGTAAGCCGCTGTCGATCGATACTTACAAGCCCGAGGTGATGCGCGCCACGCTGGATGCAGGCGCCGACCTGATCAACGATATCTGGGGCTTCCGCCGGCCTGGCGCGATTGAAGCCGTGGCCAAGGGCAACGCCGGGCTGTGCGTCATGCACATGCAGCGCGATCCAGAAACGATGCAGGAAGCGCCCAGCTATACGGACCTGATGGGCGAGGTTGAGACCTTTCTGCGCACGCAGACGGAGGCGCTGACGGCAGCGGGCGTGGCGGCCGACCGTATCTCGCTCGATCCGGGATTTGGCTTTGGCAAGACGCCGGATCACAATCTCATCATGCTCAATCGCTTGGCGGAGTTCGAGCGCATCGGTTTGCCGCTGCTGGCCGGTTTGTCGCGCAAATCTACGCTGGGCGCCGTGCTGGGCGGCAAACCGCCAGCCGAACGCGTGACGGTCAGTGTGGCGGCAGCGCTGCTAGCGGCGGAGCGGGGTGCGTTCATTGTGCGTGTGCACGACGTGCAACCGACCGTGGAAGCGATCCAACTCTGGTGGGCTATGCGTCACGAACGCGTGAATCCGCCACTGGAATGACAGCCGCCCCAGCCTCAAGCGGCTGGGGGTCAAGCGAACAGAGGATTGCCCGGCGATGGCCGGCGCCTTACAAACAAAGAAAGAAACATTCTCCAGGAGAGACTCCCAATGTCCAGGAAGTATTTCGGCACCGACGGCATCCGTGGGCGTGTCGGTGAAAGCCCCATCACGCCGGATTTCGTGTTGCGCCTTGGTTATGCCGCCGGCCGCGTGCTGGCCCATGGCGGGGAAGCGCATGGTCACGGCCGTCCGACCGTGCTGATCGGCAAGGACACGCGCCTGTCGGGCTACATGCTCGAAGCCGCGCTGGAAGCGGGCTTTACCGCAGCGGGCGTAGACGTGCTGATGAGCGGGCCGCTGCCCACGCCGGGCGTCGCGTACCTCACGCGCGCGCTGCGGCTGTCGGCGGGGGTGGTGATTTCTGCATCACATAACCCGTATTACGACAACGGCATCAAGTTCTTCTCGGCCACCGGCGACAAGCTGCCGGATGAAACCGAGCTGCAGATCGAGGCCGAGCTGGAAAAACCGATGGAATATGCCGCCTCTGACGCGCTGGGCCGTGCCCGCCGTATCGAGGATGCCGCGGGGCGCTACATCGAGTTCTGCAAGAGCACGTTCCCGAGCGACCTGAACCTGTTCGGCATGAAGGTCGTCCTGGACAGCGCGCATGGCGCGGCCTATCACATCGCACCGCACGTCTTCCATGAGCTGGGTGCGGACGTAGTGTCGATCGGCAACCAGCCGAATGGCCGCAACATCAACGACGGCTATGGCGCGACGGCGCCGGGCAAGCTGGTCGAGGCCACGCGCGAGCATGGCGCCGACATCGGCCTGGCTTTCGACGGCGATGCCGACCGCCTGCAGGTGGTGGACCGCAATGGCCGCCTCTACAACGGCGACGAGTTGCTCTACGTGATGGTGCAGGCGCGGCGTGCGGCGGGCCAGCCGGTGCCGGGTGCGGTCGGCACCCTCATGACTAATCTTGCCGTGGAGTTGGCGCTCAAGGCGCAGGGTGTGGAGTTCGTGCGCGCCAAGGTGGGCGATCGCTACGTGCTGGAAGAGCTGAAGAAGCATGGTTGGCTGCTGGGCGGCGAAGGGTCGGGCCACTTGCTTTGCTTGGACAAGCACAGCACTGGCGACGGCATCATCTCGGCGTTGCAGGTGCTTGCGGCATTGCGTCGCAGCGGCCAGACGCTGGATCAGATGCTGGACGGCGTGCGCCTGTTCCCCCAAAAACTCATCAACGTGCGGGTCGAAAAGGGGTTCGACTGGAAATCGCACGCGGGCTTGCAGGCTGCCCTCAAGACCAGCGAGGCCGAGCTGAACGGCAAGGGACGCGTGCTGATTCGCCCGTCCGGTACGGAGCCGGTCGTCCGCGTGATGGTGGAAGCGCAGGATGCCGAACTGGCCAACCAACATGCGGAGCGTCTTGCCGCGACGTTGCAGTAAGTTGCTGCCAGATCAAGTAAGCAAGTCAAAAAGCGGCCTCCGGGTCGCTTTTTTTATGCACGTGAGCCGACTTTCGTGCCTTGCAGGTCAGTTATGAGAAGTTTTCGTGTTGTCACAGAACTGTCATTCGCGCGGCCTAAAGTTCGGGTGTCAAAAATCTGTCATCGCTCAACCGCTCCTCTGGAGAACTCATGAAACTGGTCCAAACCGCAATCGCTGGCGTGGCTGCATTGGCGTTCGCTGGTGCCGCATTTGCTGTTGACATCACTGGTGCAGGCGCAACGTTCCCGGCACCCGTCTACAACAAGTGGGCGGCCGACTACAACAAGGCGACCCAAACCAAGGTGAACTACCAAGGTATTGGTTCGTCGGGTGGCATCAAGCAGATCACCGCCAAGACCGTCGACTTCGGCGCATCGGACATGCCGCTGAAGGACGAAGAGCTGGCCAAGGATGGTCTGATCCAGTTCCCGACCGTGATTGGCGGCGTGGTGCCCGTGATCAACCTGCCGGGCGTGAAGCCGGGCGAGTTGACCCTGAACGGCCAATTGCTGGGTGACATCTACCTGGGCAAGATCAAGAAGTGGAATGATCCGGCCATTGCCAAGCTGAACCCGAAGGCCAAGCTGCCGGACCAGGACATCCTGGTGGTGCGCCGTGCTGACGGTTCGGGCACCTCGTTCATCTTCACGAACTACCTGTCGAAGGTGAACGCCGAGTGGAAGAGCAAGGTTGGCGAAGGCACGACCGTGAACTGGCCGACCGGTACGGGTGGCAAGGGCAACGAAGGCGTGGCCGCTTTCGTGCAGCGTCTGGGTGGTGCAGTTGGCTACGTTGAGTACGCCTACGCCAAGCAGAACAAGATGACGTACGTGAACCTGCAGAACAAGGCGGGCGCTACCGTCCAACCGACCGCTGAAGCCTTCAAGGCTGCCGCTGCCGGCGCCGAGTGGAGCAAGTCGTACTACCAGATCCTCACGGACGAGCCGGGCAAGGACGCATGGCCGATCGCCGGTGCAACGTTCATCCTGCTGCACAAGACGCAAGCCAAGCCGGAGCAGGGCGCTGAAGTCATGAAGTTCTTTGACTGGGCCTACAAGGGTGGCGATGACGCTGCCAAGGGCCTGGACTACGTGCCGCTGCCGGACGCCGTGAAGAACCAGATCCGCGCAACGTGGAAGTCGAGCGTGAAGGATGCATCGGGCAAGGTTGTCTACAACCACTGATCGTTGCCTGCTGCATAAGGGCTCGTAAGTAAGTGCGGTACAAGGTGCGGGCAGGCGGTGAATTGGCCGCCCGCACCATTCCAAAAAGCTTCTTTTACGGCTGACCGGTTTCCCTCATGGCCACGCTCTCTGATTCCTCCGGCGCTTCCCGTATGCGACCACCCAGCCGCTTCGGCGACCTGGTGTTCGGCGGTCTGACCCGCCTTGCCGCAATCGTTACGCTACTGCTGCTGGGCGGCATCATCCTCTCGCTCATCATCAGCTCGTGGCCCACGATCGAGAAATTCGGCCTGTCGTTTCTGTGGAATTCGGAGTGGGATCCGCCCTCCGACATATACGGTGCGCTGGTGCCCGTCTACGGCACCCTGGTCACGTCGCTGATCGCGCTCATCATTGCCGTGCCCGTGAGCTTCGGCATTGCCCTGTTCTTGACCGAGCTGTCGCCAGCCTGGCTGCGTCGACCGCTGGGTACCGCCATTGAGCTGCTCGCCGCAGTGCCGTCCATCGTCTATGGCATGTGGGGTCTGCTCGTGTTTGCGCCGATCTTCGGCGAGTACTTTCAAAAGCCCTTGGCTGCCACCGTCGGCAAGATCCCGGTCATCGGGGCGCTGTTCCAGGGCGCGCCGATCGGCATTGGCCTGCTGTGCGCCGGCGTGATCCTGGCGATCATGATCATTCCGTACATCTCGGCGGTGATGCGCGATGTGTTCGAGATCACGCCGACGCTGCTCAAGGAATCTGCCTACGGCGTGGGCTGCACGACGTGGGAAGTTATGTGGAACGTGGTGCTGCCGTACACCAAGGCTGGTGTGATCGGCGGTGTGATGCTGGGCCTGGGTCGTGCGCTGGGCGAGACCATGGCCGTGACGTTCGTGATCGGCAACACCAACCTGCTGTCCGATGCGTCGTTGTTCTCGCCGGGTAACAGCATCACCTCTGCGCTGGCCAACGAATTTGCGGAGGCGGGCCAGGGCCTGCATACCGCGGCGCTCATGGAGCTGGGCTTGATCCTGTTCGTCATCACGTTCATCGTCCTGGCGGCCTCCAAGTTGCTGCTTCTGCGCCTGCAGAAGAGCGAGGGTCAGAAGTGAACCAACGCGATCTGCCTGACGCTATGAGACCCAATACCATGCGTACGCCTTCCGTCCCTGCCGTCCGTGCCGACTCTGAAAAGGTCAAGGCACGCCTGCAGGCCCGCCGCCGCAACGTCAACGGGATTGCGCTGGCACTCTCGCTTGCCGCCATGGCCTTCGGCCTGGTGTGGCTGGCGTGGATTCTGTGGACCACGCTCTCGCTGGGTGTGGGCGGCCTGTCGATGTCGCTTTTCACGGAGATGACGCCGGCGCCCAACACGCCGGGAGGTGGCCTTGCCAACGCCATCGCAGGCTCGTTCCTGCTGGTGGGCATGGCCACGCTGGTCGGCACGCCGCTGGGCATCCTGGCCGGCATCTATCTGGCCGAGTACGGCAAGACGTCGATGCTGGCGAGCGCCACGCGCTTCATCAATGACATCCTGCTGTCGGCACCGTCCATCGTGATCGGCCTGTTCGTGTATGCCGTCGTGGTGGCGCGCGTGCAGCACTTCTCCGGCATTGCAGGTGTGCTTGCACTGGCGCTGCTGCAGATTCCGATCGTGGTGCGCACCACCGAGAACATGCTGAACCTGGTGCCCAACGCGATGCGTGAAGCCGCCATGGCGCTTGGCACGCCCAAGTGGAAGATGATCCTGTCGATTACGCTCAAGGCATCGTATGCCGGTGTGATCACCGGTGTACTGCTGGCCATCGCCCGCATTGCCGGCGAAACCGCGCCGCTGCTCTTCACCGCGCTGAACAACCAGTTCTGGAGTCTGGATCTGAATCAGCCGGTGGCCACGCTGCCGACCGTGATCTTCAAGTTTGCGATGAGCCCGTTCCCCGAGTGGCAACAGTTGGCCTGGGCCGGGGTGTTCCTGATTACGCTGGGTGTGCTGGGGCTGAACGTCCTCGCGCGTGCCTTGTTCACCAAGAAATGATCATGACTGCTACGTCCCTCGAAGTGCGCACGCAAAGCCCGAAGATCGATGTTCGCGATCTGAATTTCTATTACGGCAAGTTCCACGCGCTGAAGAACATCTCACTGCAGATTCCCGAGAAGCAGGTGACCGCGTTCATCGGCCCGTCGGGCTGCGGCAAGTCGACACTGCTGCGTACGTTCAACAAGATGTACGCGCTGTATCCGGAGCAGCGTGCCGAAG
This sequence comes from Ralstonia psammae, assembly GCF_958405935.1. Classification (NCBI taxonomy): domain Bacteria; kingdom Pseudomonadati; phylum Pseudomonadota; class Betaproteobacteria; order Burkholderiales; family Burkholderiaceae; genus Ralstonia; species Ralstonia psammae. The sequence continues at coordinate 113,944 of NZ_CATZBU010000011.1, forward strand.
GCGAGATCAACATGGATGGCGAGAACCTGCTGACCTCGCGCACGGACATCGCTCTGCTGCGTGCCAAGGTCGGCATGGTGTTCCAGAAGCCGACGCCGTTCCCGATGTCGATCTACGACAACATTGCTTTCGGCGTGAAGCTGTTCGAGCGCTTGTCGCGCTCCGAGATGGACGACCGCGTGGAATGGGCGCTGACCAAGGCCGCGCTGTGGAGCGAAGTGAAGGACAAGCTCAACCAGTCGGGGTACGGCCTGTCGGGCGGCCAGCAGCAGCGTCTGTGTATCGCACGCGGCATTGCCATCCGCCCCGAAGTGCTGCTGCTGGACGAGCCGTGCTCGGCGCTCGACCCGATTTCCACCGGCAAGATCGAAGAGCTGATCGCCGAACTGAAGGACGACTACACGGTCGTCATCGTCACGCATAACATGCAGCAGGCGGCGCGTTGCTCCGACTACACGGCGTACATGTACCTAGGCGAGCTGATCGAATTTGGTGATACCGAAAAGATCTTCATCAAGCCGCAGCGCAAAGAAACAGAAGACTACATTACCGGCCGCTTCGGCTGATCTGCAACAACACTGAAGCTGAAGCGACAAGGAGAAACCGATGTCTGAGAAGCATCTGTCATCGCAGTTTGACACCGACCTGACCTCCATCAGCACCAAGGTGCTGCAGATGGGTGGTCTGGTGGAAGCGCAGATTGCACGCGCCATGCGCGCGCTGGCCAGCTTCGACACCGCCATGTGCGATCAGGTCATGGCCGTGGAGCTGGAAATCAACGCGCTCGAGATCGAGATCGACGGCGACTGCAACAACATCATCGCGCGCCGCCAACCCACCGCTCGCGACCTGCGTTTGGTGATGGCCATCTCCAAGACCATCACGAACCTTGAGCGCGCCGGCGACGAGGCCGAGAAGATCGCCAAGCGCACCAAGCGCATCATGCAGGACCCGTCGGCACATGCGTTGAACTACGCCGGTGTCGAGCGCTCGGGCGAGATGGCCGCGACCATCCTGCGCCACGCGCTGGACGCCTTCGCGCGCCTGGACACCGCTGCCGCCGTGTCGATCCTGCAGGAAGACAAGGCCATCGATGAGGAATTCCGCGGTTTCATGCGCGAACTCATCACATACATGATGGAGAACCCGCGCACGATTTCAGTGGCGCTGGATCTGCTGTTCATTGCCAAGGCCATCGAGCGTATCGGCGATCACGCCAAGAACATCGCCGAGTTTATTATCTACATCGTCAAGGGAACGGACGTCCGGCACGCTTCGCGTGAAACGCTGGAACGCGAGATCCTGGGCGAATAAAAGGCAGGACTGGAGACGTAAGCATGCCGAGCAGCATTCTCGTCGTAGAAGACGAACCGGCGATCGCTGAACTGATCGCCGTCAACCTGCAGCACGCGGGGCACTACCCGATCCGCGCGTACAACGCCGAGCAGGCGCTGTCGCTGATGAGCGACGTGTTGCCCGACCTCGTCCTGCTCGATTGGATGCTGCCGGGCAAGTCGGGCGTGATGTTCGCCAAGGAGCTGCGCGCCAACGAGCGCACGCGGCAGATCCCGATCATCATGCTGACGGCCCGCAGCGAAGAGCAGGACAAGATCATGGGTCTGGACAGCGGTGCGGACGACTACGTCACCAAGCCGTTCTCGCCCAAGGAATTGCTGGCCCGGATCAAGGCTGTGCTGCGCCGCCGCGCGCCGCAGCTGACCGACGACGTGGTGGCGATCAACGGCCTGAAGCTGGACCCGGCCACGCATCGCGTGACGGCCGCGAACATTGAGGCAGAAAACCCGATCAAGCTGGACCTCGGTCCGACGGAGTTCCGCCTGCTGCATTTCCTGATGACGCATCCAGAGCGCGTGCACAGCCGCTCGCAACTGCTCGATCAGGTGTGGGGCGACCACGTGTTCGTGGAAGAGCGCACCGTGGACGTGCACATCAAGCGCCTGCGCGCAGCGCTCGCCCCGGGTGGCTACAGCAACATGATCGAAACCGTGCGCGGCAGCGGCTATCGCCTGGCGCGCAATCCGGGGCAATAACGCATCAGTCAGGCGAACGCGCGAGGGGGGGATTTCCATCGCGCGTTCACACGTCCGTCGTGGTCCAGCGCTTAAAATGCCTTTATGAACGTCTTCTGGACCCGCTTTGCCGTCTTTGCCGCCTTCATGGGCATCGTCACGGCATGCCTGTATATCTTCGTCGACCATGTCGTTGCGCTGGCCGTGCTCAGCGCAATGCTGTTGGGGATGCTCCTGTATTACATCTATCAGATCCAACGCCTGTGGCGCGTGCTGGATTCGCCGGCCTATGGCGAGATCCCCAGCGCGCTTGGCCTGTGGGGCGAGGTCTACTACCGCCTGCACCGGTTGATGAAGGGCTGGCGCACCCAGGTGCTGCAGGTTGAGCAACAGCACAGCCGCTTCATCCAGGCCATTCAGGCGTCGCCCAACGGCGTGCTGATGCTTGATGGCGAAGACCAGATCGAATGGTGCAACGCGGTGGCTGAAGAACACTTCGGCCTGTCTGCCAAGCGTGACCTGCGCCAACGCATTACCCACCTGATCCGCCGACCGGAGTTCGTGCGCTACTTGGCGCGCGGCGAGTTCGAGGAGCCGCTCACCATGCATGATGTGGGCCCGCACAAGCAAAGCATCGTCTCTGCCCAGATCTTGCCGTACGGCGAAGATCGCAAGCTGCTGGTGACGCAGGACATCACCAAGCTGGAGAACACCGAAGCGATGCGCCGCGATTTCGTGGCTAACGTCTCGCACGAGTTGAAGACGCCGCTGACCGTGCTCTCGGGCTTTCTGGAGACGGTGCGCGACATTCCGCTGCCCGAAGAAGACAAGAGGCGCTACCTGGACATGATGCATACGCAGGCCATGCGCATGCAGCACCTGGTGGAAGATTTGTTGGCGCTCGCCACGCTGGAAGGCAATTCCGAGCCGCCCTCGCTGGTGCCGGTGCCGATGCAGCGCATGATGCTGCAGCTCCAGCACGATATCGAAGCGCTGTCTGCCGGCCGGCACACCGTCAGCATGACATGCGACCCCGCCGTGAGCGTGTGCGGCGCCGAACTCGAACTGCTTTCCGCGTTCAGCAACCTGGCGTCCAACGCGGTGCGCTACACGCCGGATGGCGGCACGATCCGCCTCGATTGGGGCGTGCGGGACGGCCACGCGATGTACTCCGTCACCGACACGGGGATTGGCATTGCGCCCGAGCATATTCCGCGTCTGACCGAGCGTTTCTATCGCGTGGACCGCAGCCGTTCACGCGACACTGGGGGTACCGGGCTGGGCTTGGCCATTGTCAAGCACGTGCTGTCGCGCCACGGTGGGGAGCTGCAGGTGACCAGCGAGCACGGCAAGGGCAGTACCTTCCGCGCCGTGTTCCCGCCGGAGCGCACGGTCGTGCGCAGCGCTGCCGTTACCGATGAGCGCGTCGCCTGATTGGCGGTGCTCTCCAATGCGCCAAACAAAAACGCACGCTGTTGAGCGTGCGTTTTTCGTTTGCAAGCCGGCCAGCGGTTCAACCTGCGGAGATCTCCACCGGAGCGCGCACCGTCGGTTCAGCCGCCGTTGCCGCCGCCACTGCAGCCGCCGTCTCTGCCGCCGCAGCTGCCTGCGGCGAGAAGTGGTTCAGCAGTTCCAACTGGCTGATGCGCACGTGCTTGCCACGCGCCTGTCGCTGCACGTAGCGACCATCCTGCTGCATGACCCACGCCGATGCGTTGTCGCGCAGATGCACCTGCAGGCTTTCCTTGATGACTCGCGCCTTGAGCTTGCGATCGAGCACGGGAAATGCCACTTCCACGCGGCGGAACAGGTTGCGGTCCATCCAGTCGGCGCTCGAGAGATAGACGACTTCCTCGCCGACGGCATGGAAGTAGTAGACGCGGTGATGCTCGAGAAAACGCCCGACGATGGAGCGTACGGTGATGTTCTCCGACAGTCCTGGCACGCCCGGCTTGAGCGCACACACGCCGCGCACGATCAGGTCGACCTTCACGCCCGCCCGCGACGCCTTGTATAGCTCGTCGATGATGGCCGGCTCCAGCAGCGCATTCATCTTGCCGATGATGCGCGCACGTTTGCCTGCGCGCGCTGCGCGTGCCTCGGCCCGGATATGCTCGATCAGGTTGCCGTGCATCGTGAACGGCGAGTGCCACAAATGATGCAGCTTGACCTGCGCGCCCGTGCCAGTGAGCAACTGGAACACGTGATGCACGTCTTCGCAGATCTGCTCGTTGGCCGTCATTAGGCCGAAGTCGGTGTAGAGGCGAGCGGTCTTGGGGTGGTAGTTGCCCGTGCCCAGGTGCGCGTAGCGGCGCAGCTTGACCGCCTTGCCCTTGCCGGACACCTCGCGGCGAACCACCAGCAGCATCTTTGCGTGGCACTTGTGGCCAACCACGCCATACACGACATGTGCGCCGGCCGATTCAAGCTGGTCTGCCCAGTTGATGTTCGTCTCTTCATCAAAGCGCGCGAGCAGTTCGACAACGACCGTCACCTCCTTGCCGTTGTGCGCCGCCTTGATGAGCGCTTCCATCACCGTGGATTCGTTCCCGGTGCGGTAGACAGTCTGCTTGATGGCGACTACGTCGGGGTCGCGCGCAGCTTGTTGCAGCAGCTCCAGCACGGGCGTGAAGCTTTCGTATGGATGGTGCAACAGGATGTCGCCCTGGCGGATGGCGTCGAACACGTTCGAACTGTTGGCCACCTGCCGGACCGTTGCAGGCACGTGCGGCGGGTACTTCAGCACCGGTTTGTCGACCATGTCGGGCACCTGCAGCAGGCGCACGAGGTTCACCGGGCCCTTGACGCGGTAACAGTCCGCGTCGGCCAGGCCGAACTCCTGCAGCAGGCGCACCACCAGTGCCGACGATGTGTCGTGCGCGATCTCCAGGCGCACCGCGTCGCCAAAGTGTCGCGTGGACAGTTCGCCCTGCAGCGCTTCGCGCAAGTCCGTAATTTCATCTTCCGACACGAACAGGTCGGAGTTGCGCGTCACGCGGAATTGGTAGCAGCCGTGCACGTCGATCTGCGGGAACAGCTCATGCACAAAGCCCTGCATGAACGACGAGAGCAGCACGAATCCATATGGGTAACCCGACAGCTCCGGCGGCATCTGCACAAGCCGGGGCAGGGCGCGCGGCGCCTGCACGATGGCCAGTTCAGCCTCACGGCCAAAGGCATCCTTACCAGACAGCTCGATGATGAAGTTCAGGCTCTTGTTGAGCACGCGCGGGAAGGGATGCGCCGGGTCCAGCGCCATCGGCGTCAGGATGGGCACCAGTTCGCGCTGAAAGAAGCTGCGGCACCAGGCGCGCTGGGCTTCATTCCAGTTGGTGGTCATGTGGAAGAAGACGCCTTCCTTCTCCAGCAGCGGCAGGATCTCGTCCTGCAACATGGCATACTGTTGCGCGACCAGCTGCCGCACCCGCTCCGAGACCACGCCAAATGCCTGCTGCACCGACAGCCCGTCGGGCGTGACCGACGAAGGGTTGTCGCGCATCTGCTCCTTCAATCCTGCAATGCGGATTTCAAAGAACTCATCGAGATTGCTCGACACGATGCAGATGAATTTCAGCCGCTCCATCAGCGGCACACCCGGGTCAGCGGCCTGGGCGAGCACACGGGCGTTGAATTCCAGGATGCCCAGTTCGCGATTAAGCAGATCGCCCGCGGGCAATGTCGACATGTTGTGTTCAGACGGATGACGATCCGGCCACTTTTTCATAGTTCAGTGTCAAATTTGTGACACATTGGATTTGTCACGTTCGGGACACAATAAAGACATATTTTGTTGCGCATTGTTTCGAACGACAATACTCCGCGCCCCTGATTCTGCTCCTCACCCGTTTTCATTCATGAGTCCCACCCCCCGTCTGCTGGCTGCTGTCGACATGGGCTCCAACAGCTTCCGGCTGATGATCGGCCGCGTTGACGAAACCCTAGGTGCCAACGGTACCAGTAGTACCCAGATCTTCCAGGTTGATGCGCTGCGCGAACCGGTGCGTTTGGCCGCCGGGCTTACGCAAGATAAATACCTGGATCAGCCCGCGCGCCGACGTGGCGTCGATGCCTTGCGCCGCTTTGGCGACCGCCTGCGTGATTTTGCCCCCGAGCATGTGCGTGCCGTGGCCACCAACACCTTGCGCGTGGCCAAGAATGCGCAGGAATTCCTGATCGAGGCTGAAGCCGCATTGGGGTTTCCCATCGAGGTGATTGCGGGTCGCGAAGAGGCGCGGCTTATCTATCTCGGTGCATCGCATGACGCACCAGCGTGCCAGGGCAACCGGCTCGTCGTTGACATCGGCGGCGGCTCTACAGAGTTCATCATCGGCAACGGCTACAAGCCCAAGCTGATGGAGTCGTTGTATATCGGTTGCGTTTCGCACAGCCGGCATTTCTTTCCGAACGGCAACGTTGATGAATACGCGATGAAGCAGGCTGAGTTGGCCGCGCGTCGCGAGATCCAGGTACTCGTGCAACAGTACCGCACGGCTGGCTGGAACCAGGCCGTCGGGTCATCGGGTACGGCGCGTGCGCTGGCCGAGCTGATCGAGCTGAACGGCTTCAATGACAAGAGCAACGAACACGGCATCACGCGCGAAGGGCTGGAGCGCCTGAAGCGCGCGCTCGTCAAGTCAGAGAATACCAACCGCCTGAAGCTCAATGGCCTGAAGTCGGACCGGATTCCGGTGCTGCCGGGCGGGCTGTCGATCATGCTGGGTGTGTTCGCGGAACTCGATGTCGACCGCATGGACGTGACCGATGGCGCCTTGCGCCTGGGCGTGCTGTATGACCTGCTTGGCCGTTCGCATCACGAAGACATGCGCACGGTCACGATCGAGCAGTTCATGCGTCGCTACAGCGTCGACCGCGCGCAGGCGAGCCGCGTTCGCGATGCGGCGACGGCGCTGTTGTCGCAGTTTCCCGATCCGCCCGATGAGCGCCGTGAAGACAACCTCGCGCTGCTGGGTTGGGCGGCAAGCCTGCACGAGATCGGCATGAGCATCTCGCACAGCGGGTATCACAAGCACTCGGCGTACATCGCCAGCCATGCGGATATGCCGGGCTTTTCGAAGACCGATCAGGCGCGCCTGGCGACGCTGCTGCTGGGCCATGCCGGCAAGCTGGGCAAGCTTTCGGGCGGCGGCAAGTTCTTGGATTGGCGGATGCTGTTCAGCCTGCGTCTGGCGTTTGTGTTGTGCCGTCGGCGTGGAGCGATCCAGTTGCCGGGCTTGCGCGTGCGCCACAGCGAAGGCGAACTCAACGAAGGCGGTTTCGAGGTCGAGTTGCCCAAGAGCTGGATCGAGCAGAATCCGCTGGTGGAATACAGCCTGATGAAGGAAGCCGATGAGTGGCAGCGCATCGGCCGCCGCTACAAGGTGGTGTACGTGTAAAGCATCTCGCCGCATCCCAAGCCAAACGGCCCGGAGTTACCCGGGCCGTTTTGTTTTGCATGCTGTTGTTAGGAGTGATATCAGCCGCGCAGGAAGTGGCGTGCGTAGCGCGGGTTGATGTCCGACAGGCGCAACAGCGTGAGGAAGTCGGCGACGTTGAAGTCGGGATCCCAGGCCGGGGCGCCGCAGATGCGTGCGCCCAGGCGCAGATAACCCTTCACAAGCGCAGGCGGCTCGACTTCGAGATCCTGGTTCAGTTCGTCCACCGGCAGTGCCACGCGCGGGAAGGCGTGGTACTCGATCGGTGCGAGCGAGCCATCATCGACGAAGCTGCGATACAGGCTTGCAGCAAAGTGGCCGCCATCGCCCATCGACACGCTTGCGCAGCCCAGCATCGATTCGAAGCCGTAGCGCTGCATGTATTCGCCCAGACCGGCCCACAGCGCCATGATGACGCTGCCCGAGCGGTAGTCGCGGTGCACGCACGAGCGGCCCAGTTCAACCATCTTCGGGCGCAGGTGCGCCAAGCGCACGAGGTCGAATTCGGATTCGGAATACAGGCAACCGATCTGCTTTGCGGCGTCCGGGCGCAGCACCCGGTAGGTGCCGACCACGCGCAGGGTTTTCTGGTCGCGCACGATCAGGTGATCGCACACGGCGTCGAACATGTCGACGTCCAGTTCAGTGTGGGCCGAGGGCAGGCGGGCGCCCATCTCTTCTGCAAACACCTTGTAGCGCAGGCGCTGCGCTTCGGTTACTTCATCCTGATGGCGCGCCCACGAAACGGCCAGAACAGGCTTGTCACGCGCCGGAACAGCGTCGGGTGAGCGAGGAAGGCCCCTCCGTGCGTTGCCCAGGTTCAGGCTCGGCAGTGCGTCGATCAACGGCTGGGTGGGCGTCGGCAGGTCTCGCATTCGTGCATCCCCAAGGGTGAATTTCGGGGCGATTCTAGAGACGCTGCGTGACAGATCCGCGACAAAAGCGTGTCAACCGTGACGGTCGCGTGAATTTTGCGTGTCGATAGTGTGACGGGGGTGATGTGTCACGCGAGATCGGGATTCATCACCGCGCGCAGCACCGTCTGTGCTTCATCTTCGCGCATGCGGCGGCAGAGCCACCACACGCCGGCTTTCTTCACGCTCCAGTCCATTTCCACCCCCGCGATGAGCAGGCTGGCGAGGCGGCCCAGCCACGGCTGATGCCCGACCAGCAGCAGGTTCGTATTCGACGGCCAGTCCAAGGCATCGAGGATCTCGCTGACATCGGCGCCGGGCGCAAGTGCGGTCAGCGTCTGGAAATGTTCGGTGAGCGCGCGCGCGGTCTGCTGCGTGCGCACGGCGGGGCTGGCGAGTACGAGGGTGTCTTCCGGCAGGCGAGGGCGTAGCCAATTGGCCATCTTCTCGGCCTGTTTCTGACCGCGCTTGGTGAGTTCTCGCTGGAGATCGGTGTTGCGCTGGATGCGCAAGGGCGCGGCCACGTCTTCGGCTTCAGCGTGGCGCCACAGGATGAGGTTCATGGGGAAGGTGAGCGGCATTGCATGATGCGATGCTGTCTTTATAGCATCGTCAGATGGCATCACGAGCCGCAACGCGGCGCACCAAAGCAAAACGGCTTACGTGGTGAACGTAAGCCGTTTTGTTTGATGCTCAATTCTGGTCGGGGCGGCAGGATTTGAACCCGCGGTCTTCCGGTCCCAAACCGGACGCGTTACCAGACTACGCTACGCCCCGAAGACCGCGATTGTACCGCTTTCGCAACACGCAGGTCAAATCAACGTTCGAACGACCATGCCAAGCGCCACGACGGCCGCAAACGCGGCGAATCCTTGTTGCAGCGCCGGGCCTGCCAAATGCCGTGCAAAGCGCCGGCCCACCAGCATGCCGGTCAACGCGCCTGCGGCAAACGGCAGCGCGATATGCCAATCGACATGCCCGCCGATGGCCGAGGCGACCACGCCGCCAGTGGACACCAGCGCAATCACGGCCAACGAGGTGGCGACGATGGTCTGCATCGGCAAATCGGTCGCGCGGCGCAGCGCGGGCACGATGACAAAGCCGCCGCCCACGCCGAGCAATCCGGACAGAAAGCCCGCGCCCACGCCCGACGCAGCCAATGCACGCGCACACGGCAGCGTCCAGACCAGCTTGGCCGTGGTGGTGTCGAGGTGGCAGGGCGGTGCCGTCCGTCTTGGCTGCGGCTCGATTGACGGTGCTGCGCGCGCTTGTCGGAACATGCGCACTGCCACGTAAGCGAGCACCACTGCAAACAGCAGCGTGAGCGGCGTGTTCGGCACGCGGTGGGCAACCCAGATGCCGAGCGGCGAAATCGCCACGCCACCCAACGCCATCAACCCAGCGGCCTTGTAGCGGACCTTGCCTTCTCGTAAGCCGAGCATCGCGCCCAGCCCAGCGGACAGCCCCACTGCCAGCAGCGCAATCGGCGCGGCTTGCGGCACCGACAGATGCAATCCAAAAATCAGCAGCGGCACTGCGACAATGGCCCCGCCTGCGCCTGTCAGCGCCAGGATGAGCCCCACCACAGAGCCCAGCCCCGCGCTGATGATCCAACCCGCTTCCATCGGCGACATGGTCAGTGGCCCGCCATCTTCTTCAAGACCTTGCCGCAGTAAAGCTCGGAGAGCGTCTGCATGATCTGGATGACCTCGAAGCTGGCAAGCTGGTAGTAGATGTATTTGCCTTCGCGTCGTGTGGTGACCAGGCCTTCGTCGCGCAGCACGCCCAACTGCTGCGACAGGCTGGGCTGATGCAGGCCCACCAGCGCCTCCAGCTCGCCGACATTGCGCTCGCCTTGCGTGAGTTGGCAGAGCAGGAGCAAGCGGTCTTCGTGGGCCATGGCCTTGAGCACGGCACACGCCTGCGACGCAGACGCGCGCAGCATGGAAATGGCCGCCTCGGGCAGCGGCACAACATCGGGACTGACGGTGGAATGGCTCATCGGGGCGTGATGCAGGGTTCGATTCGTGTTGTTTGGGCTATTGGCAGACAGAATGTCAGGCGATATTCTATAAAAATATAGATTGTTCGCGAAAGCCCATCATGCACGCCCAGATCGAATCCTTCTTCGACCCCGATACCTGCACCATGACCTATGTGGTGCACGCGGGTCCCGGCACGCCGTGCGCCGTGATCGACTCGGTACTCGATTACGACCCGAAGTCGGGCCGCACGACGACCCGATCAGCCGACCGTGTCGCCGCGTTCATCGAAGCCCAGGACTTGCGCGTCGAATGGCTGCTGGAGACGCACGCGCATGCCGATCACTTGTCGGCCGCGCCATATCTGCGTAGGCGTTGCGGCGGGCGCATCGCCATCGGCGAGCGCATTTGCGTCGTGCAGGGCGTGTTCAAGCCGATCTTCAATCTCGAGCCCGCGTTTCTGCTCGACGGCTCGCAGTTTGATCACCTGTTCGCGCCGGACGAGGTGTTCCATATTGGGACTCTGGAAGCAAAGGCGCTGGCCGTGCCGGGCCATACGCCGGCGGACATGGCGTATCAGGTGGGCGATGCGGTGTTTGTGGGCGACACGCTGTTCATGCCGGACGTGGGCACTGCGCGCTGCGATTTTCCGGGGGGGAATGCCGGCGCGCTGTACCAGTCGATCCGCCGCCTGCTGGATCTGCCGCCGGACACTCGGCTCTACATGTGCCACGACTATCCGCCCGCTGGCAGAGAAGCCGCGTGCCAAACAACGGTGGCCGAGCAGCGCCGCGCCAACATCCATGTGCGCGATGGCGTGAGCGAGGCCGAGTTCGTGCAGATGCGCACGAAGCGCGATGCCACGCTCGGCATGCCGACGCTGATGCTGCCGGCCATTCAGGTGAACATTCGCGCGGGCATGCTGCCCCCGGCTGAGCCGAACGGCGTGCAGTATCTCAAGATCCCGCTGAACGCACTGTAGCCGCTCATGGCGCAAGGAGCGCGGCGCGCGCCGCAGTCAGCACTTGGTGGCTGAGTTCGTCGAGCAGCGCGGATGCCGCACGCGCGTGCTGCCAATGCAGCGGGACGTCCAGCGGCGTGTTCGGCACCAGCTCGACCAGCGAGCCCGCTTCGAGATGCTGCGCAATCAGCGCATGCGGGTGCAGCCCCCAGCCCATGCCAGCCACGGCCGCGGTCACAAACGCCTGTGACGACGGCAGCAGATGGCGCGGCAGTTCGATATGCCGATGGCACAGACGCCTTGCCCAGGTTGTCTGCAAGGCATCCTTGGTGTTGAACACGAGGCAGGGCGCTTTTGCCAACTCACCTGCGCCGACGCCGTCTGGGAAATGCTGCTGCACGAATGCGGGACTGGCCGCAGCCAGATAGCGCATAGACCCGAGGGGGCGGCTGTTGCAGCCCGTGGCCGGCCGTGCGGTGGCGGTAACGGCAGCCAGCACGGCGCCGCTGCGCAACCATTCGCCGGTGTGATCCTGGTCATCCACAGCGACTTCCATCAACACCGGGTGTGCTGCTGCGAACGTGGCAATAGCTGGCGCGAGCCAGGTCGCCAAGCTGTCGGCATTCACGGCAACGGGCAGCGCAACACGCGCGACGCCTTCTGGCGCCAGCGTCGGCAGCGCGCCCTGCAATTCCTGTTCGAGCAGGCGAACGCGGTCTACGTGCTGGCAAAGCCGCCGGCCGGTTTCGGTCGGGCGGCACGGTTGGTCGCGTACCACCAGTGCGCAGCCAACGCGTTCTTCCAGCAGCCGGATGCGCTGCGAGATGGCCGATGGCGTCACATGCAGCGCGCGGGCAGCGCGGTCGAAGCTGCCTTCTCGGATGACGGCAGCCAAAGCCGCCAGGGCGGAATAATCCAGCACGTAAGTTAGGAAAACTGAATTGAATGAAGAAAAGATAGTTTGTCTTCATTCAACCGGGGCGGCAAGCTGTGCGCATGACGACATCGCTTGCAACTTCCTCTTCCGTGTTCCTGCAGGGCTTGGCCCTGAGCCTGGGGCTGATCGTGGCCATCGGCGCACAGAACGCTTTCGTGCTGCGCCAGGGACTGCGCCGGGAGCACGTCGGCAGCGTGGTGCTGTTCTGTGCGATGGCGGACGCGTTGCTGATTCTGGCGGGCGTACTTGGCATGGCGCAGGCGTTGGGCGAGCGGCCCCAGCTCGCCCGATGGCTTGCGTTGGCGGGGGCCGCATTCCTGTTGCTGTATGGCGTGCAGGCGCTGCGGCGCGCGCGGCATTCCAACCAGTTGAGGGCAGCCGCAGGTGGCGATGGCCTCAGTCGGGGCGCGGCGCTGGCGCAGGCGGCGGCCTTTACGCTGCTCAATCCGCACGTCTATCTGGATACGGTGTTGCTCGTGGGCAGCATTGGTGCCCAGCAGGCCTCGGCGTTGCGCGGCTGGTTTGTGGCGGGTGCAGGGTCTGCCAGCATGTTCTGGTTTGCGACGCTGGGGTTTGGCGCGCGCTGGCTCGCGCCATGGTTTGCCCGACCCAAGGCGTGGCAGGTGTTGGATGGATTGATTGGCGTGACGATGCTGACGCTATCTGCTTTGCTGCTGCGTCACGCCGTGGGCGGGTTTTGACGCCGCTTATCGTGATGGCATCAGCACGACTTCCGCACGTTCGAGCGTGTCTTGGAATCAGCAAGCGCCTCAGCCGCGCTTTCTTGCAGGGCGTGCTTGCTGTTCGATCGGCTGCTTGAGCGGCCGAAGATTCATCTTGTCGAACACGCGGCGGGCGCGGTCGGCGCAGTCTTCGCCGTCGGGCTCGTGGTCGACTTCGCGGATGAGCGCAAGCAAGTCGCGCTTGTTTTGCGCCAGGCGCTGCTCAAGCACATCGATTTCCGCGACCTTGCTGCGCAGCGCCTGCAGAAGTTCCTCGCGTGGCCACGCGCCCAGATGCCCGGGCAACAGTGCGCGAATCTCTTCCAGCGAGAACCCCGCGCTTTGTGCTCGCAAGATGATCTCCAGCCGCGTCACCGATTCGGGCGAGTACTCCCGATAGCCATTGGACTGCCGCTCAGCCGGCTGCAACAGGCCGCTGGCTTCATAGAACCGGATGCGGGAGGCGGCCACGCCGCTCAGGCGGGCCAGTTCACCGATCTTCATTGACGTGCTCCGCAGGCTTGACATTCAAGTTGACTTTAAGCTTAGGGTTAAGGTGTCGTCAAATGTCAAATACCCACCGCGGATGTCACCCATGAAGCTCTTCACACCCCTTGTCTTGCCCAACGGCGCGGTGATCCCCAATCGCCTTGCCAAAGCCGCCATGGAAGAGAACATGGCCGATGCCGATCACGCGCCGTCCGACGCGCTGCTGCGGCTGTATGAAACGTGGGCCGCAGGCGGTGCCGGGTTGATCCTGACCGGCAACGTGATGGTGGACCACCGCGCCATGACCGGCCCGAACGGCGTCGTGCTGGAAGACGGCGCACGTCTGGAACGCTTCCGTCGCTGGGCACAGGTGGCGCGGGCACATGGTGCGCATGCGTGGGTCCAGATCAACCATCCGGGGCGGCAGATGCCGGCATCACTCGGGCAGCCGACGCTGGCGCCCTCGGCGGTTCCGCTGGCGCTCGGGGCGCTTTCCAAGCAGTTTCCCGTGCCGCGGGAGATGACCGAGGCAGATATCCGCGAAGTCCAGCAGCGCTTTACACGCAGCGCGCAACTGGCGGAGCAGAGCGGCTTTAGCGGTGTGCAGATCCACGCCGCCCATGGCTATTTGTTGAGCCAGTTTCTGTCGCCCCTCTCCAACCGGAGGCAGGACCAGTGGGGCGGCCCGATCGAGAACCGCGCGCGCCTGCTGCTCGATATCGTGCGCAGCGTGCGCGCAGCCGTGTCGCCGCAGTTCGTGGTGTCGGTCAAGCTGAACTCGGCCGATTTCCAGCGCGGCGGTTTTAGCCCTGACGATGCCAAGCAGGTGGTCGAACTGCTCAACCCGCTGGGCGTCGATCTGGTCGAATTGTCGGGCGGCAGCTATGAAGTGCCCGCCATGCAAGGGCACGCGCGCGATGGCCGTACGCTTGCCCGCGAGGCGTATTTCCTGGAATTCGCGCGCGACATTGCTGCCATCGCCCGCATGCCGCTGATGGTCACGGGCGGCATCCGGCGCCGGGCGGTGGCGGAGCAGGTGGTCGACAGCGGCGTCGATATGGTGGGCATTGCGACTGCGCTGTCCATTGATCCGAACCTGCCGCGCGACTGGGCGGGCGGCAAGAACAGCGCGCCGGCGCTGCAGCCCATTGCGTGGAAGAACAAGGCGCTGGGCGCCCTGGCGAACATGGCGGTCGTCAAGTTTCAGCTCCACCGGTTGAGCACGGGGCGCACGACGGACCCGCGCGTGTCCCCGCTGCGGGCGCTGCTTCAGCAGCAACTGGCCGCGGCTTGCCAGTCGCGGCGCTATCGTCGGTGGACTGCGCAACGTCAGGCGCGCTAGGGCGTATTTTCTGACCGGACGGGCGCTGCCTTACCGGTGCGCCGCGTCTCTTGTAGATTCATGTTTTGCCTCCCGATCGGAAAGCGGGAGCGCACGACATGGAGAGCACGACATGAGACAAGTCACTCTGCCCAACGGCGAACGCGTCCCTGCACTCGGCATGGGCACCTGGAACATGGGTGATGACCGCGCCACGCGCGTGGAAGAAATCGCCACGTTGCGCCTGGGTCTGGACCTGGGTTTGCGCCTGATCGACACAGCGGAGATGTACGGCGAAGGGCTCTCCGAATCGCTGATCGGCGAAGCCATTGCCGGGCGGCGCGACGAAGTCTTTCTCGTCAGCAAGGTCTACCCGCACAACGCCAGCCGGCGCGATATCGCTGCAGCGTGCGAGCGCAGCCTGCGCCGGCTCGGCACTGACCGCCTCGATCTGTACCTGCTGCACTGGCGCGGCGATGTGCCGTTCGAAGAGACGGTGGAAGGGCTGCAGGCCCTGCAGCGCGACGGCAAGATCCGCCATTACGGCGTGAGCAATCTTGACCTCTCCGACATGCAGGAATGGTGGGACGTGCCCGGCGGCGATGAGATTGCCGTGAACCAATTGCTGTACAACCTCAGCCGACGCGGTATCGAATGGGACTTGCTGCCCTGGCTGCACGAGCGCCGCGTGCCGGTGATGGCCTATTCGCCCATCGAGCAGGCGCGGCTGGTTCGGCATCCGAAGCTCGTGCGCTTTGCGCAGGAGTGCGGCATGACGCCGGCACAGGTGGCGCTGGCGTGGCTGCTGGCGCGCGACGGCATCATCGCGATTCCAAAGACGGGCCATCGTGCCCGGTTGCGCGAAAACATCGGCGCGCTGTTGCACACGCTCACGGTTGAACAGCTTGCGATGCTGGACAGCATCTTCCCGCCGCCCAAGGGGCCGCGCGCACTGGAGATGCTGTAACCGCTCAGCGCGACTTCGCCAGATAACGCTCGTGGTCGACGTAGCCCATCAGGTAGACGCGCGCTTTGTCGCGGGTGTCCGCAGTGACGCGGTCGGCCGCTTTGCGGGCGCCGGACGATGACATCGACACGCTAAGGTGGTCGCGGAAACCGTCGTGCATGGTGCGCAGCTCGCCTTCGCAGGCGTCGAGCGCGGAGGAGACCACGGCCTTCGTCTGCGTGGTGCCCGGCACACCGGTATCGGCATGGCGCTGGACGCATGCCATGTAGTTGGCGCGCAGTGCCTGCCAGCCGTTGTCTGCGCTGGTGGTTGCTGCTGAAGCGGTGGTGCTGGTCGAATCAACGGGCTGCTCTGGCGGGTGCGATGCGCACGCACCGAGCAAGGCCAGCAGGACGAGAGACGGGCAAGTCAGGGCTTTTTTCATGGCATGGACTGTACTGCACGGCTTCGCTGCTCGTGCTATCCGAAGTCGCCCCCGGTGCACCTCGTAACATTTGGAAACGAAAAAGCGGGCGTGACCAAGGCCCTTCTGCCAACTGCGCTGATGCATCGGCGCAGCCGTGCGAGTGAGGTGTTTAGCGCGTCCACGGCGCGTCGTTCACCGTCGCGTGTTTGTTGTAGCGTGCAACCGCCTCACGGACCACGGCATGATCCAGCGCACCATCGTCAGCAAGCGCCTTCAACGCGGCGATGACGATGGACGCGCGGTCTACCTCGAAGAACGCGCGCAACGCCCGGCGCGAGTCGCTGCGGCCAAAGCCGTCGGTGCCGAGCGTGACGTAGCGCCGCGGTACGTGCGCCCGAATCAGCTCGGGCACGGCGCGCACGTAGTCGGTGGCCGCAATGACGGGGCCGCGCGATTCGCGCAAGACGGTCTCCACATACGAAGGCGCGGCCTCACCACCGAGGCGGGCGACGCGCTCCGCGGCAATGGCCTCGCGGTGCAACTCTGAAAAGCTGGTCACGCTCCAGGTGGCGGCGTCGATGTTCCAGTCTTCCTTGAGCATCTGTGCGGCGGCCATGACTTCACCCAGGATGGCGCCCGAGCCAAGCAACTGCACGCGCGCGGTCGACAGGCTTTGCGGTGTCAGCGGATATATGCCTTTGAGGATGCCCGCACGCAGGGCGCTATCCGGCATGGATGGCTGCGCGTAGTTCTCGTTCGTCACCGTCAGGTAGTAGAACGTGTCCTCCTGACGCTCCAGCATCGCGCGCATGCCTTCGTCGAGGATGACGGCAATCTCGTAGGCAAATGCCGGGTCCCATGCGCGGCAGTTGGGAACGGTGGATGCGGCCAGGTGGCTCGTGCCGTCCTGATGCTGGAGTCCTTCACCGCCGAGCGTTGTCTTTCCCGCCGTTGCGCCGATGAGAAAGCCGCGCGCACGCTGGTCCGCCGCCGCCCAGATGAGATCGCCAATGCGCTGGAAGCCGAACATCGAGTAGTAGATGTAGAAGGGCAGCATCGGCAGATCGTGCGTGCTGTAAGCGGTGGCTGCGGCAATCCACGACGAAATGGCACCGGCTTCCGATATGCCTTCCTCCAGGATCTGCCCGCCGGTTTCTTCGCGGTAATACAGCATCGAACCCAGATCTTCCGGTTCGTACTGCTGGCCCAGCGGCGAATAGATGCCGACCTGGCGGAACATGCTTGCCATGCCAAAGGTGCGTGCCTCATCGGCCACCACCGGCACCATGCGTGGGCCGAGGGCGTCGTCCTTCAGCAGGTTGCCGAACATGCGCACGATGGCCATCGTGGTCGACATCTCGCGGCCTTCGGCTTGCAGCGCGAATTGCCCCCAGGATGGCAGCTCAGGCACGGTCAGCGCCTGTGTTGCCGCACGCCGCCTTCTCGGCAGATAGCCTCCGAGGGCAGCCCGGCGTGCATGCAGGTATTGCATCTCCGGGCTGTTTGGCGCTGGCTTGTAAAACTTCAATTGCTCGACATCGCTGTCGGACAGCGGCAGGCGGAAGCGATCGCGAAACGCCTTGAGCTGATTGACGTCGAGCTTCTTCTGCTGGTGCGTCGTCATCCGGCCCTGACCAACGCTGCCCATGCCGAAGCCCTTCATGGTCTTGGCGAGGATCACCGTGGGCTGGCCCTTGTGCTGCAGCGCCTGTGCGTAGGCAGCGTGGAGTTTGCGCACGTCGTGGCCACCGCGGCGCAAGCGGTCGATGTCTTCGTTGCTGAAATGCGAGACGAGCGCGGCAAGCTCGGAGTTCTGGCCGAAGAAGCGCTCGCGGTTGTAGGCGCCGTCGTTTGCGGAAAAGGTCTGGAACTGTCCGTCGACGGTCTGCGCGAACGCCCGCAGCAAGGCCCCCGAGCGGTCGCGGGCGAAGAGGGCATCCCAGTCAGAGCCCCACAGCACCTTGATGACGTTCCAGCCCGCGCCCGTGAACTGCGCTTCGAGTTCATCCACGATGCGGCCGTTGCTGCGCACGGGGCCATCGAGCCGCTGCAGATTGCAATTGATGACGAACACGATGTTGTCGAGCCGCTCACGCGCTGCCAGCGAGAGAGCGCCGATCGATTCAGGCTCGTCCATTTCACCGTCGCCGAAGAAGCCCCACACCTTGCGTTCGGATGTCTGCAGCAGGCCACGGTTCTGCAGATAGCGCATGAAGCGCGCCTGGTAGATCGCATTGATCGGCCCGATGCCCATTGACCCGGTGGGGAACTGCCAGAACTCCGGCATCAGCCATGGATGCGGATATGAGCACAGCCCCGGCCCTGTGATCTCGCGCCGATAGTGTTCGAGATGCGCTTCGTCGAGGAAGCCTTCGAGATACGCACGTGCGTAGACGCCGGGCGATGCGTGCGGCTGGAAGTAGACGAGATCGCCACCGTGCGCCGCGTTGTCAGCCCGAAAGAAATGGTTGAAGCCGACTTCGAACAGATCGGCGGCCGATGCGTAGCTTGCAATGTGTCCGCCCAGCTCGCCGTAGGCCTGGTTGGCGCGTACCACCATGGCGAGCGCATTCCAGCGCAGCGCGGCGGCCAGCCGCTCTTCAGTATCGATATCGCCTGGATACGGCGGCTGCGCTTCAACGGGGATCGTGTTGGCGTAAGGCGTGACGCGGGCGAGGGCGGTGCCGACGCCACGCTTTGAGGCGCGTTCTGCCAGACGGTCGAACAGGAACTGCGCGCGCGAGGTGCCGGCATGCTGTATGACGGCATCCAGCGCATCTAGCCATTCGGCGGTTTCGCCTGGGTCGCTGTCTTCGGTGCGATGCGCGAGGAGGCGCATCGACGTGGCCCCCGTCGAAAAATCCGTCATGGCTGGTCCTGCCTGGAGGGAGGATTGGAAGGCGGGCCGTGATCACGCGATGCACGCCCGCGCCCGGATGCGCCGCTGCGGCGGCGCTGCATCAACCGTTGCGGAAGATGAAGCTGTACGCGTTGAGTGCCGGCACGCCGCCCAGGTGGGCGTAGAGCACGCGCGAGCCTTCGGGAAATTCACCGTTGCGCACCATGTCGATCATGCCGTGCATGGATTTCCCTTCGTACACAGGGTCGGTGAGCATGGCCTCCTGGCGTGCGCACAGGCGAATGGCTTCAAGCGTGCCCTCGTTGGGCAGGCCGTATTCCGGGCCGCCGTAGCGCGTGTCGAGCACCACGTCTTTCTCGGTGATGTCGCGGCCGAGGTCGACCAGCTCGGCAGTGTGCTGGGCAATGCGCAGGATCTGCGCACGCGTCTGCTCCGGCTTGGCCGAGGCATCGATGCCGATCACCTTGTCGGCCCGGCCATCCGCCGCAAAGCCGACGACCATGCCGGCTTGCGTGCTGCCCGTGACCGAGCACACCACGATGTAGTCGAACTTGAAGCCCAGCTCCGCTTCCTGCTTTCGCACCTCTTCTGCAAAGCCCACAAAGCCCAGGCCGCCGAGCGGGTGTTCAGAACAGCCCGCCGGAATCGGGAACGGCTTGCCGCCGCGCTTGCGCACATCTTCCATGGCCTGTTCCCAACTGGGCCGGATGCCGATGTCAAAGCCTGCCGCATCGAGGCGCACGTCGGCACCCATGATCCGGGACATCTCGATATTGCCCACGCGGTCGTACACGGCGTCGGAGTAGTTCACCCAGTTTTCCTGTACCAGCACGCACTTGAGGCCGAGGTGCGCTGCCACTGCAGCCACCTGGCGCGTCTGGTTCGACTGAATGCCGCCAATGGACACCAGCGTGTCGTACCCGCCTTCCAGCGCTTCCGGGATCAGGTATTCCAACTTGCGCGTCTTGTTGCCGCCGAAGGCCAGGCCGCTATTGCAGTCCTCGCGCTTGGCATACAGCGCCACTTTGCCGCCCAGGTGCGCGCTCAAGCGTTTCAGCGATTGGATGGGGGTCGGGCCGAACGTCAGCGGGTAGCGGGGGAATCTTTGCAGGTTCATGAGGGGGCTCCTTCAGTGCCGCAGGTGGCGGGATGTCGGAAACCAATGGTACGCAGAACACTGCGAAATGAGGTTGCAAAGATCGTCTAGTATCCAGAATGTATCCGGTTGAAAATCAGGTTATTGATCTCTTTATTTCTAAGAAATGAAAAAGAGCGAAACAAAATTGCAGGACGTGCCTGACGGGTCGGTGGCTTCGGCGCGCCACGCCTTGGATCGCACCGATCGCGCGATTCTCAGGGCGCTCCAGCGCGATGCGTCCATCTCCAATGTGGCGCTCGCGGCCAAGGTGAGCCTCAGCCCACCAGCCTGCCTGCGCCGCGTAGAACGGCTCAAGGAGCTGGGCCTGATCAAGGGGATTGTTGCGCTGCTCGATCCGCGCGCGCTGGATTTGGGGTCGCTGGTGATGATCGGCGTCGTGCTGGATCGTTCGACGCCGGAATCGTTCACGGCATTCGAGAAGGCGGTGCAGAAAGTGCCTGGTTGCCTGGAATGTCACGTCGTGACTGGCGAGTTCGACTACTTCATGCTCGTGCGCACGAAAGACAACGAGGGCTACAACCGGCTCCACGCTGAACAGTTGCTGTATCTGCCGGGTGTGCGGCAGATCCGGACGTTCATGGTGCTCAAGCAGGTGCTGTCGACGACGGAGCTGCCGGTGGCTTAGCTGGGGGCCGGAGCGGCTCAGCTCTTACGTTGATCCAGCAGGCGGTTCCAGAGCATGCCGGCCCGGTTCCCGCTTCTGCAATACGCGAGGATGGGCTTGGGCAATGTATCGACCAGTTCGCCAAATGCCGCGACGTCTGCATCGCCAATGCCATCCGGCTCGACCGGCAGGTAGCGCGCTTCCAGGCCCAATTCGCGGGCCGCAACGGCAATGTCTTCGAACGCGGGCTGGTCGATGCTCTCGCCATCCGGGCGGTTGCAGATCACCGAGCGGAAACCTGCATTGCGGATGGCCTTCAGATCGGCCGGCATGATCTGTCGCGACGTGGTCAACCCGCTGGATGCCGCGGCGCGGCATTGCTCGATCGCGCGCCGGAAACACGCCACGGCAAAGTCGACGTCCTGTTCGGTTGCAAAGCGGCCAAGGCTGATGCGCACGGTGCGGCCCGCAGCATCGGCATCCAGGCCGATGGCCGTCAGCACGTGTGAGGGCGTGCCCGCAGCGGAGTTGCACGCCGATGTGGACGACACGGCAAGATCGTCGCCCAGCATCATCGGGAAGAAGCCTGGCGCGTTCACTGTCAGACTCAGGGTATGGGGAATGCGTCGTGCGACGTCAGCGTTCTGCGCCACATCGCCGAGGGCAAGCACCGATGCCTTCAGCCGCTGGCTCAGTGCAGAAATGCGGGCGGTCTCGTGCTCAAGTTCTTCCGCCGCCAATTCGCATGCGACCCCCATGCCGACGATCTGATGCGTTGCGAGCGTGCCGGAGCGCAGGCCGCGCTCGTGTCCGCCACCGTGGATTTGCGGCGCAATGTGCGATGCGATGTCGCGGCGGACATACAGTGCCCCGATCCCTTTCGGGCCATACACCTTATGGGCGGACATCGACAGCATGTCGATACC
Organism: Ralstonia psammae; assembly: GCF_958405935.1. Lineage (NCBI taxonomy): Bacteria > Pseudomonadati > Pseudomonadota > Betaproteobacteria > Burkholderiales > Burkholderiaceae > Ralstonia > Ralstonia psammae. The sequence continues at coordinate 135,654 of NZ_CATZBU010000011.1, forward strand.
GAGCGCGCGCGCATCGATCGGCGTCTTGCCCAGTGCCTGTGCGGCATCGACGTGGAACAGCGCGCCCGCGGCATGCACGATCTGCGCGATCGCGCGAACGTCGGTCAGCGTGCCAAGCTCATTGTTCACCAGCATGAGTGATACGAGGCCAGTGTCCGGAGTCATCGCTGCGGCCACGGCTTCAGGCGTTATTTCGCCATCGCGTGTCGGCGAGAGATACGTCACTGAACAGCCGCGCGCCGACAGGCTCGCCATCGTGTCCAGGATGGCCTTGTGTTCGATGCGGCTGGTGATGAGGTGGCGCTTGCCTGTGGCGGTATCCGCGTAGCCCTTCAGCGCGAGGTTGTTGGATTCGGTGGCGCCCGACGTCCAGATGATCTCGTCGGCATCTGCACCAATGAGCGCAGCAACTTGCCCGCGCGCTTGCTCGACCTTGTTGCGTGCGAGGCGGCCCGTCGCATGCGAACTCGACGCAGGATTGCCAAACGCGCCTTCCATGCCAAGGCAGGCGGTCATGGCAGCAATCACGCGAGGGTCGGCCGGCGTGGTGGCTGCGTAGTCGAGGTAATGCAAGGTGTTGCTGTCGCTCATTTCGTTCTCTGTGCTGCGATGGAGGCACGAAAATGATACGGCGGACAGCCCAGAAAAATAATTCAAAGTTTCCTGTGGATTCCACAGTGTTGCGGAAAATTTTCCCTAAAATTACGCATGCATAGAAATTAATTTCTCGACTGGAAATGGACACCATTGACCGCGAACTACTGAGGCTGTTGCAGATCGATGCGACGCTGCCCATTGCAGAGCTTGCGCAGCGTGTGAATCTTTCGCAGACGCCATGCTGGAAACGGGTGCAGCGGCTCAAGGACACGGGCGTCATCCGCGCCCAGGTGGCGCTGTGCGACCCACGCAAGCTGGGTGTGGGTACGACGGTGTTCGTTGCCGTGCGAACCGATCAGCACACGGAGAAATGGGCGCAGCGTTTCACGCAGGTGGTGCGCGACATGCCGGAAGTGGTCGAGGTCTATCGGATGAGCGGCGAGATGGACTATCTGCTGCGCGTTGCGGTGGCGGGTATCGAAGACTACGACCGGGTCTACAAGCACCTCATCAAGTCCGTGCCGCTGTCGGATGTGAGTTCATCGTTCTCGATGGAGCAGATCAAGTATTCGACTGCGCTGCCGGTGCGGGATGGTGCGTAGGCCGTCAATGTCCCGAGCTTCTGGCCTGCCCGGAGGGGTTCGAACCCCAGACCGTTGGCCTAAATCAGCCTCAGCAGCTGGACGCCGCGCCTGTGCTGGCGCGGCTTCTCTCTAAATGAGCGGCGTTTTGGCGCAATTTTTGGTGCAGCGAGAACACAGCATCGGTCGGCCGAGACCGAGCATGGCGAAGTTCACGACGCGCGCAGGCACTGCTCGGTGAGCGCTACCCAGCATGCCGCTCCGATCGGGATCAGCTTGTCGTTGAAGTCGTAGCCGTCGTTGTGCAGCGAGCAGCCGACCCACGCTTGTCCGGCGATGCCGTTGCCCAGGGCGAAGTAGCAGCCGGGCATCTTCTCCAGCATCCATGCAAAGTCTTCGCTGCCCATCTGCGACGACGGCGGCATGCGCAGCACGCGCTCGCCACCCACGACCGACGCCACCGCCTCGCGGGCTATGCCGGCCTCGTGCGCGCTGTTCTGAATGGCCGGCACGAGGCGCTCATACTCGATGTCCGCCCCCACGCCATACGAGGCAGCCTGGTGCGTGATCACCTCGCGGATGCGGCGCTCCAGCAACTCGCGCACTTCCGGTTTGGTGGCGCGCACGCTCAGCTTGAGCATCGCCGTCTCGGGAATGATGTTGTGCGTCGTGCCGGCATGCATTTCGCCAACGCTGATGACGGCGGCGTCCACAGGCGCCACGTTGCGCGAGACGATGCTCTGCAGGGCCAGCACGGTGGCCGACATGGCGAGGGTTGGATCGTTGGCCAAATTGGGAATGGCGCCATGGCCGCCGCGGCCGCGGAAGGTCACGGTGACGCGGTCCGATGAGCCGCCCAGCGGGCCTTCCTGCACCACGGCAGCACCCAGCGGCAGCCCGGGCGCGTTGTGGAAGGCATAGATGCCGTCGCACGGGAAGCGCTCGAACAGGCCATCGGCCATCATTGCGAGCGCCCCGGCCAGGCCTTCTTCGTCGGGCTGGAAGATCAGGTTGAGGGTGCCGTTGAAGTTGCGCGTGGAAGCCAGGTATTCAGCGGCGGCCAGCAGCGTGGCGGTGTGTCCATCGTGGCCGCAGGCGTGCATGCGGCCCTGGACTTCGCTGGCGTAGGGCAGGCCCGTGCGCTCCTGCATGGGCAGGGCGTCCATGTCTGCACGCAGGCCGATGCTGCGCGTGCCGTCGCCCACCTTGAGTTGGCCCACCAGGCCGTGGCCGCCCACGGTATGCACGCTATAGCCCCATTGCTTCAGCAAGCCGGCCACCAGTTCGGCGGTGTTGCCAACATCCGCCCCCAGTTCAGGACGGGCGTGGATGCGCTGTCGGATCTGGGCGAATCGCTGTGCAGCCTCGCGCAGCGGAGCCGGGATGTTCAGGTTTTCGGGCAGTTGGTTCATGGCGTCGTATGGGTGCGGAGATGGGTCAATCGCGGCCGGGGTGCGAGGGAAACAGCGTCAGGGCGATCAGGCTGATGGTGCTGGCAGTCATCAGGTACCAGGCAGGGGCCATGGAGGAGCCGGTGGCGGCAATCAGCCAGGTCACGATCAGCGGGGCAAAGCCGCCAAAGACGGTCACACCCAGGCTGTACATCACCGCCATGCCGGTGGCGCGGTGCTCGCGCGGGAACGCCTCCATCATCATGGCTGCGCCGGCACCGCCGCTGATCGACATGATCGTTACGCTCACGCCGATCTGCAGCACGACGGATACCAGCGTGGCGTGCGTGGTCAGCAGCAGGAAATTGGGATAGCACCAAGCCAGTGACGCCAGCGCGGCTGCCACGATGATGGGCTTGCGCGTGGGCATGCGGTCTGCGAGCCGGCCGAAGATGGGCGACATGACCAGCATGGCAAGACCGGCCATGCACGCGGCGAGGAAGGCCGTGACCGGCGGCATGTGGATCGACTGGATCAGGTACGTCGGCATGTAGAACACGGTGATGTACATGCCCGAGGTGCTACCCGTCATCAACAGCATGCCCAGCAGCAGCACGCGCCAATACTGGCGGAACACGGTCTTCAGATCGGCGTGTTCGGCTCCGCTTACATGCGTTTCCTTCAGGTTGCGGCGGATGTAGAAGCCGACCGGCGCGATCAGCAGGCCGATCATGAACGGAATGCGCCAGCCCCACGACATCATGGCTTCCGGAGAGAGCGTCGCCGTGATGGCCGCACCCGTCAGCGCGCCGGCGAGCGCCGCGCCGCCCTGCGTCGCGCCTTGCCAGCTCACCAGGAAGCAGCGCTTCTGCTTGCTGGCCGATTCCATCAGCAGCGCCGAGGCCGCGCCGATCTCACCGCCAGCCGACAGGCCTTGCAGCAGGCGCCCCAGCACCACGAGCGCGGTGGCGGCCAGTCCGATCGAGGCATGAGTCGGTGCGAAGGCGATCAGCGCGGTGCCGGCCGTCATCAAGCCGATGGTGAGGGTGAGGGCGGCCTTGCGGCCGCGGCGGTCGGCGAAGTGCCCAATCAGCACCGCGCCCAGCGGCCGCATGACAAAGCCGGCACCGAAGGTGGCAAACGACAGCATCAGCGAGGCCAGCGGGCTGGTGCTGGGGAAGAAGAGCCGTCCGATGGTCGCCGCGAAGAAGCTGTAGACGGTGAAGTCGTACATCTCCAGGCCGTTGCCGATGGCGGCTGCCACCACGGCGCGGCGCGCGTGGGAGCGTTCAGCAGCGGGCGTGGCGCCAGCGTTGCTCGTCGCGGCCCCCGGCTGTGACGGCAGAGAAAGTGACACGGGCTGCGACTCGATCATGAAATCCTCGCTGGTAGGGCAGGTAGCACTGGCAGGAGACCGGTGCGCCCGATCCTGTGCGGCACATGGTAAGAGCCCCGTAGCATTCACGGCCCTCGCTTTTGTTCATGGGTATGAGCAACGGCTATGGCTCGTGCGGGTTATCCCGTAGGCAGACGGTCGAAGCGTTGGCAGATTTGACTGGCCCGAGCGGCCATACCCGATGCGGCGCATGGATTGCGGTCCGCTAGCCCGCGTTCATGGTTGTCTGGCTTGTCCAGCGAACACGCCCATGGTGCAGGTTGCCAGGTTGCCTGGTCAGTGAGATGGGGCTTTCCCGAGCGGGCCGCTGCGAGGTCAGTTCGCAGCGGGCAGCTTTCCCAGATGCCCGTGTCGTCCTTGCAGCCCGGCGAGCAGGCGGCTGTGCAGGCGTTCGGCGGCCCACGTGAGGGTGTGGCGGTCGCGCGTGACGAGCGACACCATGCGATCGGGCAGCGGCTCGTCGACGCTAATGAAGTCGATGGTCTGCAGGATCACTGAATGGCGCAGGGATTCAGCTGAGAGGAGCAAGAGCGCGTCGGACTTCCAGCACAGTTCCAGCGCGAGGTTCATCGACGTGCATTCCACTACGCGTCCCGGCAGCTCGAGCCCGGCGTTGGCGAAGAGCCGCGAAAAGGGTGCGTGGATATCGCTGAGCGGGTCCAGCGTGAGCCAGTCGGCCTGCTGCAGCTCGCGCAGCGAACGCGAGCCTCGCAACGGATGCTCCTTGCGCGCGCCGATCACCGAGGGCACGCGGCACACCGGCGTGCAGTCGAGCCCACCATCGGCCGGGAGCAGTTGCGAGGTCAGGGCAAAGTCCATCAATCCCTCTCGGACCTGTTCCAGCAACTGCGCCGAGCGCATTTCCTGGATGCGCAGGCGGGCGGCAGGGAACTCGCGGCGGAAGGTGTCGAGCACGGCCGCCACCGGGCGCATCAGCGCCGTTACCGGCGTCACGCCGAAGCTGATTTCGCTGACGACAGTGCCCTTCATGTCTTCGAGGTCGTCGCGCGCGCGGCGTACGTTCTCGCTGATGAGCCGTGCATGGCTGACCAGCCGCTGGCCATACGGTGTCAGGCGGATACCTTTGCTGGACCGAACGAAGAGTGTCGCGCCCACCGAGGTCTCAAGCTCCTTGATGGCCTTGCTGAGTGCAGGCTGCGTAATGTGCAGCACGCGCGAGGCCTCCTGGATGCTGCCGGCGTCGGCGATTGCAGCAAGTGCGCGGAGCTGGTGGAGTTTCATGGAGGTGTCGTGAGCGAAGGCCGTTCCCGCGTGATGCGGCGGTCCGTCGGGGCGTCGCCATTTTGTCGCAGGCGGTGGGCGACGGCAATTGTGGCTGCTCGGGGGCGCAGCAGGTGACTCTGCCGACCCTGTTTCGGCGCGGCAGTTTTTCCACTACTCCTTCGATGTGCAGTTGAAGGATTCCAACGCCTTCGCAAACGCCTATCTCGCTCGCTATTTGGAGTGAGGGCGTGATGCGCGAGCGGTGGTTTCACGAATGCGTCGATTTGATGCGCGATGGTGCCATCTTCATGACCAAGCGTGCTCATCAAGAGTTCATGGAAAAGACGTTTCCGTTTTAGTGCGTGGACTGCCACCGCCGCGATAGAAAGCGTAACTCGATGTAGTTGTTCAACAGCTTGATTGGCCGTCTTTTGGCAAAGCTCACGTTGAGAACGTCTTGGTCGTGAGGGGAGCACCATTTTCGCCACCTGCCAACCGGCGGCGATTTTCTCGAAGTAGACGTGCCTTACGGGGGGATCAATAGCATGTCTTTGCCGTTCCGACCGGAGCTTTCGTGGTCGCACAATTGCGTTATGCCGCGTCCGAAGACGTGTGAACAGTCGGGCCGCGGTGAGTCGACAAATCCATGTCGAAGCTCTTGAGAGACTGGCGCCCGCAGCAGCAGCGTATTTCAAGAATTAAATAAAACTAAGCCAGGATGTCATCAATATTGAATTGAGGCGACTGCTCTGCTGAGTTGAATGCCAACCCTTCCGATTGGGTAGATCGATTTAGGTAGATGTGGTCTGATTCCCGATTTTATTTGCCTCTTTCCCTGCTTGAGAGGGGTAAATGACGCATTAAGTTGTCGCTGCTTTCTCCGTTCACACCCCGAGTGTCCGCTGTCTCGATCATGGATAGCGGTACCCGCGAACAACTACAAAAACTGGGAGTGTCCCGCCAGACGCAGGCGGCGAAGCAGAGATGGCCGAGTCGATCCATATTGAGCCGCGTGGCACGCATGCCGTGTTTCGCGATATTGCATGCCTCTGCGCGCTCGCGTGGGGTGTTCCCACATTTGGTGCAGGCGTGGTTCCAGACGGCGGAACCGCGACGAGTGTTGTGTCGGGGGCAAACGGACGGCAGATCGTCAATATCGCCCCTGCCGTGTCAGGCGTTTCGCAGAATACCTATACACAGTTCAACGTCGGTAACTCTGGTGTCACTCTCAATAACGTCGGCATCAATGCCCGCACGATCGTCAACCAGGTGACCAGTACTAATCCGAGCCAGATCTCGGGTGAGTTGTCTGTAGCGGGGCTCAGGGCCAACGTCGTACTCGCCAATCCCAATGGCATTACGGTTGACGGAGGCTCATTCGTCAACACCGGCCACCTCGCACTGTCCACAGGCCAGATCAGCTTCACCGACGTGCAGATCGCGCCGGGTCTCAATCAACGCAACGTCAACCTCGATACGAACAGCGGCACCATCACCGTGGGGCCGAACGGTTTGACCGGTACATTGATCGGTTTGGACATGCTGGCCAGAAACATCAATGTGCAGGGGCCAGTCACCAACACGTTTTCCTCCCCAACGGCAGTAACCCGGCTGACCGCCGGTACGAGCCGCGCCGTTATCAACACGGGTCTGTCCCCAACGGACAACGGTCATGACTGGCTTCAACTGACGCCGCCTAGTCAGCCGCAAACGGCAAGCAGCTATGCCATCGATATCACGGCGGCGGGCAGCCTCGCCAGCGGCCGCATTGAACCGATCGTCACGGATAAAGGCCCGGGCGTACGCAGTGCCGGTGCATTGAACGCGTCGTATGGCGATTTCGTTCTCACGTCTAATGGAGGCGTTCAACTCACCAACGCTGCGCTGACGGCGGCTAACAACGTGAGTCTCACCGCCAAGGACGCGGTTCAACTTAGTGGCATGAACATCAAGGCCAACAGTGGCGGATTCAATGTGTCCGCAACTGGAAACATTGGCTGTCTGAAAGCAGCGTTGTCTCCAACGGCGCCGTGATTCTGGATGGCGCATCGGTTGCGCTTCAGAACAATGGATCAGGAACAAGCACGCTCGCATCGGTCAACAGCGGCGTGCTGATCAAGAGCGCAGGCGATATTTCCAACGGAAACACGCTGATACAAGGTAATACCAGCATCAGCGCAAACTCGGACTCGCTCGGCGCGGTGACCCTGAATGCAGGCGGGAACGTACTGAACCAGACGACGCCAGGCAGTCAGTTGGGCATTCTGTTCGGCCAGAACGGCGACGTTTCGGTCAATGCCGCTGGCAACATCACCAATCGGAACGCGCGCATCCTGTCGAATCAACAGGTCGCCTTGTCAGCTGGTGGTGATCTTTTCAACATCATTGACCATGCCGATGGGGTGGGCGCAGGGACACCCGTTACCTACTCGAGCCGCGGTACACGCTGGCTGGTTTTCTCCAAGCGTGAATCCGGCATGTCAGTCGACTATGGCGAGGTAATCGATCCCGCCCGGTTGGCTTATATCACCGCGGACGCTGGCAGCGTCAAGATCACGGCTAACAACGTTGTCAACGCTGGTGGCTCGATTCTCACCGATCAGCGGATTGCCCTCGAACGCCTTGCGCAGTTCCTCGATCCGTGTCAGCGCGATCTTGCCGGACCACTTGCACAGTGCATCGATGACGAACATCTGTGCCAGCGGTCCGACGGTGGCCGTTCTTCTCCACCACACGGCCAATCGAAATCCGCCCGATGACGGGCGGCGTAATAGCAAGTCCTTTGATCATGAGAACACTCCGTCAGGGGTACATGAGAAAACGCCGGGAACCGGCTTTGGGGGTGGCGTATTGCTGGGCCAGGGCAGGGTGGTGGGCCAACAGCCGCGCCAAATCGGTCGAGGTGCCATCCTTGCTGCGCTTGAAGGACACCTCGCCGGCTTCGAATAAGGCCCGGGAGGCATCGCCCAACGCCGCGTGGGGGCAGGAAACTCAACTCATGCGGCTGGATGCCGAACTTGATAATGGTCCGCTGTACGCTGACGAGGCCTACCTTGCGCTCGCGCTGCTGCGCAGCCTTGAGCTTGAGGTTGACGATCTGGAGTTCGCGCTGCAGGTCCTGCAGGGTGGGCGTACCCGATTCTTCTTGCGTTGGTGTGCTGCTGTTTTCAATCATGGCGCGCCGGCCATCGTGATGCATCAATCGTTCTGAGCCCATCGTTCCACGAGATCGGCCGGAATGGCCTGAAACACCTCATCAAAGCGTTTGCCGGTCAAGCGCTCGGCTTGCTTGAGCAGCAGCGACACCGGACTGCTCGGCTCGTTGTGTTCAAACCAAAGCTGGGCGGAGCGAATCGTGGCGCGAACCGCATCCCGGTCCATGTGGGCATCAGGCAAAGTGCCGCTGAGGCTTGCTTTATGTAGGGCGTCAATAGGCGGATCGGCGCGATCCAGGTTCACTCCACCCGTTGAAGACACGTCGGTTGACGCGGCGCGCACGGGTTCAACAGGTACCAACGTGGCTGCACGAGGGATAGCCTCGGCGACGAAACCCAGCAACTTGAGCAAAGGCCCCAGATCAGGGTGGTCGTCTGACAGATGCTGACGAGCCCATGCGTCGATCGATGCCGCAAAGGCTGCTGCTTGGTCGAGTGCCATCAGCGCCGGACTTTGCTGCTGCCGCAAGTCCTGAAGCTGTTGTTGCACCGATTCCGGTGCCAGCGCATCCGCCGGCCTGGGGATGCCGAATGACCGCTCCACATCGCGCATTTGCAGCCGCAGCGCGCCGGTGCTGGTGATGGCCAGTTCCCTCACGTCTTGCATCAGCCCCTGCGGGTCCGCCAGCGCAGCCAGCGCATTGGCGCGCAACGCCGGGTCGATTTCACCGTCCACCACCAGTTGCGGGTAAATGGCTTCCGGCCATTTCGCCAGCAATTGTGCCAAGACCGCCAAGCCATCGCGCAAGCCGCTCGCGCCATCCAGCCGGACCCGGCAGCGCAGCAACAGCACCAGCACCCGAATATCGCGCGTACGCAGCAGCAGACGGCGGCAATCGCGCTCCAAATCGGACCAGTTCACCGCCTCCGGTGTGCTGACGAACTCGCCATACTGGGCGTCGGGCTTGGTTGCCGCCTTGGCCTGCAGCACCACAAACTCGGGGTCGTACTCCAGGTCATCCCCGCAGGGCCTTTCTTTGGAGATAGGCTCGTACAACTCTGGGAACGCAGTGACGGGCTGCCCGAATGCCGGACTCTTCGATTTCGTTTTCATTGCTTCAATGTTTTGCATACTGCTCCGGCTCAAACACCATGCCGGTAATGGCGCGATCCTGATCCGGCTCGCCAAGCCAGGTTGACCAGCCCAGACGTTCGGAGGAACCCAGCACCACCGGTGGCGCTGAGTCGGGAATGACCTGAAGCTCGACCTCCCACACGAACTCGTAGCCGACGAACGAGCGCACCCACTCGATCAACACGGGCAAATCCCGCCCATTCGGCGTGAAGTTCAGGTATTGCTTCAGGTCCAGCGGCCCAATGACCAAGCGGAACTTGTGCTGGCGGTCCGGTACCGCCTCACCCAACATGGCGCCTTGTCCCATGACGCTAAGTGCGCCGGGGGCGCCCAGCAACGATTGCTCAGTTGGATCAATCGCAATCCAGTGCAGCACAAATTCCTCAAGTTGCACAGGCACGCCAAAGAAATGCGCCAACGTGGCCGCAATGCCATCGGGGTTCCGCGCCTCGCGGACATGGTGGGCGCTGGCCGCCAGCCGGGCATGCGAGGGCAGAGGGCCTGCCATCTCTTCCGGCACGTTGCTCGCCAGCCATCCAACATAGCGCGAGAACACCTCATCGTCTTTGCGATCCAACCCCGCCGTCGATTGCGCATGCGCCCACGCCTGATAGAACTGCGTGAGCGCGCGATGGTGAAACAGGTCGAGGAAATTCGCTGTGGTACTGTCGCGGTGCGCCTCGGTCCGCTCACGCACGATTTCCGTAAAGTGGATCGGTAGCGCACCATTTGGGCCCAGCATGCCGAGCCCGAAAAGGCGAATCTTGAGCTTGTCCCGCTCTTGTCGAATCTGCGCGATTTCCCGTGGGGCGAAGGTGAGTGAGGCGACCTGTCCAATCCGGAAGGGCTCGTCACTCGGCCGCCGCGCATGACCAATCGGTGGACGATCCTGCTGCTGCGCGCTCAACTGCCGCAACAGCCCCAGGAAACTCAGCCGCCAGGGTGCGTGATGGAGCGGCTGGGCTGCCGGTACCTGGGTTCCTCCGGCCGGTGGCGCGTTATCGTCGATTCCGCGATACATGGCTAGACCGCACTCCGGTTACCCATGCGCACCGGCCAGCGATGTACACGCCCACGTTGAATAGAGGTTAACTCCGCCTCCGTGAAGGCATTGACCGACACATGCCGGGCCAAGAAGTGTTCCAGCACCACCCCAAAGAGGTACGGGCTGATGCCGGAGAACCCTGTCTCATCGACTGTCAGCTCGCACTGCACGCCGCGCCCATAGAGGATCGGCCCGCTTCCCGGCAACCGCCGCGTGACCGGTTTGATGTTGGAGCCAATCAAACTCTCGATCTGGCGCTGCTGTGCCAGGTCCTCGCTGCCCACGACGAGGCGCAGCATGTCGCGCAGGCCCTGCCCCCCTTCACGGTGATCCAGATCCGTGAGCGACAGATAATTGAAGCCCAGTTGGCGGACCAGCCGCCAAGCCGTTTCACCCTCCGCAAAGGGCGGGCGCGGCGTGGAAGGTGGCCGGATCAGCCCAACCCCCGCCACCGGAATGGAATCGGGCGAGCGCAAGTCATTGAGGCCATTGCGTGGCACCAGCATCGGCAAATCCCGGTTGGTCGCCATGGCCTCGACCGACAGGTAGCGCAGATCATTGGGGTAGGGCGTCTCAACCTGATCCACCAGCGAGACGAACACCTCGGTACCGGTGTAGTCCGTGCGCGTGCCGTGCTTGCGCCCGTGTTCAGACACCAGCCGGCGCTCCCGCCGCATCGAGAAGTAGCGGCCGTGGTTGCCCTCATCGCTGTTGAGCGTGGAAAACAGCGGCCGAAAGTCGACCGGAGCACTGTGCTCGTTGGCCTGCCCCGACAGCTTCCGAATCGAAAAAATCTCGTAATCCAGGGGCCGGCGCCGATCCGCCACGAGATGAAACTCCGTGCGCCCCGGATCAATCTCCATCCGGTCGGCCCGCATCGGAAACAGATTGATGACGGGCGTGCAGAAGAGCGCGAACTGTCCCGCGTCCACCTGGCTAGCCAATGCTTGCGGCGACTTGGATAGCAACACCACAATTTCCGCCTCCCGGCCGTCGATCCCGGACAACCCAGACGCTAGCCCGTTGAGCCCGAAGAAATAAAACCGCTGCGGACACGCAAAGTACTCATGCACCAGGTTGTGCCCGTGGAACTTGTTCCAATCCAGCGGCAGCGCGCTCTCATCGGGCGCCATGCCGACGTGGCTCACCGCATTGCTAGTGACGGCATGCACGCGTTCACCCATGGCCCCCGGCTTGCCGATCAACGTGGCGCAGCCCGCGCTGTGCAGCAGCTCGAACAGGTGTGAGGCAATCTGGTCATCACCACACAGGTGAATCGGCAGCGATTCCAACCCATTCAACTGCGCAAAGGTGGCGTCCAGGGTGAGGCGCAGCCGCAATCGCAGCGCCCCTTGCACCGTCACATGCGCGGGCACATAGCGTTCCAGCCGTTGAATGTCTGGTGGAATGCCCGTCAGCCGCGCCTCGGCAATCTCGATCGGCCATAGCGACAGCGGCTGCGTCGTGCGGAACTCGCACTGCGTGGATTCGCCGGGTGGCGCCTTGGCGAGCAAAGAGGTGCCCCGCGGTACCGGCTGGCCGCGCACGAGATCGCCTTCACTGTGGCTCGGGTGGAATTGCGCCACCGCAATGGCGGGCGTGGGCGCCACGTAGTTGGGATACACCACTTCCAGCAGTCGCTGAGTGAAGCGCGGAAACTCCGCGTCCAGCTTGATCTGTGTGCGCGCCGACAGAAAGCAGAACGCCTCGATCAGCCGCTCCACATAGGGGTCGGCCACCTCGATGCCGTGCATGCCCAGGCGCTTGGCCACCTTCGGGTGCTGCTTGGCGAATTCGCCTGCCAGCTCCCGCATGTAGACGAGTTCCCGGTTGTAGTAATCCAGCAGTTGAGGGTCCATCGGTCAGCTTGTGTGAATGGATTGGACGTTCATCTTGCCGGTCTCCAAGTCGAGTGAGCTCTGGGCAGTGAACGTCATTGGATAAGGGTCCATGTGGATCAACCCGCTGATCTCGAACACCAGCGTGTTGTAGCGCGTTGGCGCGTCTTCATCGCCCAGGGGCTTGACCCCGAGTGAGCCGGGAATGAGTCTCGGCTCATAGTCCAGGATCGCTCGGCGGACAATCGAAACAATGTCAGTCCACTTGTGGGTCGAGAGATAGCTGCCGGCCACGGGCGGTACGCCGTAATTGACCGTCGAGCGTGCCACCGCCGGGTAGCGAGCGCGGTCGATTTCGTCTTCGCGGTTGGTGGTGTTGAGCAGGTAGGTCAGGTCGCGTTGGATGATCTCGCGCATCTGTGAGCGGCTCACCGTGTACTCGCTGGCGTTCTCGGTTTGCCGTAGCGGTGCATCGTCACGCAGACGGTCGAAGAGCGTCGGCAACAATTGCGTATTGGGCCGCTTGGGCGTGTGATGTTCGCTCATGTGCCGTGCTCAAAGGTCAGCGAGGTGACGTCGAGCAGGCCAACGTCGCCCGCATCGGTCATCCACGTCTTTTGTCCAAGCGCGACGACGCCGGTCTGGCCGAGATCAGTCCAATCCGTCTTGCGTGCCAGTTGGAGCACGTCGCTGCTACGCTCGGAGCCCGAATAACGCGCGGGCGTGAAGCCTCGGCAGACAGCGCCGTCGATCAGGGTCACGGTGACGGGGCGCCAGATCAGGTCGAGCAACCCTGTGACTGGCTGCATCTCCAATTTGCGCATCTGCGCAAGCGGCAGCCATGCGTAGCGGCCTGCCGAAATCAGCTCACACGTCGGCCCATAGCGCGTGTCGCTGTCTGTGATCCAGCCAAACGGCGTGCCATCGTGCGTGCCTGCGGGCGCGGCAGCCTTGGAGAGCGCCAGCTCGCGGCAGCGATCCGCATCGTCAAGGTTGTTTTCTCGAACCAGCCTCAGTGCATCAAGCAGTGGCTGGACCCAAGCGGGGGATGCCAACAAGGCGCCCGGCTCTCGCTCGCCGTTGAGCACGGCAGCGCGGAAGATCTCGGCCCGGAGCAAATCCCGATAGACGTGCGCGGTCTGCGCAAAGTCGGGCGCCAACTGGGTGGCCACCTGCAGTTGCTTGAGGGCACGCGGCCAATCGCCCACCACGCAAAGCCACTGGAACAACGGCCAGCGAGCATCGAGTGCGGCGGGTTGCTGGCGCACGCGCGCTTCCGCCGCTTGCAAGGCAAGAGGAACCGATCCAGCTTCCTGCAGGGCGGCCGCGAGTCCGGGGCTGGATGGCTGGTTTGACGCCAAGGCAATCGTGGTCATGGTTGTTCCCCTTCGGTTTGCGCTGCTGGCAGATAGGCACTGTCCATCGACACGAGGTGATGCTCGCGGCGGGTCAGTGTGGCCGTCATGCCGTGCCGCTGATGCGTGACGATGTCACCTGCAAAGAGCTGCAAGACATCTGGCGTTGTGGGCGGCGTCAAGAGTCGGCGGGTATCGAGGGAGTCCATCGTGCCGATCAGGTCGTTGATGCCTGCTGGCCCTGAAAGTAGATCAAGCAGGCTGGCAGCTTCGGCATCGGCGCCTCCCCAAGGATATTTCGCTGGCGTATCCGCCTCTGGCAGCGCGGTGGACCGCTCAACCAACGCCGATTGGTGGTAGGTGCTGGCCAACTCCGGGTTGCGCAGCACGGCCTTCGCTTCACGCTGAAGCTGCGCCAACGGGTCCACGACCGCATCCCGCACATCCTGCGAGGGCAGGTGACGCGTGGGCGTGCCGTTGTGTCGCAACAAGGCAAATGGGTCGTCCGCATTTCGCGCCGAGTCGCCACGGCCAGCGGGCAGGAGATCGTCGAGCAAGCCGCCCTCGTGCTGGTCAAGTTGTTGGTTACCCATGATTTTCACGCGCAAATGGACTAACGGATTGAAACGATGCGAATGATATTCGCAAACGGGATGCTTTCGTAATGCCAATTATTTGGAATCTAATATTTCAAACATCAGAGTTCAGTAAATTCTAATTCATGGATTGAGGTGCAATGAATTGTCAATATTTGTGGAAAATCGAATTCCTGCGGGTCTCGCATGCTATTGGTGGTGGCGCCATCGGAGGTCGATCCCTATTGACGCTTAAGACCCTGAGGGCCGCGCCAGGAAAAGGTTTTGGCTTCTGTCTATTTTCATAACACGGGTTTTCGCGTTGTTTTCGGTTGAATTGTAAATTTATATTGAAATTTCTAGTGCATAAGTTCAATTGCACTGAGCGGGCTGTCCCTCGTATTCTAAAAATAAGAGCCGATTCAGGCCGCCCGGAATAGGTGGTCGGAATTTCAAGAGAAGTCACAAAAATAGTTTCAATGGATATATCGCGTCAGGCGCTGTTCGGTCGACTTAATCCCACCCTGTTCAAGGCCATCGAGAGCGCGACCGCGTTCTGTAAGTTGCGCGGCAACCCGTATGTGGAGGTGGTGCACTGGCTGCATCAGTTGCTGCAGGCGCCGGATGGCGATCTTCAGCGGGTCTTGACGCACGCGGGCGTGGACCGGTCCGCGCTTGACGCTGACTTGACCCGTGCGCTGGCGGCACTGCCGGCAGGCGCCACGTCCATCAGCGACTTCGCTTTCCAGATCGAAACCGCCATCGAGCGTGCCTGGGTGTTCGCCACGCTGGCCCTTACCGACGACCGTGTGCGCGGCGCCTATCTGCTGACCGCGCTACTCAAGACGCCTGAGCTGCGTCGCACGATGCTCGCCATCTCGAACCAGTTCGCCAAGGTGCGCGTTGACGAGTTGGTGGAGACCGTGCCAGCGTTGGTCGCGCAATCTCCGGAGAGTGGCGAGGCTGCCTATGACGGTAGCGGTCTGGAGCCCGCCACGCCGGGCGAGGCCAGTGGTGCCATGGCTGCATCCAAGTCGGGCAAGTCCGCTCTGGGCCAGTACTGCCGCGATCTCACCCAGGCGGCTCGTGCTGGCGAACTCGACCCCGTGATCGGCCGGGAGCACGAGATCCGCACCATGACGGACATCCTGCTGCGCCGCCGGCAGAACAATCCGCTTATCACGGGCGAAGCCGGTGTCGGCAAGACCGCAGTGATCGAAGGCTTGGCCCAGGCCATTGCCTCTGGCGAAGTGCCTCCGAGTCTGAAGGACGTAAGGTTGCTCAGCCTGGATGTCGGCGCGCTGTTGGCCGGCGCCAGCATGAAAGGCGAGTTTGAGGCGCGTCTGAAGGGCGTACTAGAGGAGGCCGCCAAGTCGCCCAAGCCCATCATCCTGTTCGTCGATGAGGTCCATACCTTGGTGGGTGCTGGCGGCCAAGCTGGTACCGGCGATGCTGCCAACCTGCTCAAGCCCGCATTGGCTCGTGGTGCATTGCGCACCATCGGCGCCACCACGTGGAGCGAATACAAGCGCCATATCGAAAAAGACGCCGCGCTCACGCGCCGCTTCCAGGTGCTGCAAGTGATGGAGCCGCAGGAGGCCAGCGCGGTCGCCATGGTGCGCGGCCTGGTGCCCACCTTCGAGACGCACCACAATGTACTGATCCGCGATGAGGCGGTGCGCGCTGCTGTCAAGCTGTCACATCGTTATATCCCCTCGCGCCAGTTGCCGGACAAGGCCATCAGCCTGCTCGATACGGCCTGTGCGCGGGTCGCGCTGTCGTTGCACGCACCGCCCACTGCGGTTGAATTGCTGCGCCAACGTTTGTCTGCGGCCAAGGCCGAAGTCCAACTCCTGGAAAAGGAAGCCACCCTTGGCCGGGCGGACAGCGCGCGGATTGCCGCCGTCAATGCCACAACGCAAACCATCCTGACGGAACTCGCCCAGGCCGAAGCCCGTTGGCAGCAGGAAAGTGTGCTGGCGACGGGCATCCTCGAACATCGGCAGGCGATGCTTACGTCAGGCGCCGACGAGCCGCCATCGGACTACCAAGGCGCCTTGGCGGAGTTGGAAGCCTGTCTGCATGCGCTTCAGGCGAAAGCGCCCCTTGTGTATACAGAAGTGGATGAATCCGTCGTCGCCGCCATTGTGGCCGATTGGACCGGCATCCCTGTCACGCGCATGATGGCCGACGAGGTGGCGTCCGTCATGGCGCTGCCGCAAACGCTCGGCGCGCGTGTCATCGGTCAGGACCACGCCCTGACCCAACTGGCCGAGCGCGTTCAGACCGCTCGCGCGCAATTGACCGACCCCAACAAGCCGGTCGGCGTGTTCCTGCTGGTCGGCCCGTCCGGGGTTGGCAAGACCGAAACCGCGTTGGCACTGGCGGACGCGTTGTATGGCGGCGAGCAGAACCTCATCACCATCAATCTCTCCGAATTCCAGGAGTCGCACACCGTCTCGACCCTGAAGGGGGCCCCGCCGGGCTATGTCGGCTATGGCGAGGGTGGTGTGCTGACGGAGGCCGTGCGCCGCCGCCCCTACAGCGTGGTGCTACTCGATGAGGTCGAGAAAGCCCACCCCGATGTGCATGAAGTCTTCTATCAGGTCTTCGACAAGGGCTATATGGAAGACGGGGAAGGGCGCGTCATTGACTTCAAGAACACCATCCTGCTGCTGACCAGCAATGCCGGGTCGGACCTGCTGGCTAGTCTGTGTGATGACCCAACGCTGATGCCCGAGCCCGCCGCCCTGCGCGAAGCGCTGTTACCCGAGTTGCGCAAGGTGTTCCCCGCGGCCTTTCTGGGCCGCCTGGTGGTCGTGCCCTATCTGCCACTCGCGCCCGAGAACCTCGGCCGAATCGTGTGCTTGCATCTGGACCGCGTGGTCAAGCGTATGCGCGAGCAGCACGACATCCCGTTGGGCTATAGCGCGGCCGTGGTGTCACACATCGTGGAACGCTGCCCGGTAGGAGAAACGGGGGCCCGCCAGTTGATCAGCTTTATCGAGCAGGTCATTCAACCGCCACTCGCGCGGTTGTGGCTCGGTGCGCTCTCCGAGAAGCGCCCGTTAAGCGCCATCCATATCGAATGCTCGGGCACCGAGCCGAAAGAGCTGACCTACCACACCAAATATCGCGCCGACAGCCTAGTTGCTGCACCGGCGTATTCCGAAACCGAGGCGGCATAAGCCCGCACGGCACGTTTATCCAGCCCATTGGGGAGAACCATGTCTGTTGTGAACAGTTCGCAGAAATTCATCGCACGCAACCGCGCGCCGCGTGTGCAGATCGAATACGACGTCGAAGTCTATGGCTCGGAAAAGCGCATCGAGTTGCCTTTCGTGATGGGCGTGCTGGCCGACCTGTCGGGCAAACCGGCCGAGCCGCTGCCGCAGGTAGCTGACCGCAAGTTCCTCGAAATCGACATCGACAACTTCGATGAGCGCATGAAGGCCATGAAGCCGCGCGTGGCGTTTGCCGTGAACAACACGCTCACGGGCGAAGGCCAACTCATGGTCGACATGACCTTCGAGAGCATTGAAGACTTCTCGCCCGCCGCCGTTGCTGGCAAGGTCGACGCGCTCAAGCAATTGCTCGAAGCCCGCACGCAACTGGCCAACCTGCAGACGTACATGGATGGCAAGTCGGGCGCCGAATCGCTCATCAACCAACTGCTGCAAGACCCGACCCTGTTGCAAGCGCTGGCCAAGGCGCCGAAACCCGAGGGAGCCCAAACCTCGATCGACGCCGAATCGGCTGAGTCCTGAGCCGCGGGGCTTTTTGCCCTCCTGAATTCCACCATTGATCGAGTTATCCATGTCTTCCGCACAACAACAGCAACACAAGACCGTCGCGACAGTTGACCAGTCCGACTTTGCATCGCTACTCAACCGCGAGTTCTCGCCCAAGACCGATCAGGCCCGCGAGGCCGTCGATCTGGCCGTCCGTACCCTTGCTGAGCAGGCGCTCGCCAGCACCTTCACGATGAGCGACGACGCCTACAAGAGCATCGAAGCCATCATCGGCGCCATCGACACCAAGCTCTCCGAGCAGATCAACCTGATCCTGCACCACGAGGACTTCCAGAAGCTGGAATCCGCCTGGCGTGGCCTGCATCATCTGGTGTCGAACACCGAGACCGACGACAAGATGCGCATCCGCGTGATGGATGTGTCCAAGGAAGAACTGCGCCGCACGCTGCGCCGCTACAAGGGCATCGGCTGGGATCAAAGCCCGTTCTTCAAGCGCATCTACGAAGAAGAGTACGGCCAACTGGGTGGTGAGCCCTATGGCTGCCTGGTGGCTGACTATTACTTCGACCACACCCCGCCCGATGTGGAACTGCTTGGCTCGCTGGCCAAGATTTCGGCCGCTGCACACGCACCGTTCATTGCTGGCGCCTCGCCCTCCGTGCTGCAGATGAATTCGTGGCAGGAACTGGCCAACCCGCGTGACCTCTCCAAGATCTTCCAGAACCTGGAATACGCACCGTGGAACACGCTGCGCAATTCGGAAGATGCTCGCTACGTGGGCCTAGCCATGCCGCGCTTCCTGTCGCGTCTGCCGTATGGCATCAAGACCAACCCGGTGGATGCCTTCGGCTTTGAAGAGGACACCGACGGCGCCGACCACCGTAAGTACGTGTGGAGCAACGCGGCCTACGCCATGGCGGTTAACATCAACCGTTCGTTCAAGCTGTATGGCTGGTGCACGCTGATCCGCGGCGTGGAGAGCGGTGGCGTGGTGGAAAACCTGCCGTGCCACACCTTCCCGACCGACGACGGCGGCATCGACATGAAGTGCCCGACCGAGATCGCCATCTCGGACCGTCGCGAGGCCGAGCTGTCGAAGAACGGTTTCATCTCGCTGGTGCATCGCAAGAACACCGATTACGCGGCCTTTATCGGTGCGCAGTCGCTGCAAAAGCCCGCCGAGTACTACGACGCGGATGCCACGGCCAATGCCAACCTGTCAGCACGCCTGCCGTACCTGTTCGCGTGCTCGCGCTTCGCGCATTACCTGAAGTGCATCGTGCGCGACAAGATCGGCGCGTTCAAGGAGCGCGAAGACATGCAGCGCTGGCTGAACGAGTGGATCATGAACTACGTGGATGCTGATCCGGCTAACTCCTCGCAAGAGACCAAGGCTCGCCGCCCGTTGGCCGCCGCTGAAGTTGTGGTCGAGGAGCAGGAGGGCAACCCGGGCTACTACAGCGCCAAGTTCTTCCTGCGTCCGCACTTCCAACTGGAAGGTCTGACGGTGTCGTTGCGCCTGGTCGCACGCCTGCCGTCGGTCAAGGCCGCCGCTTAACCCCTAAACCCCAAGCAGTTCCCTCGCGGTCCTGACACCTCAGGCCTGTGGGGAGGCTTTTGGTTCTTTGTTTGCTGTACCCCTCAATCCAAAGAAGGAGCGTTGCAATGGCACAGGACATCTTCCTGAAGATCAATGGCATCGACGGTGAGTCGCAAGACGCGTCGCACAAGAACGAAGTGGAAGTGCTCAATTGGAGCTGGAAGATCGAGCAGCTCTCGACGATGCACTCGGGCAGCGGTGGTGGCGCCGGCAAGGCAACCGTGTCGGACCTGACCTTCGAGCACCACATCGATCGTGCTTCGCCGAACCTGATGAAGTATTGCCTGACCGGTAAGCACATCGACCAAGCCACGCTGGTGGTGCGCGAGGCTGGTGGCAACCCGCTGGAGTTTCTCAAGATCACGATGAGCGACGTGCTCGTGACGCAAGTGGCCCCGGGCGGCTCCACGGACGACAAGGTGCGTTCGCGCGAAACCGTGTCGCTGTCCTTCGCCAAGGTCAAGCAAGAGTACGTGGTGCAGAACGCCCAGGGCGGTAGCGGCGGCGCCGTGACCGCCGGTTACGACATCAAGGGCAATAAGGAAGCTTGATGCGGTTCACCTGCCCGGCCAAAGCAACGGTTGGGTGGGCGCCAAATACAAGATCTGAGGCCACGCGGTTGAAGACGATTGCGGGCTTTGGAATAGCAATCATTGGGGAGTGTGAGGTGATACAAGAAAAAATGAAGGCGCTGACAACTGGTTTGATCCTGGTTGCGGCAAGCACTGTTGCACTGCATGCGCACGCACAGTCGAATCCAAGCGTGCACGGATCGGAGGCGATCTCGGTTGGCACGCTTTCTGTCTTGACGGCGCCAGTGGCTAGCGTTGCCGGGTCTGCTGGAAATGGCGGTCCGGCGGCAGGGGGTGCATTGGCAAGCATCGGTGGCTTTTATGTGATTTCTGGCATCGTCGACGTTGGCGGGGACTCCGTTGAAGTCATGCTCAATGCGGTCAAGGGAGCGGGCAAGCTTTCGGCCAAGATCGCAAAGAGCGCACTACATACGGTCGGCGCTTCTGTGGGTGCCACGGTCGAGGTTTCGGCCGTCGCCACGGGCACGCTGCTGGTCGCATCAGGCAAGGTGTTGGCCTTCATTCCCAATACCGTAGGCGAGGCCCTGCTGCATCACTCGCGCGTTCCTGGAGAGTCGTCATGAGTAGCGGCTTGAGAAAACTAGTCGGCTGCGCGGCTTTGCTTGCTGCCACGTTGCCGTTCTCGGCAAGCGCTGGACAGAGTTGCAACGAGGCAGCATTGACTGAGACCACGTTGCGCGACGCGATGGCTGCCGCACAACGTGTGCGAACGGCGCTGGATCAACACGATGATGCACGCGTCGTGCTGTTGGCACGTGTTGGGCAAGATCTTTCCAAGTACGGGTTGAAGTACTCCCACGTGGGTTTTGTGTATCGGGCAGAACCCGGCCAACCTTGGCGCGTGGTGCACCTGCTAAATACCTGCGGGACTGGAAAGTCAGACCTGTGGTACGAGGGCCTCGCGAACTTCTTCATGGATGACATGTTCTCGTACGACGCGCTCATCATGGTTCCGCCCAAGCCTGTGGCAGACCGCCTGCTGGAGCGCATGAGTAACCCAGCGGAACTGCGTGCGGTGCACAACCCTGCGTACAGCCTGGTGGCGTATCCGTTTTCGCTGCGATACGAGAACTCCAATACCTGGGTTCTGGAGACGACTGCCGCAGCGGAAAGCAAGGAAATCAAGATCAGCAACCGTGAACAGGCCCAGGCGTGGTTGCGGCTAGCTGGCTATCAACCATCAGAAATGAACGTTGGTGCATTCAAACGACTGGGCGGGCGGATGTTCAAGGCCAACGTCGCGTTTGATGACCACCCCAACGAGTTGCGATTCTCGGACCGGATTCAAACGGTAACGGTGGACTCAGTTCAAAAGTTCCTCACAGCACGCAATAAAGGCTGGGAGGCGATTGAGGTCAAGTCGGCAAAGTAGTTGGCTATTCAGAACAGAAGGTGGTGCGCGCTCCAAGTCACGAGGAAGCGCGGTCACCTCATCTAAAGAAAACGGCAGAACGATGAATCACCACGCTCAACAACCTTCATTCGCCTTTGTCGCGGCATCTTGGGCAGCGCTACTAGCGGGCTTCTTTTCCTTTCTCGGTAAGCATCTGATATGTACCGTCGCCCCGCCTTGAGGAACTGATGCGATGATCGTCTGCGACGGACACGGACGACCGACTGTGTCCACAAC